>JAUYEG010000081.1 GCA_030691505.1 Bacillota bacterium | reverse complement strand
AGGCCGAGGTCGCCGGCGAAAAGAAAGGCCCCGGCTCCATCACCCCAGCCCCCGCCGGCTCCATCCACCCTCGTCGGGGCGTCCGGCGTCGCCGCGCACCGGACCCGCACGGCGCAGGAGAGCTCGTTGACGTGCGCCCCGGGGCCCAGACCGGGCGCCCAGAATAACTCGAGCACCAGCGAGGAGCCCGCGCGCGCGTCCGCGGGCAGCGTCAGAACGCCCTCGCGGTCCACGGGCACCAGCCGGGCAGTGAGCCAAGGCTTGTCGGGGTCCAGCCAGGCTCTGGCCGCCTCCTCAAAACAATCGCGGGTCAGCACGCGCATCCCGGGGAACTGCCGCATCGCGTCACCCAGGCCACCAACGTGGTCGGCGTGCGGGTGGGACAGAATTCCAAGTGAGGGAAAGGCCCTTGTCGCCTGCAGGTACGGCAGCACACAGCGGGCGAAGCGTGAGGCCCCCGTGCCACCCGGCGGCGCCGGCGGCCCGAAATCGACGAGCACGGCCTGTCTGCCGCACCGCACGAGCGCCGCATCCCCCTGCCCTACGGCAAAGAAGCTCGCCGTCAGCCCGGGTCCTGGCCGGTGCAGCCAAACAGCCTGTAGATACAGAAGCACCAGGGCTCCAGCGGTGAGGATGACCCGCCGGGAGGGCCAATCTGGCCACTGCAGCACCGGACGCCGCCGCGTGGTCGCGGGGCCTGACCTGGACCCGGCCGAAGCCACCTCCCCGCCTCCGCCGGTTTTCGACCGGAGCAGCCCCACATGAGCCACAAAGACCAGCGCAGCCAGGGTCGCAGCCGGGCTGGGCCTCCCGGTCACGACCATGCTCCACGGAAGGCGCGAGAGGGTCTCGGCCACCGCCGCCAGCAGCCGGAGCAGCGCGTCGACCGGCCATGCCAAAACGGCGAAGATGACCGGGAGCACGAGCCCGGCGCAGGAGACCGCAAAGAGGGCGCTGATCACCAGGCCGCCCAACGGCAGCAGGAGCAGGTTGTTGAGGGGTGCCCAGGGGGCGAAACGGTAGAAATGATGGAGCAGAACTGGGAGACCGGTGACCTGCGCCCCGTAGCTGGACAGAAGCGCACCCCGCAGCCTGGCCGCGGCGGACGTACCCGCCCGCCCCGACCAGGCGATGATGCCCAGCGTCGCCGCAAAGGACAGCTGGAAGCCCGCGTCGGCAATCTGCAGCGGGTTGGAGGCGAGAATGACAAGGGCGGCCAGGCCAAGTGAGTTGAGCGGGCTGCTCCGCCTACCTGCCGGGTGCCACAGCCCGGCGTTGAGCATTACCGCCGCACGGAGCACCGCCGGGCCGGCCCCGGTAATCAGAGCGAAGAGGCCCGTGCCCGCGGTTACGGCGGCGTTTCGCGCTTTGCCGTCCACCCTGCATGCAGAGCAAACGAACCCGATCACTCCGGCCAGAAAACCGACGTGCAGCCCGCTGACCGCCATCAGGTGCAGCGACCCCGAGCGCTCAAACCCCAGCGTTTGATGCTCTTCCAGCCAGCCCCGGTCGCCCAGCATGAGGGCCCGGGCCAGCGCCGATCCGGCCGGGCTGAGATGGAGCTCGAACAGATCCTCCAGCCGCCACCTGCATGCCGCCGAAAGGCGAACCGGCGCGTAGCGCAACCGGTACCATGCCGTCCTGACCTGCCCGAGGGCCGGCAGGGCGGCGCCGGCTTGGGCCTCGCCGGCGCGGCCCGGGGATGGGCCGGGACCGGTCAGGGCCTCCACCCGCAGGCGTACCGCGATGCCGTCACGCGCGAGGGCTGCCCGCGGGTCGTACTCATACGGGTTCAGGGCTGGTTCGGGAAGGTAGGGCCGCGCCCGGCATTCAAACACCGAGCCGGGCAGGAACTGTGCCCGGTGCCCACCACCCGTCAGGGCGAGGGGAACGACCAATTCGACCTGAGCTCTTACGGCGTCCGTACCCGGCGTTCCTCCCGTCCATGCCCGTGCCCGCACGAAGCAAGTCTCCCCGGAAGCCCGGGAGATGCCCGTCACCAACACCCTGTATGGCTGAGCTTGGGCCCCGGCCTGGATCGTCGTCACTGGCTGGCCCGCGGCAAGCCTAAGGGGAGCGCCGAGCAAACTGGCGCTGTGAGCGATGGAAAGGGCAAGACCCATACTTGCTACAACAGCTAGCCACACCAGATTGGCCCTTCTATGCCTACGGAGAGGGCCTGCCGCGTATGGTGGAAAGGGGAACCTCCCGTGGAAGGGCATCCCAGCCAGAGCGAGGGCGAGGCTGACAGCGGCGGCCAGCCAGCGCCAGCGGCCAACCGCTCCGAGTGGCACGGCCGCCGGATCCATAGACCAGTACCGGGCGAGCAGCGCCTCGCCGGTGGCGGCGCCCAACGCAAAACTCAGGGCCGCGCGCCATGCCGGCAGGTCCACCGCCGCGGGAACCGAAATCTCGCCCCGGAGGTGAGGACCATGCAACCATTGGCGGCGGTCGCCGTGGCCTATTTCATCGGTTCTTTCCCTTCCGCCTATATCTACACCCGTCTCCTCGGACGCCGTGACATCCGGCAGGTCGGCAGCGGCAATGTTGGCGGGATGAACGCGTTCCGCAACGTCGGCCCACTTCCGGGCGTGCTCACCGGGGTCACGGATGTGGCCAAGGGGGCGCTGGCGGTCTGGCTGGCCACCCGCTGGTTTCCGGGCCTTCCGCTGCTGATAGGGATGGTCGCGGTGGCCGTTGTCGCCGGCCACAACTGGATGCCCTGGCTGGGCATGCGCGGAGGCAAGGGGCTCGGCGCCACAGCCGGCGCCCTCGCGGTGTACCAGCCAGCTTCGATCGGCGGCTTCCTCATCGCGTACGTGCTCGGCCTGGCCGCCTTCAGAGACAGCTACGCAGCGGTGGTGACGGGAATGGCCGCGCTGCCCGTCGCCATGTGGATTTTTGGTGGCACCGCGGCCTACGCGCTGGTTGGATTAGGGCTCGCCGCGGCCGTCATTGCCAAACACACGGGCGAATTGCGGGACTATCTGGAGAAAAGGCGCCGCAGGTAGCAGGCAAGGCGCCTTTGTCTCGCTAGCGCACGGTGATGCGGTCCCTGATATCCGCCAGCCTGGCCGGACCGATGCCGGACACCTTGAGAAGGTCATCTACCGTGCTGTAGCGCCCGTTGGCGGCCCGGTACGCCACGATGCGCGCGGCCAAAACCGGACCGATTCCCGGTAGATCCTCGAGGGCCTTGCTCGAGGCCGAGTTTATGTCAAGTGGTCCCGGTATGGCCGCAACGCCGCTTCCCGCTCCCGCAACGCCGCCCGCCGGCAGACCGCCGGGCCAGATTGCCGAGCCCGAGGCCCTGACCTCCGCCTGACTGGGGATGTACAGCTGTTGTCCGTCGGATAGAAGCGACGCCAGATTGACCGCCGCCAGGTAGGCCTGCGCAGTCTCTCCGCCGGCGAGAGCAAGGGCGTCACATGCCCTCGCCCCGGCCACTAACCGGTAGACACCGGCACGTGCTACCGCTCCGGCCACGTGTACGTGGACGTATTCGAGGAAGCCGGCATCAGGATCAGCGCCGGGGCCAGACTGCGAACCGGCGGCATCGCCCTGGGCCGCCCCGCCAAGCCCGCTCGCCCCGCTCGCCCCGGTGCCGGCATCGCGTGGCAGCACCTCGAACCGCAGAGGCGCCGTGCTAGCTGCCGGCGGCTGTCTCCCCAGGCTTACGCCCGGCGCCCGCGGCCCGCAGCCCGCGCCCGCCAGGGCAAGAATGGCAGGAAGGAGAAACAGGACCGGCCAGCCCATAGGGTACTGCAGAGGAACCCGGCGGCCCCGGCGAAGGCCGGGAGCGCCAGGACGCGACCGTGCGCACAGGCCCGGCCAAGGCAAGACAGGCACAACTGGTCCCCCGGTGGCGCGGGACTTGCCCGGTCAGATCACGCCCACCTCAGATGTGTGCCACTTCGCCGCCCGTAAGCCCAATTCCTTCCATGCGATAGCACGAGTAGCCGCCGCGGTTGCCACCTAGATCTTCACGGCCGTCCCGTAGGCGGTAACCTCTGCGGCTCCGGTGGTGATGGTCGTGCTCTGCAGGCGGACGCCGATGATCGCGTTGGCGCCGAGCCTCTCAGCGTCCTGGATCATCTTCTTGAGGGATTCGTCACGCGCTTCCACGAGCAGCTCCGCGTACTCGGTCACCTCACCGCCGACGATCTTGCGCAGCCCCGCGACGATGTCCTGCCCCAGGTGACGCGCGCGCATGGTGCTTCCTTTGACCAGGCCGAGCACGGTGTAGTCGGTTTTGAGGTCCACGGTGGAGAGGATCATCACGCCAACCTCCTTGGCCGCTTTCGGCCGGACTATAGTTCCTTGGTCCTGAACACCCGCATGGTTACTCCGAGAACGAGCGCTGCAGCCGCGAGCATGACCAACACGGCGCCCCACTCCACCTGCCCGGTCAGCGCGGTGCGCTCGCCGGACATGCGCACAAACAGCGAGAACCCCCGCAGCGGTCTGACAACGCTGGCCACGGACATGATCACGAGCCACAGAACGGCCAGCCCGGCAGCCTTCATCGGCTCCCGCGCGGAAACCGACGCCAGCAGCACCACCGACAGCAGCACCGCGGCGCCGGACAGCGCGGCCGGCAAACCGAGCAGGAACGAACGAACTGCGACGGGATGGTCGGATGCGTAGCTGCCTATCAGCGCCGCCGCAGTGCCGGCCAGAGCGCTCAGCCAGAGAGCCCCCAGGGCCACCGCGTACTTGGCGGCAAGCACCACAGACCGGCTGACGGGCTTGCTGTGCAGAAACCCGCTCGTCCGGTGGCTGATCTCGCCCGCGACAAGGCCGGCGCCAAAGACGATGGAGAAGACCGTTAGCATCTGGTAGAGGTTCTTACTGTACCAGTTGTACCAGAGGTAGAGCCGGTAATCGCCAAGCATCGCTGACAGCGGGCCCCGCAGCCAGGCGGGCAATAACTCGATGGCCCCCTGCGGGAAAATCCCGCCGAGCAGGCCGTATGTGGGCCCAAGCATGCCCCCCAACACTGTCAGCAGGCCCACTCCCAGCCACAGCTTCCAGACGCTTTCCCGCAGCTCCTTGCGGATCACGGCCCGCAGCGGGCTAGGCACGCCGATCACCTCCCGCGTAGTGCAGCAAGGAGTCTTCCAGCGACATGTCCAGGAGTTCCAGGGCAAAAGTCGGCACCCGCGCCAGCGAGGCCATTATGTCCTCCACGTTGCCGTCCACCGTCAAGAGGTAGCCGCGCCCCTCCCGGGCCACGCCGGCGATCCCCGGCTGGTCGAGGATGCCCGCCGGGGGCTGGTCAGCCTGAAACACCACCCGGATACGTTTCTGTGACGAGCCGAACTCATCCACCGTCCTGACCGCGGCCATCCGGCCGTGGACAATAATGCCGACACGGTCAACTACGCGTTCGACCTCCGTGAGATTGTGCGATGACATGAGGACGCTCTGGTCCGGACCGACGGCCTCACCCAGCACCGTTGAAAGGAAATCCCGGCGCGCGATCGGGTCAAGGCCCGCCGTGGGCTCATCCAGGATAAGCAGCGGGGGCCTGGGTGCCAGGGCCAGGACCAGGGCGAGCTGTACGCGCATACCCTTGGAAAGCTCGCCGGCCCGCTGCCGCAGCGGCAGCCGAAAGACATCAGCGATCCTGAGCGCCAGATCCTGGTCCCATCGCGGGTAGAACGCCCGGAGAAAGTCCATGGCCTCGGAGACCCGCATATAGGGGTATACCGCCTGCTCCTCGCCGACGTAGCCGACTTTCGCCCTCAGGGCTGGTCCGCTCCCGGCCAGCGGCTGCCCAAACAACCGCACATCACCGGCCGACGGCTCGCTGAGCCCCACAAGTATGCGGATGGTGGTCGTCTTTCCCGCCCCATTGGGCCCGACCAATCCGAAGACCTCGCCGCACCGAACCTGAAGATCAAGGTGGTCAACGGCCAGAGCTTCGCCGTATCGCTTGACGAGCCCCCGGGTCTCGATCGCAAGTTGGTCCACCGCCGTCACTCCTTTGCGGGGCCGGGCAGAGAGCCGTGCGCCCCAACACCGCATCGCCTGACAAGGTAGCTCACGGCATCGCCGGCGGAGAGGCCGAGCTGCGCGGTTTCCGCCAGAAAGCGGCCGCCGGCCGCCGCCAGGGCCCGCTCCCGTTCGCTCTCGCTCAGCCTCGGGCCAGGGTCCGCGGCGACAAACGTGCCTATCCCGCGCTGGGTTGTTATGTAGCCGTCGGTCTCAAGCTCCCTATATACCCTGGCCACAGTGTTGGGATTGAGCACGGCCTCGACAGCGAGCTCGCGCACCGCCGGAAGCCTGTCGCCTGGCCGGAAGACCCCGCCGCCTATGGCCCGCTTGAGCTGCTCCTTTAGCTGCAGATAGAGGGGAACGCCGGAGGATGGGTTCACGTGCAGCCAAAAGCTCGGCGTGGTTCCCACCCCCCGTATCCGGCCCTGCAGGCGGCGCGGCGTGTCATGTTACGCTGTATTATTACACTAATACACTAGCTGTTGCCCCGTCAAGGCAGACTAGCCATATGGGACAGCAACCGTCGCTGATGATAGACCGCGCCTTCTTTGAGCCCGCGGCGCTCGAGCACGACTTGGGCCGCCGGCTGCACACTCAACTCACCAAACTGCTGCCCGAGGTCAGGGTGCTGCCACCGCGCGGACGCGTGCCCGTGTGCTGCCCTCCGGGCGATATCGCCGGGGCCTACCGGGCCGCCAAGCGTACACTCGTCGTGGCGGTGCGCCGCAACCTGACGTTTCAGCGGTGCAGGCCCTCGGCCGACTGGCAGCTGCCGCTGGTCACGAGCTGCCCAGGCCTGTGCGCTTACTGCTACCTGCAGACGACGCTCGGCCCCCACCCATACATCCGGGTCTATGTCAATGTGGACGAGATACTGGCGAAAGCGGCCGAGTACGCCGCAACCGCCGCGACCGCCGCATCCGCCGCATCCGGGGACGGGCGGGCCACCGTCTTTGAGGCCGCCGCGACCGGCGACCCTATCGCCGTGGAACCGCTTACGGGGGCCCTGACCCGCGCGGTCGAGTTCTTTGGGCGTGACGGCCGCACGCTGCTCCGGGTGGTGACGAAGTTCGGTTCGGTCGAGCCGCTGCTGGCGGCGGAACACCGCGGACGCACCCGTGTGCGGTTTAGCATCAACACGCCGTCCGTCGTCAGGAGGTGGGAAGCCGGCACGGCAACCATAGCGGCGCGGCTGGCGGCGGCGGCCGCGGTTGCGCGGGCGGGCTATCCCATCGGGCTGATGATCGCGCCCGTGCTGGCGTACCCCGGTTGGCGCGAGGAGTACGCGGAGCTGGCAGAGTCGGTGGCGGCGACGGTTGCGGCCGGGGACGTCGCCCGAGGCGCCGACGGAAAGGGGCTGACGTTCGAGGTTGTTACCCACCGCTTCACCGCGCGGGCCCGCGACCTGATCCTCAGCCGGCACGCTGGGGCGGGTCTTCCGATGAGCGAAGAAGGGCGGCGGTACCGGATTGGGCAATTCGGCTACGGCAAGTGGGTATACGATACCGGCCAGATGAACGAGGTCAAGGAATTCATGGCCGATCTCATCTGCCGGCATTTCCCCGGCGCGGCGCTGGAGTACGTGGTCTAGGCCCGAGGCTCGCCCACGGTCGCGACTAGGTCCGGGGCGGGCCCGGGTCGCGGCCGGGCTGAAGCTGCTCGGCCTGTGCAAAGAGAGCTGCCGTGCCGCCGGTATGCCAAAAGCAGCACGCCTCCCCGGTTGGGATCTCGCCGCGTTCGATCAGCCCGAGGCATCCGGCCAGGGTCTTGCTGGTGTAGACCGACTCAAGGAACAGCCCTTCAAGGCGCGCCGCGTCGTAGAGGGCCTGCGTGGAAAGCTCCGTCGGCACGCCGTACCCCGGGCCCAGGTAACGCTCGTGGATGGACATCGCCTCGTCGACGTCGCCCGGGTCCAGCCGCGCATCGACCTGCCGCAGCAGCTCGAGGGCGCCTACCGCGAGGCCGTGGATGAGACCGCGCAGCACGGGCTCGGAATATTCGACACTGATCACCTGAACGTGGAAAGGCCGTCCAAGAAGAGCCGTCCCGAGCACGAAGCCCGCCGCGGTGCCGCCCATCGCACCCACCATGGCCACGTGCCGCATCTCGATGCCCACATCCCGTGCCTGTCTCGAAAGCTCCACCGCAGCCTGAACGTATCCCAGCGCGCCCAGCGCGGTCGAGGCGCCGTTGCGCACCACAAAAGCCCTGCGGCCCGCGGCTGCCTGCTCTCCCGCGATTTCGTCGGTGAGTTGCGCCCGGCAAACCTCGTCCACGGGCCCGGCAAAGACCTGCTCGGCGCCTGACAGGTGGTTGAGGAGCATGTTTCCCTGGTAGAAACCCGGCCTCCGATCGTTGTGCACGAGCACGCAGCGCAGCCCCAGCCGGGCGGCGGCGGCGGCCGTCACGCGGCACAGATTGGACTGCAGCCCGCCTGCCGCAATAACCGTATCGGCGCCGTCCCGCAGGGCCTTGCCAAGGAGGAACTCCAGGCTGCGAACCTTGTTGCCGCCCAGGCCGAGCCCCGTGAGGTCGTCCCGCTTGGCGTAGAGGGCCGGGTGGCCGAGGCGATGCCCGAGGTTGGGCAGCAGGTGCAGCGGCGTCGGGAAAAAGCCCAGGTCCGCGCGGTCAAAGCGCGCCAGGGCGGCGGCGAGCAAGTCCTCGCGGCGCCGCACATCGTCGACGTTGTGCACGCGACTGCCCCCCCTATGCGGCTCACCGGCCGCGCCATGCGGCGAACCCTCCGCTTGAAATGAAAACCGCCCACATTGTTCCCCGGACGATGCTTACACGCCTGCACCGGGGCCGCGGTCCAGTCCGGCGCAGGCGCGAGAACTGCGAGTGGTTTCCTGTTGACTCTGCCAAAAGCTTGCTCGAACCGTCGCGGCCTGGAGAAACTAGAGCCTAGGATGTGACGAAAGGAGGGACCATGCGCTCATGGTAGACGAAAAACACCGGATTCGCTGCAGCGTCAGCAGTTGCCACTACTGGATGGAGGGCAACTACTGCGAGGCTTCCTCGATCATGATCACAAGCGATGCTGTGCCCAGGGAGACCCATCACGGCATCGATGCGTCGGCGATCTCCCAGATCGACACGCCGGTTAGCCAATGTGAGGAGACCTGCTGCAAGACTTTTATCTCAAACAGTGACACGGACGAGCATACCGTTGACGACGTGACCAAGATTGGTGGTCAGCTCCAGCAAGGCCAGCAGGGCAATCAGTTCCAGCAGCAACAGCAGCAGGGCCAGCAGAGCCAGTTCCAGCGCAACCGGCCGACCAGGTCGTAGCCGGTTAGCGGGCAAACACGGGGCCCGGCGGCCGGGATGGCCGCCGGGCCCCGTGTTTGGCGGGACGCCACCAGGAGATGGCTTTCCGCCATAGGATTTTCTGCACATGGGTCGTATCTCCAGTGAGGAGTATGCTGCGCTCCGTGGGGAGGACTGGTTACGATCGGATCGCTAAAGATTGCCGTGCTCGGTGCCGGGGCAATGGGTTCGCTGTTCGGCGCTGCCCTGGCGGGGGCCGGGCACGAAGTTCGGATGCTGTGCCGCCGCGCCGAACAGGCTCAATCTATTACCGAGCAGGGGTTGGCGATAGCCACGTCCACGAGCGGGCTGCGGGTGTTTCGCCCGGCCGCCACCACCGATCCCGCGAGGATAGGCGTCGTGGACGCGGTTCTCGTCTGCTGCAAGGCTTATGACACCAGTGCGGCAAGCGCGTCCCTGCCACCGCTGGTGCGGCCGGACACCGTCGTACTTACCCTCCAAAACGGCCTTGGAAACGTGGAAGCGCTAAGTGAACGCGTGCCGCCGGGGCAGATCGTGGCCGGCGTCACCCACCAGGGAGCCTACGTATCCGGTCCCGGACGAGTCGACCACGCCGGTTGCGGCCCGACCACTATCGGCGAGCTGGACGGGCGTGATACCGGCCGGGTTAGGGCGCTGGCCGCTACCCTGACGGATGCCGGGCTGCCAACGGAGGTTTCAGGCAACATCCACGGTCTCCAGTGGGCCAAGCTGCTGATCAATGCCGCCATCAACCCTCTCACGGCGGTCCTGAGTGTCACGAACGGCAGGCTGCTGGAGCTGCCCGACGCCCCGGCGATCATGCGGCGGGCAGTCGCGGAGGGCGAGGCCGTGGCGCGGGCTGCCGGCGTCGGGCTGCCGTGCGACGCGGACGGCATCTGGGCTCAGGTGACGGAGGCCGCCCGACTGACCGGGGCCAACCGGTCGTCCATGCTCCAGGACGTGCTTCACGGACGGCGCACCGAGATCGACAGCATAAACGGCGTGATAGTCAGTGAAGGCAGGCGGCTGCGGATCCCAACCCCCGTAAACGAAACCCTATGCAATCTGGTGCGGTGTGCGGACAGGGCGCTGCACCCGGGGTGCGGTGGCTGTCGAAATTGATCATGGACCGGGACCTGCGCCTGCGCCCCGCCGACCCCGCGCTCGATGCGCTGGCCGCTCTGCCGTGGTATCAAGATCCGGAGGTACTCCTTTTTTCCGAAGGCCGGGGGGCCGCACCCTACGACCTGGCCAAGGTACAGGTGATGTACTCGCAGCTTGCCGCCCAGGGCGAGTTGTATATCGTCCAAACCCTGACCCCCGAAGGATGGTTTCCTATTGGCGACGCAACCTTGACCCCTGAGGACCTGCCCATCGTCATCGGCGATCCCGCCTGGCGCGGCCGGGGCCTTGGACGCCGTGTGGTGGGCATGCTGCTGCAGCGGGCCAGGGAGCTCGGTTGGTCCTCCGCACGGGTCAAGTGTGTGTATACATACAACCTGCGGGCCCGCCGTTTGTTCGAGGGGGCCGGTTTCCGGCTCGTTGAGGAGGCCCGGTCGGCCGGTGGCGAACCCTGTTGGCGGTTCGAACTGGCGTTGGAGCCGTTGCCCGGCGCGTGGAGCCATCAGGCGTTTCTGCGGCAACACAGCATCCCGGGGCTCGAGCGCATGGAGCAGTATGCAGCCGTGGAAGTCGATTGGCTCGTCCAGGTCCTCGGTGCAAGACCGGGCCAGACGCTGCTTGATCTGGGGTGCGGGCTGGGCAGGCACTCGCGCGAGCTTGCCCGGAGGGGATACCGCGCCGTCGGTGTGGACGCCTCACCGGTGCTGGTCCGCGAGGCCCGCAGGAGGGCGACCGGCGTTGGGCCGGGCGAAGTCATTTTCGGCGAGCTGGATATGCGCAAGCTGGACAGTCACGAGGAATATGACCATGCCTTCTGCATCTACGAGAGCGGGTTCGGTAGGCTTGGGGACGACCTCGCCCACCTGGACTTCCTGCGGCGGGTACGCGAGGCGCTCCGTCCCGGGGGACGCTTCGCCCTGGGGGTTCGCAACGTCTATCGATGGGCGGCCAGAGGCCACCCGGGTTTTGACCCTGTTCACGCGCGCATGCTGTGGGCCCCGGGCGAGCTTACCGATGAGACTGCAAAGCCCTATGTGCTGCGGGACACCGTTCGCGGGTTCACCCCGCCCGAGATTGCGTTGATGGCGGGACTGGCAGGGCTCACGGTCCATTCCCGGTACGGTGTGGAGCGCGTTGGACAGATCCGTCCGGGAATCCGGCTTGACGACATTGAATTCATCACCGTGCTCGAGAGGCGGGCTTAGTGCTCGCGCGGTTCTCTATGGAGAGACCGACGGCTGGATATCGGGGGAGTAGCCCATGAACCCACCTGCGCTTTTCACCCTGATCGACGTTCACAGCCTGCATGACGGGGTCGGCACCGTGCACCGGCCGGGACGTCTGGTGCTTGCCGGGGACCGGATTCTCGCGGCCGGGCACCCGCTGGACGACTCGGTAGTCCGTGCGGAGGCGGCACTTCCGCCCGATGTGACCCGGGTGACCTACCGTGGGGCAACAGCGATTCCCGGGCTTGTCGATACGCACGTACACCTTGTACTGGGAACAGGGCTGCGCACCTACGAGCAAGTCATGGCCGAAGACAGGGACGAACTCATGCTCCTTCGCGCGGCCGAGAACGCTCGCACGCACCTCCGGTCCGGCGTGACCACGGTGCGCGACCTGGGCGCGCGGGGCAGACTGACGTTCCATCTCCGGGAGGCAGCAACGCAGGGCATAGTGACGCGCATGCCGTCCATGGTCCTGTGCGGACGGCCGATAACGGCGCCCCGTGGCCATTTCTGGTTCTGCGGAGAAGAGGCGGAGGGTCCTTCCGCCGTCCGCGAGAGTGTGCGGCGCCTCGCGAGCGAGGGCGCGGACGTCATCAAGGTGATGGCCACCGGGGGCGGCACAGCTGGAACCGACCGTTCGCTGGCCTATTTCAGTGAGCAAGAGCTGGCTGCGGCTGTTGATGAAGCCCACGCCCGCGCCCTGAGGGTCGTGGTCCACGCCCAGGGGACGCCCGGGATCCGCAACGCCGTCGCGGCGGGCGTGGACGCCATCGAACACTGCGATTTTCTCGGGCCGGACGGCAGGCCGAGCCTTGACGAGCATCTGGCCTCGGAGATCGCCGCCCGGGGCATCTTCGTCGACCCCACCCTACACGTGCTGCGCATCAGCGTTGATTTGCTGACCGAGCTTTCCTCGACCCGTCCCCTGACCGCGGACGAACGGCAGCGCCTGGACTCGTTCAAGGTGCGCTATGAGGCCGGGATGGCCAGTGTGCGGCGGTTCCGGGAGCTGGGTATCCACCTGGTCGGCGGCACGGACGCAATACGGCGATTCGGGGACTATCACCTGACGTACGAGACTTTCCGGGACTGCGGCCTTTCCACTGAGGACGCCCTGGCCACAATGACCTCGGTGGCGGCTGATGCAATGGGCATCGATGACGTTGCGGGCAGGCTCGCCCCGGGTCTGTACGCCGACGTGGTCATCCTGGACAGCGACCCGGCTGTGGATGACCTGGCCCTGAGGCGTGTCCGTCAGGTCTATCGCCGCGGGGTGGCCGTGTTGTAGGCGGAGAGCGCACTGACAGGAACCAGGAGACGCCCCTCCCGGCCAAGGCTGAGACTCGCGGAGACACGGCCGTTCGCGTCGACCACAAAGGCCCCGCCAAAGCTCAGATGCCGTCCTCGATCGTCCACTAGAAGCACTCCGGTAGCCAGCAGCGGCGCCCCTAAATCCCGGGATTGCGCCGCATAGGCCGGCAACTCATCCCTCTCCCAACGCAATGAGTCTGCGCTCCAGTCCCCGAAGCACCGGGAAAACGGGAGCACCACAAAGTCGGGACGCAGCGCCCGGGCGCCAGCAACAATGCCGGCGTCAAAGAGGTCCCCGCAGATCATCAGGGCGCAGGTGCCGAACGGCGTCTGGCACACCGGCATCTGAACGCCTTGACGGTACACAAGAGGATCGGCATGAGGCCCATGCCAGTGCGGGTCGATGCGCCTATACCGCAGTGCGATCTCTCCGGAGGACGACACGATCACAGCCGAGTCGTATAGCTGGCGGCCGTCGCGCTCAAGGATCCCGAACGCAACCCACACACCCCGACGCTTGGCGACATCTGAGAGCATCTAGTGGTGGCACCCGGGATGGATTCGCCCAACAGAAGATCCTCATCTGGGTCGTCGCTGTTGACGAGGCCGGTAGGCAATGCCTCTCCGAGCACAACCAGCGAGGCACCGTCCGCGGAGGCGGCCTCAACCGCCCTGACCATCCGGGCCCGGCCGATCTCAACACCCTCTCCGCTTCGGGCCACGCAAAGGGCCACGGCGGGCTGGCTGCGAGTCACCTATACGCCTCCGAAATGCGCCGGGAGACACCGTAACACGCCGCGAAGGTCTCGCGCCAGAGGAAATCGAGAAAATCGCAGTAGAGGTGATCGATGTCGCTCCAGCCCGCGATGTAGTCACCCCTGCAGACGCTGCCGTAGAGGTACAGGGCTCTTGTCCCGTTGGCCATGGCCGTTTCAACCATGAAACAGAACCTGCGAACCACGGGTTCAAGCAAGGGTGGCAGCGAACGCGACATTCGGACCACGCGGAGCCACCTCCAGCGCTCAATACTGCCCCAGCGTCCCGCGGTTGCGGGCCACCCGCTCGGCGACACGGAAGGCCACAACGCCCAGAGCCAGGTACACCGCGGCCGTCACAACCAGAGTGACCAGATCCCCGACGGGGAAGTGCCACACACGCTGGCCGCCTACCATGATCCGCCGCGCCAGCTCGTTGCCCATGGCCAGCGGCAGCCACCGTGCCCAGGGGACAACGTCCAGGGGTACCATCATGAAGCCGACAAAGATGAACTGCACTATCTGGAAGAATCCCTGGATGCGCTTGTACACGAGCGCAAGCCCGCCGACCGCGAACCCGATGCCGTACACGCCGCCGAGGGTAAGAAGCACGACAGGGGTGAGGCTTACCAGGTCGATCAACAGCCACCGGCCCGTCGTGGCCATCGCGGCCAGCAGAAGCACCGCGTTGAACAGGACGTTGGTCAGGAGGCTTGAGACCAGGTGGCACGCGTTTACGAAGCCGAATCCCAGCGGACACAGGTAGAGCTGCTCCAGAGTGCCCACCTGAGCCTCGTTGGTTATCGACCAGGCCAGCTCGGAATAGACGGCGATGGACATCGACCACAGGACGTACCCGACGATCATCGATTCCACGGTGGACGCCGAGACGACGGCGCCCCCGTCGAACTTGCTGATGCCAAAGAAAATCAGCAGAAAAACGATATACAGCGTGATCAGGCCGGAGACGGTGTTAAACGCATACCGCTGGAACATGACCAGATCGCGGTAAAGAACGGCCGCAAACACGGTGCGCCAGTGTTTCATTGCCGCTCGCGCTCCCTTCGCACCAGTTCGAGGAACGCGTGTTCGAGGTCGGGCTCGCTCTGGACGATGGTCTCCACCACAACGCCCGCGTCACGGAGAAGATCCATCAGCCGGTACAGTGCCGCCGCCGCCGGCAACTGCAGCTCCAGCTTCGTGACCCCATCCTCCACTTCGATCCGAGCTGCCGCATCGAGGCTGCGCACGCCCGCCACGGCGTCGCCCGGCAGGGCTCCGGGCATGCTCAGCCTGTACCTGCGGCTGCGGAACAGCGCCAGCAGGTTGGCAACCTCGTCGTCGGCGATCACCCGCCCGCCGGACATGATCACAACCCGGCGGCAGACCGCCTGGACGACGTGCATGTCATGGCTGCTGATGACCAGCGTGCGCCCCTCGTCGCGCGCCAACTCGGGCAGCAGTCGCCGCAACTCGTAGGCCGTTTCCACATCTAGGCCGAGGGTCGGCTCGTCAAGAAAAACAAGCGGCGTGCGCCTGGCAAGCGCTGAAACCACCGCGACTTTCTGTTTGAGCCCGGTGGAAAGCTCGCGCACGGGCGTTTTGAGCCGCCCTTCCAGACCGAATCTGGCCAGCAGCCCCTCGAAGTACCGCCGGTGGGCGGGGTCCCGCGCGGAAACCCCGTGCAGCGAGGCGAAGAAGCAGACGTTCTCCCAGACCGTCAGCCGCCAGTAGGTGTTGCGGGCCCCCTCCAACACAGCCGCCGCCGAAGAGAGCACGCGCCCCGGATGGTTAGAGGTCTCCGCGCCGAAGACCCGCGTCACCCCCGAGGTGGCTCTCACCAAACCGAGAACGCATTTGATGATCGTGGTCTTGCCGGCACCGTTGGGCCCCAGGAGGCCGATCACATCACCAGCAGGGACGCAGAACGTGACGTCTGTCACTGCATGGACGGGGCGCTTGCCGGGGAACACCTTGTGCAGGCCGGAAACCTCAAGCGCGACGGATGCAGAGGGGGTGACGGAGATGGCTGCACCCAAGGGCGATTTCCACCTCCTGCCTGCCGCAACTAGCCCCAAGCTACCCCGAACGAACCGGGCAGTCAAGGGCCGGGCCAAGCCCTAAAGGCCATATGGCGGAAACGCGATGAGAATAGCAGCATCACCTACTAGCACAGGACGAAAGGAAGGCCACCTCTTGAGCAAGGCGTTTGGGCCCGGAACCGAAATCCAGCTGGACCTGATCGCTTCAAATGGCATCTGTCATAGCCGTCAAACCAAAGTGCGCGATTGCCATCCCGATGCGCTGGTCCTGTATGCCCCAATGGAGCAGGGCATCGCCGCTTACATACCAGTCGGCAGCAAGGTGACCCTCTGGCAGCAGGGGGAAAACGAGGCCTACGTGGCAACGGTCAGGGTGACGGCCATACGTCCCGAGATGCCTCCGCTCATAGTCACCACGGCGCCATCCAAGGTCGAGGTAACCCCGAGGCGCCGCTTCTTCCGCGCATCCACCCGGCTGCCTTTCAGGGCCGGAGCGACAAACGGAGAGGTCCGGGACATCAGCGGCAACGGGGCGCTCGTTTGCGTGCCGCCGGGTTCGCTGCGGGAGGGTAAGGTGATGCGCGTGGAAATCGGCATTCCGGGCCTGGCGTTGCCCCTCAGAATGGAAGCCAAGGTCGTCAGGGTGTTCCAGATCGACGGGGAAGAGCACGCCGGGCTCGCTTTTGAGCGTGTCAACGAGACCGTACGCGATCACATCATCCGTCATGTATTCATCCGGCAACGGGAGCGGCAGGCGTCCTTACGGCACGGCAGCTGACACCATGCATGTCGAGGGGGAAATCATGGGTGCGGCGGCCATTCAGGCCCGGAGTTAGCGTTCAAATTGATCTCTCCACCCATGGTGGCGTGCCCCGCACGGCCGTCACCCAGATCTGCGGTGCGCGCCCCGGAAGCCTCGTGCTCCGCGCACCCATGGGAGAGAACGGGCCGGTCAGGATCGACCCTGGCACCAAGATAACCCTGTGGCGCTACATAGGCGCGGAAACCTATCTCACGGCGGTGACCGTCCTGGGTACGGAGCCTGGCGCGCCGCCGCTGCTGATCACCACGGCGCCCCGGGCAGACACGAACCCTGCCAGGCGACAGTTCTTCCGGGTGCCTACCCGCCTGCCCCTCGCATCCGGCGAGCTTGTGGGGGAGATCAGGGACTTAAGCGGAAACGGGGCCCTGGTTGCGTTTTCCTCCGGCTCCGTCGCCGCCGGGCAGACACTCCAGGTTGAATTCACGGTGCCGGGCACGGACACGGCTGTGAGCGTGAGCGGCAAAGTGGCCAGGCTGGCGCGGGAACGCAACGAGGACCTGGTGGGTCTGAGTTTCGATGCGATGGACGAGCGGACGCGGGATGTGCTTGTCCGCTACGTCTCGCGCCGTCAGGTTAGGCTCATAAGGCAGGGCGAACTCGGAATACCCTGGAAGAGGCTATGAGACGGCGGCGCGGTGAACTCGCCGTCAGCTGACCGGGGTCATTTCGGCTCGTCGCCCTGGTCCAACGCCGCGGCAGCGTCTGACTCGGCTGCCTCTTCCGCACCCGCGGCCACCGGCAGGATTCTCAGGGCTTCATCCGCCGGCAGCTGCTCCACTCCGCGGAGATGGCGCTGGATGGCCCGGGTCTTGGTGCTCGCCGAATCCACGCTGTTGGCGGCCTCCTGCAGCTTTTTCTTGGTCTTGTCGAGCAGGTCGCCAAACTTGCCGAAATCGGTCTTGATTGCCCCGAGCAGCCTCCAGACCTCGCTCGATCTGCGCTCTATGGCCAGAGTGCGGAAGCCCATGCGGAGGCAGTTGACCAGCGCCGCGAAGGTCGTGGGGCCGGTGACGTTGACCTTATGGTCGTTCTGGATCCTGCTGGACAGCCCCGGCCGGCGCAGCACCTCGGCGTAGAGGCCCTCCACCGGCAGGAAGAGGATCGCGAAATCGGTCGTGTTGGGCGGGTCCAGGTATTTCGTCGAGATCCTGTTGGCTTCGGCCAGGACCGCCTTCTCCAGCGCTTCGCCCGAAGCGGCGTAGGCGTCAAGGTCGCCCCGGTCCTGGGCATCAAGCAGGCGATGGTAGTCCTCCTGCGGAAACTTGGCGTCTATGGGCAACCAGACGGGCGTGCCCTCGTTTCCCGGAAGCTTAACCGCAAACTCCACGCGCTCCGAGCTCCCGGCCTTGGTCTGCACGTTCTTGGCGTACTGGTCGGGGGTCAGTATCTCGTTCAGAATGCTCTCTAGCTGGACCTCGCCCCATATGCCGCGGGTCTTGACGTTTGTCAGCACCTTCTTCAGATCCCCGACGCTGCTGGCGAGCACCTGCATCTCGCCGAGCCCCTTGAAGACCTGTTCCAGGCTGGCGGAAACCTGCTTGAACGATTCTCCGAGGCGCGTCTCAAGGGTCGTCTGCAGCTTCTCGTCCACCGTGGCCCGCATCTGCTCGAGCTGCTGCGCGTTGTCCTCGCGCATCTCCTTGAGGCCGCGGTCAACAACCTCCCGAAGCGCCGTCATCCTCTGGTCGTTGGACTGCGCAAGCTCCGTCAGGCGTTTGGCAAAGTCCGAAAGCTGATCCTTCTGCAGAGCCCCGAGCGCGGTCATGTGCTCCGTGACGGTACCGCTCCAGGCGCGGAAGTTGCCCGTGACTTCTTCCCTGGTGGCCCTGGACGAGCCCTGCATTTCGGTCCTTATGCTCGCGAGGGCTTCGTGCTGCGCCTCGCGGTCCCGGTCAAGCGCCTCCCTGATGGGGGCCAAAGCTGCGGCTACCTGCTCCGGCGTCGCGGCCGTCTGCCGGCGCAGCAAGAGCAAGCTCAGAAGTACCAGACCCATCAAGCCTACCGCCAAGAGCGCGTTTTGCATCAGCGGTCCCTCCAGGTGCCAAGGTGGGTGCCGGTGGCGTCCACAAAAAAGAAAGCCATCGGGTGCAACCTCCACGAAGTGAATGGTCTTGCGCGGTCGAGGTGAGTTTCTCCCGCCAGCCCCGGGGTTCCTCCCTGGGAACGAGAGCCAGGGAGGTAACGACCGGGACGCCTCCGGCGCGGGCCCGCGGCAACGTGAAGGTAAAAGCGCGCCCGGTGTCGCATTTGGCCCTAGGCCTTCAAGGGAGGAGTCATTCGCCTATGCTGCGGATACCGGGCGACAAATGCGTTTACTCCATGAACCGCCACAACCCGGCTGTTGCGGAAACCATCCCCGGCACACAGGTGGTCTTCGAGACCAAGGACTGCTTTAGCAACAGGGTCACATCGGAACAGGATCTCTATGCCCGGGGGGCATGGTCCGGCATCAACCCCGCCACGGGACCGCTACGCGTGACCGGGGCCCATCCAGGTGACGTGCTGGTCGTGGACATCCTGGACATCAGGGTGGCGGCGCGCGGGGCGATGATCGCCGTGCCCGGCATAGGGGCTCTGGGCCACCACATCACGCACAACCAGACCAAAATCGTGCCCATCGAGGAGGACCATGCGCTTTTCAACGAAAAGCTCCGCCTGCCCGTGAGGCCGATGATCGGCGTGATCGGCACCGCGCCGGCTGACGGGGATGTCCCGACGGGCACGCCCGGCGATCACGGCGGCAACATGGACACCAAGCTGATCGCCCGCGGGACGACGCTGTACCTGCCCGTGTTCGTCGACGGCGCCAACCTGGCGATGGGCGACCTGCACGCGCTGATGGCAGACGGTGAGGTCATCATCTGCGGGGTTGAGGTTCCCGGCGAGGTGACGGTCAGGGTCGACCTGGTGGCGGGCAAGAGCATCCCCTCGCCCATCCTGGAGACGGAGGACGGTTTCTACTGCCTGGCGTCAGCGAAGACTCTGGATGAGGCGGCGGCGATGGCCATGGACCACACGATGTCCTTTTTGCGGCGGAGGCTGCCGCTCTCCGTCAATGATTTGGCGATGCTGATGAGCCTGGTATGCGACCTTCAGATCAGCCAGGTTGTCGACCCTCTCCGGACGGTCCGGATGGCCGTGCCAAAGCGCACGTTTGAGCCCTACGGGCTGCGCTTCTAGATTGTGGTGGCGCGCGGGGACGGGGGCGCAGCGGGGCCGGAGGCCCGTTCTTTAGGCCGTACCTGCCTTCATTGACTGGAATTGAGCAGATAGCGGACGGAACCTGCTCAATCCAAGTCAGGTGACCCGGCACCACACGCCTAGACAGACCGCCTACTCACCGAAACAGCCAAAGCCAAAGGCCGCGCCGCGCCCACCGCGCCCGCCTAGGGAAACCACCGCATGCCGGTCAGGGCCCACAGGACCACGGTGACAGCCGCGACGAGAAGCCCTAGACCCCCCGCCCATGCCCCCATGTCGTGCGCGCCGACGAGCGTCAGGAGCAGGCCGAGGCCGGCGGCAACGAGCGCACACAGGCTGCCCCCGACGAGCACGCCGAGCCCGAAAAAGGCGTGGCGCAGTCCACCCCAGGCGCCGGTCCTGACCAGCTCGACGGCAGCCAGCAGCGCCACCAGGGCCAGCGCGGCGAGAAAGACCTTGGACGGACTCGGAGCGGGACCGCCGCGCCGCACCGCCGGGTCAAACAGCGGCAGCACGAACGCACCCGCGCCCCCGATAACCAGGTAGACCAGGACCGTCTGCGCATAGTCGCGGATCGCGCCCGGGTAGGTGCCGGGACTTGTCGGGCCGAGACCGGGAAAAGCCACCCGCAGCACAAAGATGAGAAGGATCGCGGAAAGCAGCCCGGCGAACACCGGCTCAGGCCACCGGGCGCCCTGCCGCCTCATCACCCCCGCGCCGCCTATCGCGGCTCCCGCGACGAAGGACAGCGGCAACAGCAGCATATCAAGTTGATGCCGGAGGGCGAGCCGCAGGCCGGCCAGGATGAGCGTTGTGAGTACGGCGTTCAGGATCGCCCCGTAGAGTATCCGCCGCGTCGAAGACATGGTCGAGCCCTCCTCAGGACCCCAAGGTTCCGTGCCCGTCATAGTATCCGCACAAGCGGCATCGATCCCGATACCGCTTTCGCGTGATGCAAGACCGCGGTGCACGAAATGCTGCCGGCCATCAGATGAGGTATTGCTATTGTCAAGGCCGTGCTCCATAATGAGCAACAGCGGAGTAAGCAACATCCAGGGGTGACTCAACAATGTCTAGAGCGATGGTTGAGGTTGAGGAACTGCGCAAGGAATTCCCGCGCCGTGGCAAGAGCCGCCAGGACCCACCCGTCGTCGCCGTAGCCGGCGTATCTTTCGAAATCCCTCAGGGGGAGATATTCGGGCTGCTCGGCCCGAACGGCGCCGGCAAGACGACGACCATCAAGATGATCTCCACTCTGCTCAAACCCACGTCAGGCAGCGTACGGGTCGCCGGCAAGGACGCGATTCGCTACCCGATCCAGGCCCTGCGCCATCTGGGCACGGTCCTCAGCGGCGAGCGCTCCATCTACTGGAAGTTGACCGGCCGGGAAAACCTCGAGTACTTCGCCGCGCTCTACGGCCTGCCCGCCAGGGTCGCCCGCCAGAGGATCAACGCGCTCCTGGACCGTTTCGCGCTCACCAAGCGGGCGGACGAGAACGTCGAGCGCTATTCCACCGGCATGCGCCAGCGCATCTGCCTCGCCAAGGCCCTTCTTGCCGAGCCGGACGTGCTGATGCTCGACGAACCGACCGCCGGACTCGACCCCCAATCGGCGCGCAACCTGCGTGATCTGATCCGCGAGGTTAAATCGGAGGGACGCACGGTCCTGCTCACGACCCACTACATGGAGGAGGCGGACCAGCTGTGCGACCGGGTGGCCATCTTCGACCACGGCCAGATCATCGCCCTCAACAGCCCGGGAGCGCTCAAGCACGACCTCGACGACCTCAACGTGCTTGAGGCCGATATCGCCCGCTGGGATGACGCGTGGGGCGCGGCGCTGCAGGAGCGGGGGGCCGTGAACTACGACCTGCGTTTTGACGAAACCGCCCGCGTCCACCGGCTGACGGTCCACCTCAACGGCCACCTGACCACTGGCGAGGCGGTGACGGAACTGGTGAACCTTGGCGCGGACATCAGGCAGTTCTCGCTCAAGAGCCCGAGCCTGGAGGACGTGTTCATCAGGCTGACCGGCAAGTCGCTGCGGGAGTAGGTGAAGGATGTGGATGAAGCATCCGGGATGCACTACTGGCGGGCCGTCATGGCGGTCGCCAAGCGCTGGCTGACGACATACATTCGCTATCCGACCTGGGTCATCAGCGTGCTGCTGTGGCCGGTGCTGTTCCCGTTCGGGTATGTCTTCTCGATGCGCGCGCTGGCCGGTCCAACGGGTGAGGCGCTAAGCAGTTTCGCCCAGCTGGCCGGCACAACGGACTATGTCACCTTCCTCGTCACCGGGACCACGTTTTGGATGTGGTTTAACATCATGCTCTGGGGGCTCGGCGGGTCATTCCGTATGGAGCAGCTACGCGGCACACTCGAGAGCAACTGGCTGGCGCCGCTCCCCAAGACGTTCCTGGCAGTAGGCGTATTCCTGGCCGAAGCGCTGATGGGCCTGGTGCAGCTGTCAATGTCAATGCTCACAATAGCACTGGTATACGGCGTACGGCTTGCGGGCAGCCCCTGGGCCCTGCTGAGCCTGATCCTCATCTCGATCCCGTCCATCTACGGGACCGGGCTGATCTTCGCGAGTCTGGTCCTGGTGGCAAAGGAGATCAACGGGCTGATCTTCTTTGTCCGCGGCCTGATTACGGTATTCTGCGGGGTCACCTATCCCATCGCCGTCCTGCCCGGGTGGATGCAATCCGTGTCACGGGTGCTGCCGCTCTCGCATTCGGTATCCGCGGTGCGGGCCGTGCTGGCCGGGGGCGGCTTCGGGACAATCGCGGGACAGCTCCGCTACCTGGCCGTATCCGGCGCTGTGCTCATGGCGCTTGGGTTTCTGGCCTACGCCATCATCCAGCGCCGGATGCTGCACGCCGGCACACTCGGACAGCATTAACATTAGAGGCGGAGGAGGCGGGCGGACGAATGCTCAAGGGCTGGCCACAACATCTCCGGGCGCTGGGTGCGATTTTCCGCAAGGACCTGCAAGTGTTCATGAGTTACCCGGTCAACGCGGTCATGCGCATCCTCGAACCGCTGATGTGGATGACTCCGGTCTACTTCATGGCCCGCAGCTTCGCGGTCGACGGGGTCAACATCGGTCTGCGCGCGTACACCGGCACGACGGACTACGTCGCGTTTTTTGTGCTCGGCGCAGCCATCTCCAGCTACGTGAGCGCGGTGTTCTGGGGCATGGGCTTTGCCCTCAAAAACGAGATGGACACGGGCGTCCTCGAATCCAACTGGCTCACGCCCGCGCCGCTCCTGGTGCAGATGCTGGGCCGGTCGCTGTTTAGCCTCTTCCTGACGACCGTCAACATGCTCATGATCGGGTGCTGCGTCTGGCTGCTCTTTGGCTTCGAGTTTACGGGCAGGGTGCTGCCGGCGCTACTGACAGTTGCGCCGTTGCTGGTCGCCCTGTACGGTTTCGGGCTCGGGCTGGCCGGCGTGGTCCTCATAACCAATAACGCCAACAACATAATCGACCTGGTGAGCAACAACATCACCATCCTGAGCGGCGCCCACTTCCCGGTAACCGTGCTGCCGCGTCCGCTGCTGGCCATCTCCCTGGCCCTGCCGCTCACCTACGCCTACGACGCGGTACGCGGGCAGTTGCTGGGCACCACCACGCTGATGCCTATCGCCATGGCGCAGGCTATTCTCGTTGCATTTATGTTTGTCACGGTTACCGCCGGGCTTATCGTCTTCGGACGCATCCAGGACCGGTGCCGTCAGATGGGGACACTCGCCCACCATTAGGCCCAGAACGGGAAAGCAGGGCCCACCCGGTCGCGACGGCCGCGCGCTGCCACCTACAGCACAAGGTGCAGCAGGGCGGCCGTCCCGCCGTTTCTCCGGTGCGTGGGCCTTCATTGCAGCGCCCGCCCTACGTGCTCGTGCAGGTGCCGCTCGTGGGGATGTTGAGCACCCGGGGAAGCAGCCAATTGATCGAGCAGCTGTCCCCGAGCGGTGTGGTACAACTGGATGTCGGCAAGCGCGATCTCGTGCATGGGCTTGCCCAGACGCACCTTCTCCAAAGCCAGCGGAGAAAACGGCGTCCGATTTCGCCGAAAATGCGACCCTCCCCCGTCGCAGGCAGCGACTACATCGCGCGCAGCACGACAAGCTCGCCGACGCGCCGCAGGCTCTCAAGGCCGCCCTCCCCGACCACGACCATCGACCTGACCCGCCTGCCGCGTAACAGCAGGACCGCCCCGACAACCGGCGCCGCGGCCAGCCCAGCCCCCAGGCCTGCAAGGAAGTCCACCCGCCATCAGCTCCGTAGGGTTATCCGCCGGCACGCGCAGCTTTCCATTGTACGGACCCGGATACCTTCTGCACCTCAGGAGACCCTGCCGCTACATTGTCTGCCGGGGGTCACCTCCCGGCAGTCCGGGCTATCAGGTGTTCCTGGAACTCCCGCGGCAGCCGCACAAAGTAGGCCGGGAATCCCCACAGCCGCACGGTCAGGTTGCGGTACCGCTCCGGGTCGCGCTGCGCCTCGCGCAAGACCTTGCCGTCGAGCACATTAAACTGCACCTGCATCTCGCCTACTTCCACAAACGCCCGCAGCAGCCCGGCCATGTTAGCCACGCCGTCCGGTCCTGAGACCGCGGACGGATGCAGGGCGATATCCACGGCGCGGCCGTTGGGAGTCAGTGCGGGCGGCACCTTGGCCGTCGACTGAAGGACCGCGAACGGCCCCTCCAGGTCGCGACCCGGCGCGGGCGAGAAGTTGGGCGAGATCCCCCCTCCCCTGCGGCGCCCATCCGGCGTAGCACCGGTCATCAGCCCGTGGCCGATGTAGTCCCCGTAGCTAAAGAGCCCGAGCACGTATTCGCCGCCGCGCGGGTTCACCCGGCCGCGCACGCGCCCGGCCATGTGCTGTACCAGGGCTACCACGAGATCGTCGACCTCGTCCGAGTCGTTGCCAAACTTGGGCGCCCGGTTGAGCAAGGCCTGGCGCATCCTCTCCTCGCCGTCGAAATCCGTCGCAAGCGCACGCACCAGATCGCCGGCCGCCACCGCCCTTTCCACGTAAATCATCCGGCGCAGCGCGGCGAGGCCATCCGCCGTATCGGCAACCCCCGATGCGCATAACCCCGCCGGGTTATAGAGCGCCCCGCCCTCGGTGAGGTCGAGCATGCGCTCAAGACAGCCCTCTACGGTGGCCGACACTAACGGGTTAGGCGAAATGCGGGGCGCGGCGACCTGCAGCAGGTTGGCGTTGGCCAGGGCCATCTCCACAGCCCTGTTGATCTCGCCCTTGAGCGCTGAGAACAGGTCATCAAACGTCGCGAAGTCCTCGAGCCTCCGTACGGTGCGCTCCAGGCACTGCAGCAGGTGGACCTTGGCCTCAAAGCACCAGGGGTTGGTCCGGCCCTGGATGAGCAGCTCCGAGCAGCCGTCGTTGCTGTAGTCGCGAGCGTGCTCGAGCGGGATGCCGGCGCCCACCAGAGCAGGGATGATCGCCTCGTCGTTGTAGACCCCGGGCTGATAGCGTCCGGCGGCGATGATCTCCGCCGTGCGGCGCACAAAGCCTTCAGGGGTGCCGCGGTGCAGCCGCACCGACAGCTTGGGGTCCACAAGACCGAGGCGGTCGGTGGCGTCGAGGCACATGTGCGACAGCAAGTTGGTCGCGTCGCCGCCGTCCTGGTCCTGCCCGCCGAGGATCATGTTTTGCAGGTTGTCGACCGTGATATCCGTCAGCTGGTTGTACTTCACCCACAGGCAATCGAGCAGCTCGGCGGCCCGGTCCATCGTCAGGCGCCCGGCATCCAGGTCGGCCGCCAGGAACGGATACATGTACTGGTCGAAACGCCCCATCTGCCTGGCGCCCTGGTTCATGGCGATGAGGTGGGTGAAGTAGTGCAGCTGCAGCGCTTCCCAGAAGGTCGACGGCGGGGCGTCCGCCAGGTGCCTGCACACCGCGGCGATTTGCAGCAACTCAGCACGCCGGGCCGGGTCCGCGGCGGCCCCCGCCTGGGTTTCGGCCAGATCCGCGTACCGCAGGGCGAAATCTCGCGCCGCGTCTAAAACGATCAGCACCGAACGCAGGAACGCGGCACGGCCGGCGCCGATCTCTGTGGTTTCGTCGAGCGCGGCTAGCTTGGCGGCAGCCATCTCGCGCAGCCCGCTCCACCCGTGCGCCAACACCCGGGCATGCCCGGCCTGCAGGTGCCCGGGGTTGCTGTTTTCGTCGAGCCCTACTCGCGCCGCCTCGTGCAGCTCCTGGTCCGTGGCGAATCGCGGGAGCAGCCCATACCGGGTGCCGGCGCCCGCTGCCGGGATCCCGAAGATGTCCGGGGAGTATGGTTCCAGCGGCCACCCCCCGGCGAGCCGACGCCGCGCCTCGAGGATGTACCCCTCCCCGGCAGCGCCGCCCGGCGGCAGCAGGCGGGCGGCGGCCTCGCCACCGGCCGCTTCGCCCACTCCCGACTCGCTGGCCGCTTCGCCTTGAACGCCCGGATCACCGGGCAACTCGCGAAACGGCAGCCCGACGATCAGTTCTCCGGGGTAGATGTGAACGGGCACGTTCCGAAGCAACCAGGCAAGGGCCCGGGCCTTCCGGATTGCGACAGGGCTGGCGGCGGCGCCAGGCTCGTCGAGCACGCTCGGACGCCCGGCCTCCCCGCCGGGCGGCGTGATGCGCCCCACGCTGGAAAGGGTCTTGAGCAGCACCTCGAGACGATCATGGCGGGTCATCAAGCCCAGCCCCCTCTATGCTCACGTTTAGGCCACGGGCCATGAGAATTGCGGCGATGCCTTTCAGTGCTGCGCGGCTTGGACTTGGCACCGAACTCAACCGGTATTCCCGGCCAAGGGCAGCGTACTTGGCCACACCAAAGTTGTGATACGGAAGCAGCTCCACGCGGCCGACCCGGGGCAGCCCGCCGAGAAGGACAGCCAGCGCGGCGATGTTGCCGGGCTGGTCGTTGACATCGGGGATGACGGGGACGCGGACGATAAGGCGTGGCGGACCGTTTTCGCCGGCTCCAGCTCCGGCTCCGGCTCCGGCTCCAGCCGCGCCGGCCATCGCAGACACCCGGCGCAGGTTTGCGAGGATCTGCTCGTTGCGGGCGCCGGTAAGGGCCAGGTGCTCGTCCCCGGAGGCGTGCTTGACGTCAAAGAGGACCAGGTCAGTGTGTTCGAGGAGCGCCGACAGCGATCCCCAGGGGGCGTTGCCGGCGGTCTCCAGCGCGGTGTGATGCCCGTGCGCCCTGGCGCCCCGCAGGACCGCGGCGGCGAAATCCGGCTGCAGCGCGGGCTCTCCACCCGATAGCGTCACCCCTCCGCCCGATGCGGCGTAGAGCATCCGGTCGCGGTCGAGCCGCGCGACGATCTCCTCCGCCCGGGCGGTCTTGCCGACCATGACCAGGGCCCCCGCGTTGCAGGCGGCGACGCAGCGGCCGCAAGCCTGGCACGCGTTGCGGTCAAGCTGACCCGGTCCGCTGCGTCCGCCCGCCATCAGCCCGCGGGGACAGGCGGCGGCGCACGCCCCGCAGCCGATGCACACGGCTGCGCTGTACATCACCTCGGGCAGCGAGCTCTGCGATTCCGGGCTGTGGCACCACTGGCAACGCAGCGAGCAGCCTTTGAGGAAAACGGTGGTGCGGATGCCCGGGCCGTCGTGGACCGCGAAGCGCTGTACGTCAAACACCAGCCCGGCTGCTCCCGCCAACGATGGCATCCCCCTTCGGTCAACGAGGGGTTCACCTGCATCGCTCGGTTTCCCTGTCAGACTGCACCGTAGGGGAGGACCGGTTGCCAACCGTGCAAACCGCGTACCTTGCACCGCGGCCTTGCTACATGGGAGAGAGAGGCGACACGCTGCGTGAGCAAGGGCGCGACACAGAGCGTGACCGACGACGCAACAGCCTTCGAATGGAGGACTCGCCCGAAGGCGTAAGACGTAAGCTAACGGGGAATCTATCTTCTCCGGACAGGCGGCCCCGCACGAACACGTACCGGTGGTGATCGTCCTGTTTCGAACGCTGCACCGCGCCGAATACTGGGGCATCGGATTCGTGGTCATGACCGGGTCGCTGCTGCATTTCGTCTGGGAGTGGTCCGGCCGGTGGGCGGGGCTGGCCCCGATCGCGGCGGTCAACGAGAGCGTCTGGGAGCACCTCAAGCTGGTCTTCTGGCCAATCGTCGCCTGGGCGGCACATGAACTGCTGCTCCTACCGGCAGGGCCGCCGGCGTTCTGGCCGGCCAAGGCCGTGGCGGCCTACGCAGCTCCCGCCCTCATCCTCGTCCTGCACTACGGCTACCGGGCGGTCCTCGGGACGCACGTTGTTGCGCTGGACCTTCTGATCTTCGTCATTGCGGCGGCGGCCGCCCAGTTGACGGGCCTGTGGGTCATGACCTCTGGTACTGCTGCCCTAAGCTGGCCCGGCAGCGCGGCAGCGGCACGCTGGGCGTTCGTGGCCGTGACGCTGCAGGGATTCGCCTTCTGGCTCGCAACGTATCTGCCGCCGCGCCTGCCGCTGTTCCTCGACTCGGTCAGCGGCGGCTACGGCATCCGCTAGGCCCTAGGGCTCCGCGCGGCCAGAGCAAGCGATGGCCTAGATCGGGGATCCTCCGCCCCACCGGTCACGAAAGGCGATCTCGTCGACCGGCTTGCGCCGTAGGGACGGGGCTTGGCATCGGCATAGCCCACGGGGATCAGGAACAGGCAGGCATATCCCGGCGGCAGGCCCAGGATCGCCGAGGCCTCGCGCACGTTAAGGTAGCCGATCCAGCACGACCCGAGCCCCATGCTCGCGGCGGCGAGTGTGATGTGCTCGCCGGGAATCAGCGGGACGGCGTTGTTGAAAGGCGGCCTCGACCTGGTCCTGGCACTCGACGAACTCCTCGACCGCGCTCTGAGCTATCCGGGTCTTGAGGCGCTCTGTCGTGCTTGCCACTGCAGCGCCCAACGCGGGCTCCGAGCTGCCCGAACCGTGGTGCGTACGCAGCGTAGCCTCCGTCGCTGCTTTCCACGAAGCCAAACAGGGCGTCAGGACGGCTACGATGTACCGCCGCGCGTCTCGGGACGCTCAAGGGCGACGACCACCAGTTGCTGTCCCGCCTCGAGCACCTGTGATCCGGGCGGGCAGAGGCGGACTCCACCGGCCGCCCGTACCCCGATCACAATAGCCTTGTGTGACGCCCGCAGCCTCGGCAGGGCGTCGTCGAACTTGACGCCGGCCAGCGCCGCGGGCACCTCCATGACGTATACCTCAGCCCCGGCGTCGGCCATCGCCAGATCGCTGACTGCGTCCACCACGCCGGGGTGGAGGCTGGCCCGGGCAAGCAAGCAACCGATGAGCTCGTTGGTCGGCAGCAGCTCGTTCGCGCCCGCCCGCCGCAAGTGCTCGACGTTCTCGCGGTCGAGCACCTCGACACAGGTATGAACTTCACGGTGCAGGCTCTCCACGGCCAGCACGGTCAACACGGAACGGGCGTCGGACGCCGGCCCCTCGGACTCGTCGGCAAGCACGATGGCCACCGAGGCGCTGGACAACGACGCCTTGTTCAGAGATTCCTCGGTGTACGGCCTGCCGCGCACAAATGTCACCCCGTCGCCCTCGTACGGGCGTTCCGGGAGGTCCGCCAGAATCACAACAGGCCGGTCGGTCTCCGATCGGAGCTCCCGGACGATAAGCCGTCCCTTGTCGTTCCACCCGCAGATCAGAATGTGCTCGGCGGTCCGCACGGGCGCCAGCCCCCTTCCATCGCGCAGCAAGCGATCGATAAGAACGCTTGCAACCGTAGCTGTGAAAATGCCCAGAAAGCCGATCCCCATGACCATCAGACACACTCCGACGGCCCGCCCGCCGAGCGTGACCGGGGTCCGGTCGCCGTACCCGACCGTGGTCACCGTTACCACGGCCCACCACACGGAATCGCCCAGCGTCGACAGGCCAGGGTTGACATGGCGTTCCGCGTAGTGGACGAGCACGCCGCCGGCGATAACGACGAGGACCGTGGACAGGGCCACGATAGTCAGGATGCTGCTGGTGAGATGGCGGCGAAACTTGCTCAAAAGCGTTATCAGCTGAGACGCCAGCATGACGCAACCTCCCCGCCGCGTATCAGAGGACCGGCCGGTCCTGGGCGACCAGCAGCAGGTCGTCGCCGGGCTCGAGCCGCGTCTCACGGGTCGGGCTCATTCGGACCTCCCCGCCGCGGCAGAAACCGATCAGCACGGCTCCGCTGGCACGGCTCACGGCCTCAAGCGCATCGCCGAATGCCTGGCCTGCCAGGTGGGCCGGTACCCGTTCGGTGTAGAGCTCAGCGCCCTCGTCGCTGGTCACCAGGTCGGCAACCGCCTTGATCACGCCGCGATGGTGGCTTGCCCTGCCCAACAGGTTTCCGATGAAAGCGTTGGTCGGCAGGATCTCGTCCACCCCTGCGCGCTGCAGGTGCTCGACCGCTCGCGCGCTGATGGCCTCAACGCAGGTGTATATCTCGGGCCGCAGGGTTTCGACGGCGAGGGCCGCGAGCACGGTGCGCGCGTCGCTGGCCGTGCCCTCCGCGACGTCAGAGAGAATGATCGCGGAAGACGCATGGGCGATGTCTGCCTTCTGGAGCGCCTCTTCCTCGTACGGCTTGCCGCGGACAAAGAAGAACTCCTCTGCCTCAAAGGGGCGCTCGGGAAGGTCCGCAAGCAGAGTTACCGGGGTGCGGCTCTCTCTGCGGATCTCATCGACTATGAGCTTGGCCTTATCGTTATAGCCGAGAATCAGGACATGCTCCGGAAATCGCACGGGCTTGAGCCCCCTCCCCTGTTTGAGCAAAGTATCAAGGAACACGGTGGCAATCGCGGCGGTGAACAGGCCCACAAACCCGGTGCCCGCAACCCTGAGGGCGATCCGGAGGAATATCGCAGCTTCAGTGACAGGCTGGGCGTCGGTGCTGCCTGCCGCGGCCACGAGCGTGGCCGACCAGAGCATGGCGTTCTTGAGGGAGGCCAGTCTGGGGTTGACACCGCGCTCCAAGAGATGGACCGCGACACCGCCGCAAGCGATAACCCCGAGCAGGCAGAGCCCGATCATCACCAGGCGCCGCCGCGTGATGTAGAGGCGCACTCTGCTGATGAAACCCGCGACCGGGTTGGGCATGGCCGTCACCTCGCTAGGACCAGCTATCAGCGGGTCTATTTCTGAGGTCGCCCCAGCTTACCCTGCAGCATCCCGCGCTCGGGCGCGCGCAATCGACATAATGGGGACGGGCCGTCCCGAGGGACGGCCCGCGTATCATATCGCCCTTAAGCTGTTTACCGGGTGGTCTGGGTGGTGCCCGTGGTTCCCATCGTGCGGGCGGTACCCGCGGTGATGGTCCCGGTTCCACCGGAAAGCTGCTGCTCCGCGAGCTGAATCATGCTCCGGACCATGTTGCCGCCAACCGCGCCGCAGTCACGCGAGGTGAGCTCACCCCAGTAACCGCTCGCCGGCGGGGTAACGCCGATGCTGCTGGCAACTTGATACTTAAACTGCTCAAGCGCGTTCTGGGCGCCAGGGACCAGCGCCCTGTTCCGAGACTGTCCTTGAGCCATGTTTTCACCTCCTCTACCAGATAGAGTGCTGCAACGGCTTTGGGGTATGCGAGGCAATTGCTAGGCGTAAAGCCAATAAGCAGCGGAGGAAGAACGCGAAGGAAGAAAGCAACCAAACCGGTCGCAATATGAGCTAGCGGCCCGGCGAGAGTACGTGCCGGGCCGCATTGCGGCTGCTCTACGCCCCTTTGCTGCTGCTAGCTGCCCTCACGCAGAAACCGAAGCGCGGCGTACGCCAGAATCGCAGCGCCCAGCGGGAGCGCGTCCTCATCGATGTCAAACCCGGGGTTATGGGCCTGTACCGTGATTCCCTTGGACGCGTTGCTGGCGCCAAGCCTCAAATATGCTGATGGTACGAGCTCCGCGATGTACGCGAAATCCTCGCCACCCATGACCGCGCGAGGGCTCGTATCCACGTTGCCGGCCCCGAGCACGGCAGCGGCGCACCCGGCCAGGAAAGCGGCCATCGCGGGGTCGTTGGCGGTGACAGGGTACCCATAGTGATACTCCATTCGCGGCTCCGCGCGGAGCATGCGGCAGGCTCCCTCGAAGACGCGGCGTATCCTGCCCTCCATTGAATCACGAACGGAAGCGCTGAGGGTGCGCACCGTGCCGGTCATGTTGACCTCCGGCGCGATCACGTTGCTGCGGAAACCGCCCTGGATCGTGCCAAGGGTCAGAACCACGTTGTCCAGCGGGTCGGATTCGCGGCTGACGATGTTCTGGAGAGCGCAGATGACCTGCCCCGCGACGGCGATCGCGTCAACCCCCGTATGGGGGCTAGCGCCGTGCCCTCCGACTCCGGTAATCGTCAGCCTGACCGTATCCGAGGCCGCCATGTGCGGGCCCGGGCGGATCGCGGCCCGGCCGGTGTCGATATCGGACCAGAGATGTAGGCTAAAGCAGGCCTGGGGTTTGGGATTGTCCAGCGCTCCGTCCTCGATCATCGGCCTGGCCCCGCCGGGACCCTCCTCGGCCGGCTGAAACAGCAGCTTGACCTGCCCCGCCACCTCGCTGGGGCGCTCCGCCAGCAGCACGGCTGCGCCCATCAAGATTGCTGTATGACCGTCGTGGCCGCACGCATGCATCTTCCCCGGCACAGTGGACGCGTACGGCACGATCTTGGCGTCCTGTATCGGCAGGGCGTCCATGTCGGCCCGCAGGGCGACGACCGGGCCTGATTTGCCGCCCTTGAGCAGACCGATGACGCCCGTCCCGCCCACTCCCTCGCGCACTTCATAGCCAAGGGCGCGGAGGTGACCTGCCACGATGGCAGCTGTGCGGTGCTCCTCCATACCGCATTCGGGGTGCATGTGGAAGTCCCGACGCCAAGCCGTTAGCCTGCTGCCGATCCCTCTTGCTGCCTCGAGTAGCGCTGCCGACTCCATAGTCTGTGTGCTCACTCCTTGATCCAAGATAAACCTGGGACGCTATAGCAGCGAGTAGGGCAAGGCGACGGTTCTATCCCCCATCGGGAGGCTCACGTCCCCGGCATGAATCACGTATCCGGGGAGCACCACGGCGCCCAGGTCCTGCCGCAGAGCGTGGATTGCGCTGGCCATCGCGCTCCTAGGGGTGGCCGAGGCCCTTGTCTCGACTGGAACCAGGCCGGCGGGGGTTTCAATGAGCAGATCGACCTCTACACCGGTGGCCGTGCGCCAGAAGTACATCCTGGGCGCGGACCCGGCGTGCAACATGGTCTTGTAGATCTCAGCAACTACCAACGTTTCGAACAGCTGACCGCGCAAAGGGCCGCCCATCGCCAGCTCCGGACGGGTCATGCCGAGCAGGTAGCACAACACCCCAGTGTCCGAGAAGTAGAGCTTGGGCGTTTTGATCAGGCGCTTCCCGATATTCGCGTGGTAGGGCCGCAGTATGACGACCTGGAAAGTTGCCTCCAGCACCGATAGCCACGCTCGGGCAGTGCCATGGCTTACACCGATGTCCCGGGCAACGTCCGACAGGTTGAGCAGCTGACCACTGCGGGCAGCCAGGGCGCGCACAAACGCCTGGAAAGAGCCCAGATCACCAACTTGCCGCACATCGCGCACATCACGCTCAAGGTATGTTTGGACGTAGCTTGCTTGCCAGGCCACGGCATCCCGCGCCGGCTCCCGGGTGAGCTCCGGATAGCTCCCGCGGACAAGGCCATCCCACAGGGGTAACAGCCGTATTGGGGCCGTACACCCCGCCGCGCAATCCGTATCCCATGGAAGGCCCCGGCCCGGATCGCCGGCTTGCTCGCGCATGGTGAGCGGCATCAGACGGAGCACCGCGGCCCTGCCGGCGAGCGTCTCCGACACCCGGCTCAGCAGCAACAGGTTCTGAGAGCCAATCAGCACATACCCACCCTTGGACTGCCTGTTGGCATCAACATTCTCCTTGATGTACGAGAGCAGCTCGGGCACGTGCTGTATTTCGTCTATCACCAGAGGGGGCTTGTGCAGCGCCAAAAACCCGCGCGGGTCCCCGGCAGCGGCCTCCCGCACATCCGGCGCATCGAGAGAAACATAATCGTAATGGTCACCGAGGCAATGCTTAACCATCGTGGTCTTCCCGGACTGGCGCGGTCCAGTGAGGACCACCACCGGGAAGTCGGCTACTGCCCGAGCCAGGGAGGACTGAAGCGTCCTGTGGATGTAGTGACTCACCACAACGCCACCTTGCAATTTGATATTTAGAATACCAAATTACAAGATGCAAAGCAAGGGCCAAGTGCTTCGCTCGCGCGCTACTTCTCCTTCTCAGACCTCGCAACCATAAAGCACCCTGCCCCTTCGATCCAAGGCGCGAAACTCCCGCCACCCGGCAACCGGATCACCCTTGGACACCAGTAGCCAGCAACCATTGACGGGTTTGCCCTGCACCTTGTCGCCGCTGCCGGTAAACCCGACCACTGAGGTCACCCGCCGGTCCCAGGCCCAGCCTCCCGCCTGTGAAACCTGACCGCGATCTCCAGCGCAAACCCCGTCCGGCGCCTGCGGCGCGCCACCAAACGGCTCGTCGAAGCGAACCGGCACGGCCACCTCTGCCACCGGACAGGGCAGCGAATCCCCGCTGTCCTGCCACAGGGCCAGGTGAAGAAGGCGGACCGGAGGATCATCCTGTACGTAATCGACCGCCGAAAAGAAGCTGTCCCCTTCGGGCGCGGCCGCATACCACTTGCGGTTGGCGCCCCCCAGACGAGCCGCGACGGCTTGCCGAAGCTCCTTGGGTATGTGCTCCTCACTGATCGCCTTAGGTATGAACAGGTTGGTGAACTGCTCATAGATGCCGCCGCCGTAGGTACGAACCATGAAGAATGCCCTCCCGTCACTGAACCTGCCTGGAGCTGCACCGGAGCGGCACCAGCTCCCGCCCCTAGCTTGTCCTGCCTGAGCCGTAGGCTATCGGAGGGGGCTTGGACCTAGCTGAGTGTACCACATGGCGAGGATATATGCCGGAGCAGCCCACGGCTCGCGCAGTTTGCCCCGGCGTGGTACAGCGAAGGTCCCCCGGGCTATTTCCCCTTCCCATCCCCAAATGGCATCGGCGGCCGGGTGACCCCTTCCGGAATCGAGCTCTTATAGACGTGGCCGCCCAGCCGGCGCTGGTGCTCCTCCCGCGCCGCCGCCCGAAGCCCGGGCTCGGTCACAAAGCGCGCCCCGGCGAATGCCAGGACCTTGGCCGCACACAGCATACCCTTGTGCCCGATGGAGGACCCGCTGCAGGCGGTGGCGGCCCAGGTGTGTCCGGGGATCCCGAACGCATAGCAGGCCGCGCTGAACTGGCCGGTCGGCACGACCCAGGACACGTCGCCGACATCGGTGGAGCCTTTGCCGGGTTTCTCCGTCGCGTCGAGTGGGAGCACGACATCGCACACCCGGGTATCACGGATGTGGCTGGCGCGCGCCTCAAGGTCGCGCAGGGCTCTCTCCGCGCAGCCGGGGAAATGCCCCTGGAGCTGGGCTGCAAACGCAAGCTCCTCGTTGCCGAAGGCCGGAGGCCCCACGCTCTCCAACGCCGCCTGCAGTACGTCACCGATGACCCCGTTGGCCAGGGTGTTGGCCGCGGCGCCGATAAACTCCGGCTCAAAGCGCGTCTGCGTCATCATCGCGGCTCCCTGCCCGATCTGCTCGACCCAGGCGTACATCGGCACCAGGTCGGGCACGGTCGCGGCTCGCACATCGTAAAAGCTCTGGGCGTAATCGGGGACGACGTTGGGGCTCTGCCCGCCGTGGGTGATCACGTAGTGGATCCGGCACTCGGGGCGCATGTGCTCGCGCATCCGCTCGACTCCCTCGTTCATGAGCTCGAGAGCATCGAGGGCGCTGCGCCCCTCGTGCGGGTTGGCGGCGGCATGGGCTGTCTTGCCGTAGAAGTTGAACTTGTACACCCAGTCGGCCAGGCTGCTGGTGAAGGTAACGGCGTTGACCCCGCCCGGATGCCAGGTGAGCACGACATCGACATCACTAAAGGCCCCGTCGCAGACCATCCACATCTTGCCGAAAGAGCTCTCCTCCGCCGGGCAGCCGAAAAACCTGACCGTGCCGGGCAGGCCCTGGGCCTGCATCAGCTCCTTGAGGGCCACCGCCGCCCCGGCAGCCGCGACCCCCAGCAGGTTATGGCCGCAGCCGTGTCCGGAGGGGTTATCCTCAACCGGCTCCCGGTGCGGGACCGGCTGGTTGGAGATGCCGGGCAGCGCGTCGTACTCGCCCAGCAGGCCGATCACGGGCCCGCCCCCGCCCCAGGCGGCGACGAAGGCCGTGTCCATGTTGGCCACGCCCATCCGGATGCTGAAACCGGCGGCGCCCAGAAAGGCGGCAAGCTGGGCGGATGATTTGTGCTCCAGCAGGCCAAGCTCGGCGTGGCGCCAGACGTCGTCGGAGAGGGCGATGAGCTGGGGGGCGCGGGCATCGATTGCGCCACTAAGTTGGTCTTTCACGTGCATGCCTCCTCGCACTGCTTAGAGCCGCCCGTACCTGGGCCGCCGTATGGGCACACTGGCCCGGCACAGGGGGCAGTCGTCCGGGGGGTAGACCTCGAAGTTGTATGCAGCCAGGTATTCGGAGCGCACTCCAAAGGAAACGGCCCCGCGCGACCGGTCCAGCATGACCCCGACCGCAACCACTGTCGCGCCGGTCAGCCGGACCATTTCGATGGTCTCCTCGATGGTCCGGCCGGTGATCAGAACGTCCTCCACGATGAGCACCCGGTCATCGGACGCGATCTGGTACCCCCGGGCCAGACTCAGAATCCCCTGGATGCGCTCGGCGTAGACGACCCGAACGCCGAGGAGCCGGCCCACGGCGTACGCCAGGATCGCCCCGCCCAGGGCGGGCCCGACCACGCAGGTGGCCCCCTCGCCGCGAAAACGCAAGGCCAGCTCGGCCGCGATGGGCTCCGTGTACTCCGGCCTGCCGAGGATCTGGCTGCTCTGGACGTACCCGGAGCTGTGGGCCCCCGAGGTCAGCGCGAAGTGCCCGCGCAGAAACCCGCCTGAAGCCTCGAACATCTCGATGACCTTTTCAGCCGAAAGCGACAACTACGTCACCCGCTCCCGTTGCCCCAGCATTGCCGCCGCCGCCAGGACCGCTTCCATCAGCGCACGCGCGCCCTGGACGATCTGCTCGAGCGGCGTATGCTCCGCCGGGTGGTGGCTTATGCCGCCCCGGCTGGGCACGAAGAGCATCGCCGCGGGACAAAGGTGGGTCATGTTCATGGTGTCGTGTCCGGCCCGGCTCTGTACCACGGCGTACGGCAGCCCGGTCCGCTCGCATCCCAGGCGCACGCACTCCACGGCATCGCGGTGGAGCAGCACCGGCTCCTCGTCGGAGAGCGTTTCCACCTCGATGGGAATCCCGCGCTGAGCCGAAACCCTGCGGACCGTGTGCCGGAACCGTTCGACGGCCCTGCGCTTGCTGGCCACCTCAATGCCCCGGATATCGACACCCAGCTCCACCCGGCCGGGAACAACGTTGATGCTGACCGGGTGCAGGGCGAAGATGGTCGCGGTCGCCACCGTCCCGTATTCATCCTCCAGCTCGGCGATGCGTTCCAGAGCGAGCACCAGCTCCGAGGCCGCCACCAGGCCGTCCTTGCGCCAGGTCATCAGGGTGGCACCGGAGTGGGCCGCCTGGCCGTGAACCGTCACGCGAAACCGGGTCGGCGCCGCGATCGCCCGGACCACGCCGAGGGGCACTCCCGCCGTCTCCAGCTCCCTGCCCTGCTCAACGTGCATCTCCAGAAAGCAGCCGACCCGGCCCGGGTCGGAGGGCCCACCGGCCAGGTCGTGCCCGGCGTGGAGGGCAACCGCCTCCGCAAACGCGACGCCCTGGCGGTCCGTCAGCCCCATGACCGTCTCCGGTGCGAGCAGCCCGGCCGCTCCCTTGGAGCCGATGGTCGAAACGCCAAACCGGCTCGACTCCTCAGCCGCGAAGTCGACCACCCCGAGGGGGGCATCGGGGAAACGTTTGTCTTCTCGCAAGGCCCTGGCCACCTCGAGAGCTGCGATTATCCCGACGACCCCGTCAAAGCGGCCCCCGCCGGGCACCGAATCAAGATGGGAGCCGACTACCACCGCCGGTACCTCCCAACGGTCGTCGCTGCGCCCCCAGATGTTGCCGTAGCGGTCGATCCTGACCAGCATGCCGGCCTCCTGGGCCAGGCGGATGAAGACGGAGCGGGCCTCGCGGTCTTCGGCGGACAGGGCAAGCCGTGTAACGCTCCCGCCGTCCCCACTGCCGATGGCAGCGAACGCCTCAAGGTCGCTCTGGAGCCTCTGGGGGTTGATGGGCACTGAGCTGATTCACCTCTTCGGCAAAACCGGAAAACGGAGCGTCCGGCGAATGGGGTCGACTACACACATCGTGTATGGCTATCCGGGCCAGCGCATGTTTCCCATTCAAGCCTTTCTGTCATTCGCCACAGATGTTCCTTTTGCCTGGGTATTGTGGTGAAGGCACGGCGGAATGCCCCCACTTCTCGGGTGGTGTTCGTCTTTCAGAAGTGGTGAGCAACGCATCCCGGCGGCAGGATAATGGGCGGGCTGACATAGAGGGCAGGCGGACCATCCTCGTCGACACCGTCGACCGACAGGAGCGATTCCCGCCTGCCCTGGAACCTAGTAGCGTGCTTTGGCGCGGCTGATCACGGTGCTGAATTTCCAGCCCAGCCTGCGGGCGGTTTCTTTGACCGTCCTGGGAAGAGTCCCAAAGTCCAGGTCATACTCGTGAGCGACGCCGTCGACGCCGTAGTGCACACCTTTTATCCTGCGGAAAAGGGTCTTACCGGTCTGGACGAAGGAAGTGCCTTCGGCGCGGAAAGACAACCCGCTGCCCTCCTCAAGCGTCTTTTCCCACATCAACACCGTGCGCGAAACCTCATCGGCCAAAATGGCGGCCTCGTAGGTTATCTTCTTGCGCCCGATGCCCCACGCGGCGTTGAAGAATTCACCTTTGATCGCGATGTCGGTTCCTTCGCCAAGCGTGAGCGGCACACCGGTGGCAGCAAGGGCGCCGGCAATGGCCTGCACGACTTCGGTCTTGTTTGCACCGCTACTGTTGCTTGAAGGGCTCGGTCTTCTCATGCGTGTACACCTCAATCCGGTCCTTAAGGAAGTCGCCCGGGATGACCTCCAACTCCTTGTCCACGAAGAACCGCTTATTGTTCACATCAACAACCTCCAGCCGATAATCGACGAGGAATCGAAGGTCATCTGCTTTGACTCCCGCTGTGGTCACGTGACTGTGAAACGCCATGTCCCCTGAGTGGGAACCTCAGAAACCCTTGCCCAGAACATAGACCCCAGGGAATGATATCCGACTCATCACAGCTCACAGCGCCTCGAGCTGCGTTCCGATGACCACGATCGGAAGCGGCAGCAATAGCCGTCTTGGCCCGCAGCAGCGCTTGGTCATGCGCTTCTTCCCCCGCATGCAACTCCGGCGGCGCGTCCGGGAATCCTCGCGTCCCCCGATGTTCCCATGGCGAAAGAGCGGCGGTCTGAGGGCGCCGTGGCTCACGCTTTCAGCAGACCCTCCCACGCCGCCAGGTCGGCCTGATCCCAGAGCAGGTCAATGGCTGTGCAGGCGTGAAGCTTGGCCGACGCCAGGTAGAAGATCTCCGGGTCGACGATGCGCACATGCTTGGAGTGGCCCTGGCCGACAACCCCGCCCATCAGGGCACACGACGTCGGCATGAGGTGCGACAGGTCACCGATGTCGTTGGAGGCCGTGCCGTGCCCCTGGCGGCCGCTTGACTGCACACCGACCAGCCACTCGCAGTTTGCATAGTACGCCTCATCAAAGGCCGCGTCGCTGATCTTCGGGAGATAGCCGGGCAGGTTAGTGATCTCAACCTCAGCCCCCACCGCTATCGCGCCGGCCTTTAGTGCGCGGTCGACCTTCTTGGATGCGTCAACGATCGCCTCGACGCGCTTGCCCCTGACGTAGGCCTCAAGCCGGACGTCGGCGGGGACGATGTTCACCAGGTCTCCGCCCTTGGTGATGATCGGATGAATGCGGATGGTATCGTCGTCACGAAGGGTTTCTCGCTGTGCGTGTACGCCCATGAGCCCGAGCATGGGCTTAAGCGGGGCGTCGCTTGCCATGTGGATCATCGAAACCATGTCCACGTCATCGAAGGCGCCTCCACCAACCACTGCTGCTTGCCGCCAAGGAACTGGATTTTGCCCTGCTTGCGCAGGCCGTTGCGGTATTCGATCTCCACGTACTCCTCGGCCGGCATGGCAATCAGCACAACGTCCCCGCCCAGGTACTCCATGGCCCCGGCATCCTGCAGTCCCATCCCCGCACCGAGCATGGCGGTCAGCATTCCATTATGACCGCAGGAGTGTGCCGCGCCGGTGGTGGGGTCGGCTTGGGGGTGTTCTGGGCAGAGCACCGAGTCGAGCTCTCCCATGATGCCGAGAGAAACGGCGCTCCGTTTGCCGGTCAGCCGACCCTTCAGGCCGGTAATGGCTATGCCCTTCTGAAACGAAATCCCCATATTCACGAATCTCTCTTCGACCTTGTCGGCGGTCCGGAATTCCTTATACCCCAGCTCAGGGTGGGCGAAGATGTCCTCGCCGAACCGAATCAGTTCCGGTCCCCTGGCGTCGATGGCCGCACAGACTCGCTCTTTCAGTTCGTCCCTTGTCACGTGGCTTGCCTCCTCGTCGCTCCACCTAGGGTTCCCGCTTCGCCGGGTGGCTGGGCAACGCCTCTAGGGTGGCCAGCGACAGAAGGGGAACTCAGGGGGGCGAAGAAGCGCGCCGTAGGGTCCTGTGGGGAAGAGCGAGCAGCAGCCATGGTCCTTGATCGGAGGGATCGCCGTGCTGGTCATCGAGGCATCACTGGTTATCGACGGGACAGGCCGCGACGGTATTGCTGACGGCTTGGTAGTGCTGGACGGGGAACGGATCAGGTTTGTCGGTCGACGCCCACGTGCACACCAGCTTCAACGGCGAGCCCAACTACTGGGATATCGTGTTTCAACAGACTGCCCCGTACAGAACACTGGTCTCGCTCCGGAACATCCAGAGAGACCTGCTGGCGGGGTTCACCGCCCTACGCGTGATGGGCGAAAAGGGATTCCTGGACATCGCGCTCAAGCGGGCTTCGGACGAGGGCCTGATGGTCGCGCCACGGTTGGTGGTTGCCGGCCAGAACATCACGGTGACGGGCGGCCACGCCGACATCTGGGTGGCCCCCGGCATCACCTATGAGGAGGGCCTCGGCGGCGTGATCGTGGACGGTCCGGACCAGATCCGCAAGGCGGCCCGCACCCAGCTCAAAGCAGGCGCAGACCTGGTAAAGCTCCTCGTCACCGGCGGCGTCATGTCCGAAGGCAGCAAGCCAGGCCTCCAGCACATGTCCACCGGCGAAATCGAGGTGGCCGTCGAGGAGGCCCACCGGTTGGGCAAGCGCGTGGCAGCCCACGCTCAGGGGACCTCCGGTATAAGGACATGTGTGCAAGCCGGGGTTGATTCGATCGAGCACGGTTTCCACCTGGATGAGGAAGCCTGCGAGATGATGGCCCGGGCCGGCACCTACTACGTCCCGACGCTGAGCGCGGGAGCGGCGATGACACGCGACGGGATGAGCGACAGGCTGCCAAAATACGTCGTCGCCAAGTCCCTGGCCGCCCGCGACGCGGCCGTAGCCAGCTTCAGGATGGCTCTGGCCTTCGGAGTCAGAATGGCGGCCGGAACGGACGCCGGCTCGCCGTAAACCACCATGGCGAAAACGCTCAGGAAATTGAGCTGATGGTTAAGTACGGGATGGACCCCATGAACGCCATTATGGCCGCGACCAGGGTGTCGGCAGAGTGCCTCGCGGTCGACCAACAGGTCGGAACCCTTGAGCCCGGCAGACTGGCTGACCTGGTGGTGCTGGACGGCGATCCCCTGGTAGACATCACGGCGACGCGAAAGGTCAAGGCAGTCATGAAAGGCGGCAGGGTGGTCTGTGAGGGCGGGGAGATAGTGGACCGCTTTCACGCGCCCCGGCGATGAGGTGCCCCTCCACCCGGCCCAGCGCCGCAAACAGGAACAACAGCCCTGATACTCCCGACCCCGAGAAGGAGGCCCAGCCATGCCCATCACGGTTTCCGAACAGGCACTGCTCGACTCCATCGACGTCGCCACCATGTGGCGACATCTCGAATACCTCTGCACCCTAGACCGCACCTCCGGCAGCCCGGGTGAGCGCGAGGCCGCCGGATACCTGCTCGCCGAGCTGCAGCGCTATGGTTGCGAGGTGCGCCGGCACGAGTTTGACGCCTACCTGAGCTATCCGGTCTCAGGGTGCCTGCTGGTGCCTGGGGTCGCTCCGGGCGAGTTCGCGGCCAAGACGCGGGCGTTCTCGGCCTCCACCCCGCCCGGGGGCGCCACGGGCGAGATCATCTACGTGCCGGGCAGCAGCGATATGTTCACGGACACGCAGACCGTCGAGCGCCTGCGCCGGCTCGACCTGCGCGGCAAGATCGTGTTAAGCGAAGGGGGCGGCCGTGAAAACATGGTCACCGCCCGCCGCCTCGGCGCCGCCGCCTACATCCACATGTGGCCGAGCGACGAACCCGTCATCCACGAGGGCATCGTCACCCCGATCTGGGGCACGCCCGGCCCGGGCGCCGTGGAAACCCTGCCCCGCATCCCCGTGATCTCGATCCAGCGCGGCGATGGCCTGCGCCTCAGGGAGGCTGCGGCTGCGGGCCCGGTGGTCGCCACCGTGCACGCCGAAACCAAGACCGGCTGGCAACGGCTGGTGATGCCCGAGGCGATCATCCAGGGGAGCCAGAGCGAAAATTTCGTGCTGGTGGCCGGCCACCTTGACTCCTGGCACCTCGGCGCGACGGACAACGCCACCGGCAACGTCGCCTGCCTCGAGCTGGCCCGGGTGCTGCAAGCCCGGCGGGACGAGCTGCGGCGGGGGGTGCGCATCGCCTGGTGGCCCGGGCACTCGACGGGCCGGTACGCGGGGTCGACGTGGTATTGCGACCGGTTCTGGCAGGAACTGCACGACCACTGCATTACTTACATCAACATCGACTCGCCGGGCTGCCTCGGGGCGTACGACTACTCGCTGGTCACGGCGGTGGCCGAAAACGCAGCCTTTGCGCAAGACATCGTGCGCGAGATCACGGGCGTGACGCCGGCGATCGAGCGGCCGGTGCGGGCGGGGGACCAGTCCTTCTGGGGGCCGGGCACAAGTTCGCTGTTCATGCTGCTGTCCAACCGGCCGCCTGGCCAGCGGGCCGCCGTCGGCGGCTCCGGCCTGGGCTGGTGGTGGCACACCGAAGAGGACACCATTGACAAGTGCGAGGCGCCGGTGCTGGCCGCCGACACGCGCATCTACGCGCTCGCGACCTGGCGGTTGTGCACAGCGGAGCTGTTGCCGCTTCACATGGCTCCGCTGGCCCGCGAGATGCGGTCGCGGCTGGCTGAGCTGTCGGCGGGGGCTGATGGTGCCAGCAGGGGCAGACCGTCGCCAGGCGACCTGCTAGGGGACGTGGTGCGCGAGGCAGCACAGTTGTTGGCAGTGGCCGAGCGGTTCGACGCCGGGGCTGCCGCAGTCGAGGGCGGGGCGGCGCCGGATGTTTCAGACGCGTTCAACCGGGCAGCCCTGGCGGCCATCCGCTGGCTGACCCCGGTCAACTACTCCCCTGCCCCGCCGCACGAACACGGTCCGGCCTCACCGACGGCAGTCATCCCGCTGCTGGACGCCGCCGCAGCCCTGGGCGCGATGGACCCGGCGGCCGAGGAGTACGGTTTCCACGTTGCCGACGTGATGCGGCGGGCCAACGCCGTCCGCCAGGCCTTGGTGCAGGCGCGGCGGGCGCTGGAGGGCAGGATCTGACACAGTCGGGCAAAGGAGGGCCGCCTACAACTCACCCCGAAGTCATGCGCCACCTGGCTCTCCCCTGGGCGCCGGGGGATCGGAAACGGGCCACTGCGGCGGCCGGGATCCAGACTAGCTGATTTCGCGGGAGGGGACCGAAGAGTTGGAGGCCTTGGCTAAGAACGCTATCCGCTACATCGACCAGAAGCGGGACCAGATCGTGGCCATCTCCGACAAGATCTGGGAGTATGCCGAGCTATGCCTGCACGAGAACAAGTCTGCCGCAGTCCTGGTTGAGAACCTACGAGCCGAGGGCTTCAAGGTCGAAACCGGTGCCGGCGGCATACCCTCGGCCATCGTAGCCGAATGGGGCTCCGGGAAACCTGTGATCGGTTTCCTGGCGGAGTACGATGCACTGACCAACTGCTCGCAGAAGGCCGTGCCGGTGCAGGATCCAGTGGTCAGAGACGGACCTGGCCACGGCTGTGGGCACAACCTGATCGGGGCAGCATCGTTCGGCGCCGCGATCGGGCTCAAGAAGGAGATGGAGACGAAAGGCGTCAAGGGCACCATCCGGTTCTACGGCTGCCCGGCGGAGGAAGGCGGCGCGGGCAAGGCCTTTATGGCCCGCGATGGCGTCTTCAAGGACTGTGATATTGCCCTCGCGTATCATGGTGCTTCAGTCAACCGGGTGAAGTTCGGATCGACCCTTGCCAGTGACGACACCACGTTCACCTTTTACGGCCGTTCGTCCCATGCGTCCGGGGATCCCTACAACGGTCGAAGCGCGCTTGACGCCCTACAGCTGATGAACATGGGCATAGAGTTCCTTCGCGAGCACATGCCGCCGCGGACCCGGATCCACTACACGATTACCAAAGGCGGCGGCCAGCCCAATGTGGTTCCTCCGGAGGCCCAGGGGTGGGTTCGTGTCCGGGCCTGGAATCGCGACGTCCTTGATGCTCTCTGGGAGCGAGTCTGCCTGTGCGCCAAAGGCGCAGCTATGGCAACTGAAACCAGAGTCGAGATTGACCGGTTCAAGTGCATCTACAACATTTTGCCCAACTACGCCGTCGCGGCCGTTGTTGACGAAGCCCTGCAGCGGGTCGGACCACCCACTTTCACCGCCAAGGATCGCGAGTTCGCGGCGGAGATCAGCAAGTCGATCCCCAAGTCAGTGAAGGAGGCCTCGATGCGCCGCAGTGATGTCCCGGAGGAGTGGTGGGACAAGGATCTCCTGGAAGCGGTGCTCCCATGCCCCAAGACCGAGCCCGAGCCGGCCGGCTCCGACGACGCCGGGGACACCAGCCACTGCTGCCCCTACGGCGGGGTCACGATGGCCAGTAATGCTCTTGGCACTCCCGGCCATTCGTGGCAGTTTACCTCGCAGGCAGGGATGGGTATCGGTCATGCCGGTCTGATCGCCGGCGCCAAGGTACTGGCTGAGGCAGCGTATGCCTTCATGACCAACCCGGAACTGGTCGAAAAGGCCCAGGCTGAGTTCCGCAAGCGCATGGGCGGACGCGAATACCGTTCCGCGATGCCAGACGCCAAGCCGGCGTTCCATATGTACGAGACCAAGATCTGAAAGTTGAGCTGGTCAAAACTGCAACGGTCTGCAGAAAACATGCTATCTGCGAGGCTCCAAGTCTAGGCAGGGGCCTCGCCTTTTCTTGTGGCCATGTAGGAGCATCTGAGCCCGGAGAATGGCTGCCTCAGCGGACGGTCATCCACCGGACGGCACGACGGGCCTTTCAGCCGCCAAAGGTCAGGACTTCCGCACCTTGACCCCTGCTAGCCCTTCGAAGAACTGGACCACTCCTCCGTGGTCGTCCTCTGCCTTGCCCTGTACCTTGAGCGCCTGCATAACCTCCATGACCTGGCTGGTTAGCGGCAGAGGCACGCCCACTTCGTGGGCAGCAGCAAGAGCATTCGCTAGGTCCTTGATATGAAGCTCAATCCTGAAACCAGGCTTGAAGTTGCCCTGCAGGATCAAGGGCACTTTGGCGTCCAGGACCGCGCTGCCGGCGAGGCCACCCCTGACTGCCTGATACACTCGCTCGGGATCGACGCCGGACTTGACGGCCAGGACCATGGCCTCTGACATAGCGGCGATATTGAGGCCGACCATGATCTGATTTGCCAGCTTGGTCACGTTTCCGCTGCCGATCTCGCCGACGAGCACCGCAGATGCGCCCATTTTCAGGAGGATATCGCGGACACGGTCAAACGCATCCTGGGGCCCGCCTACCATGATCGACAGGGTGCCGTCGATAGCCTTGGGCTCCCCGCCACTGACCGGGGCGTCGAGCATGACGATGCCTTTTTTCTGGAGCTTCGCGCTTACGTCCCTGGTCACGGTGGGGTCGATGGAACTCATGTCGACCACTATCGTCCCTGGCCTGGCACCTGCGAGAACCCCGTCTGCGCCCAGGACGACCTGCTCGACGTGGGGGGAATTAGGAAGCATGGTGATGACAATCTCGCTCTGCTCCGCAACATCCTTGGAAGAGCGTCCCTGCCTGGCGCCCGCCGTAACGAGCTCCCTGACCGGTTCAGGGTTGATGTCGTAGCAAGTCAGATCGTACCCGGCCTGCAGCAGCCTCTTGGCCATTGGCTTTCCCATTATGCCGAGCCCTATGAACCCAATCTTGGTCATGTCCAATACCTCCGCGATCTTTGGTCTCAGGTCAGGTTTCTCCCCCCATCATAGAGCACGTCCTGACCGGTCATGAACCCGGCGTCAAGGGCGACGTAGGCTACGAACCGAGCCACTTCTTCGGGGGTGGCGATGCGGCCCAACGGTATGGGTGCCAGCATCCGTGCCATACCATCCGGGGTGTCGAGGTCGAACCTCTCCCTGACCTCCGCCGTGTCCGTCGTCCCGGGCGCCACGCAGTTGACGCGGATCGACGGCGCCAACTCCAGAGCCATGCACTGGCACAACATGCTCAGCCCGGCCTTGGCGGCGCAGTAGTTGGCTCCTCTCTTGCGGGGGCGGTAGGCCGTCCGGGCGGTGATGTTGACGATGCTTCCCCCGCCTGCACGGTCCATCAGGGGCACGGCGGCCCGCGAACACAGGAACGGGCCACTGAGGTTTGTCGCCAGTACATCGAACCACTGCCGGTCGCTCATCTCCCGGAAGTCCACATCACGGTTAATGCCGGCGTTGTTGACGAGGACGTCGAGGCGCCCGAAGGTGCGGTCAATGGCCTCAAAGAGGCGGGCGACATCGGCCGGAGATGACACGTCCGCGACGACAGCCTCCGCCTGGCCGCCGGCGGCCCGGATGAGCTCGGCCGTGCGGCCGGCTTGCTCCGGGTTACGTGAGGAGTTGACAACAACAGCAAGGCCCCGGCGCGCAAGCTCGATGGCGATTGCCCGGCCGAGGCCCCGACCGGAGCCTGTGACCAATGCTACTCGGGTGGTGTGCAACGGGTCGATCCTCCGCCGGGCTCGGGCTTGCCCTGATGCAGCGCTTGCCAGAGGGCTCTGATGATCACCATTGAGGCGCCATCCGGGTCAAAGGCCCTGCAGGACTCCAGGAGGGCTTTGTTGCCTTGCCATAGCCCGTAGTTATTCCTGATCCACATTCCCAGGGTGAAATGCAGTCCCCAAACATCGGCCTCATCGCAGCTGGCAAGGTAGTCCTTCACTTCGTCACCGATCGTGGTCAGAAGTGCGGATACCGCTTCGCTCACGGTGGTGGGCCACGGGACAGGGCGTCCCGGCCCGTCGCTTGTCCCTTCCTTCATCCCTGGATCCCTCCGTCCAACAGCATGTAGGCGGGAGCGGAGCCAAGAGCCACGTGGGTCTTTCTTCTGTACTAGAGATGCCTTGCCTTCTGCAGGAGGCCCGAGAGTCGCCCAGTTACTTCATTTCTGGTTAGGTCATGGTGGGAGGTGCCCGGTGGTCAGACATGCAGAAACAGCTCCGAGCAATCCTCGGAGCTGCTAATAGCTGGTGGAGCCGGAGGGAATCGAACCCTCGACCTCTTGAATGCCATTCAAGCGCTCTCCCAACTGAGCTACGACCCCACACGTATTCACTTTGACCAGCTAAACGTACTCAAAAAGCGCGCCGTCTTTGAAGCGGCAACCCTGATTATAAGCTCGCGTCGGTGCGTGCGTCAACGTGTTGCACGCCACGCGCTTGCTCGACGACCGCGGCGAGCTCGGTTAGGCGCGCGTCAGCCCACAGCCGTTCCAGGTCGTAAAACGCCCGTTCCTCGGGCAGGAACACGTGCACGATCACATCGCCGTAGTCCATGAGAACCCAGCGGGCATTGGACTTGCCTTCGATATGCCGCGCCCGGCGCCCGGCGTCCTCGAGCCGCTCCTGGACGCCCTCGACCACGGCTTTGACGTGCTGGGTGTTGCGGGCGGTGCAGATGAGGAAGTAGTCGCACATGATTGTGAGCTCACGCAGGTCCAGTAACATAACGCCCTCGGCTTTCTTGTCCCGGGCGGCGCCTGCCGCCAGCTCGCTGAGCGCTTCCGGTTCCAAGCGTTCACATCCCTCTCACGTGGGTTTGCGGAGACCCGTTTCCGACTCCAGTGCCATCTAGTATCCCGCCGCCGCTTGCTTGGCAGCCGATTGCGGACCGCCTCTGCCCGGCTGGCCCCGGGCTGGATTAGCGTGTCGCCGACAGTTTGAAACCCGAGCCGACGATCACGGTCACGGCATAGGGCAGATCCTTCTGAATCTCCTTGTACAGGCCGGACTCGGCGGCCAAGCGCATCACGCTGCGCGCGACGAGCTTGCCCGGCGTTTGGTCCTCCGTGTGCATCACGACGCGCGTCTCGCTGCCGTTGGCGCCCGATGGGGCGTTGGCGACCTGTACCACGTTGAAACCATCGGCCCGCAGGCGGCTGGCCACTTCGGCGCCCAGCCCGGCAACATCCGTACCGTTGAGCACGCGGACTGTCACGGCCGCGTTTTGCTCGCGGTCGATTCCCCAGACCAGCTTTGCCACCAGCTCGTCGGTTTCGTTCTCGCGCAGCACCCAGTATGAAAGAGCCATTGTCCGTCCGGGGTCGGTTATGTACTTCGCGTCCCCGGGTAGCGTCGCCATTTCCACATTCGGATCGGTGACCTGGGAGGCGATTCGGACGAAGTCAAATAGCTCGGAAGTTGTCATGTTGGTGTCGATGTACTTGACCACCTCACGGGCCAGAGCCTGCGCGCGGAGCACCGTGTTGAAAGAAACGACGCGGCGCAGCAGCGCGGCAATGAACTTCTGCTGCCGCTGGATGCGCGCGATATCTCCCCCGCCGTTGCGGTACCGCAGGTACTGCAACGCCTTGTCCCCATCCAGGGTCTGCAGTCCGCGCTTGAGATCGATCGCAAGGCCCTGATAGGGGTCGGAGTAGCGCATGTCGGTTTCAACGTCGATCTCGACCCCGCCCAGGATGTTGACGACCGACAGGACGCCCTGGAAGTTGGTCCTTACATAGTAGTGCACCGGGATATCGAGCAGTTTCTCGACGGAGCGCATGGCGAGGAGCGGGCCGCCGTACACGTGCGCGGCGTTGATCTTGTCCCAGGACCTGCCCGGCGCCGGAATCTCGACCCGTGTGTCCCGCGGGATCGAGATGAGACTGGCCGAGCCGCCCGCAGGATCAAAGGAAATCAGGATCATCGTATCGGTGCGGCTGCGCGAGCTGCGCAGCGGTACATCGAGGTTGACCTTGCCGGAGGAGTCAACAACGGCATCCAGGCCGAGGAACAGCACGTTGACGCGCTCACCGGGCCGTGGCACCGGGACCAGCCCGGACATGTCGCTATGGATGCCTTTCAGAACGGTCAGGATGGCAGAGCCGAGAAAGCCAGCGACAAACATGACCATAACTATGCCGCCAAGCACCCAACGCCAAGGATGGCGGCGGCGACGCGCCACCCGGCTTGCACGCGTCTGCGGCAGCCGCCGCCGGCCAAGCCCGGTTTGGGCTGAGCCAGTCAGCCCTCGTGCTCCCAGTTCAATCGGCCCCAATGTCGCGGTCTCGTCTCCAGTCATGACTGCGCAACTTCGGTACGGACTCAGGCTGTCCCTGCGCTGTCCGTTCACTTATACATGAGTTCGACGAATGAAGGAAGGCCTGGCTCCGCCGCCACCACGACAAAATCGAAGCGCAACGCAGTTGTTACGGACATGTAGACCATTGCACCCGGTTAGGGTCTGGCACCGATCCTGAAAGCCTGCTATTCGGTTGTTCCGAGCCCGGGTCTACATCCGGTCCTGACGCGGTCTGGCCTCGTTGACAACGATGAGCCTGCCGTCAAGATTGGTGTTGTTGAGGGCGTTGACCATGCCTTCCGCGACTGGATCGTCAACCTCGACGAAACCGAATCCGCGCGACCGCCCTGTCTCCCGGTCCGTGATGATCCGGCAGGTCTTAACCGGACCGTGCACGGAAAAGACCTGGGCCAACCGCTCCTCCGTCGTCGACCAGGGGAGATTGCCCACGTACAGCGTCTTCACTTTGTCACCTCCCGACTGGAACTCGATGGCATGACACCTCCGCTGTGCCGCATACTGCCGATGAGAAACAAAAACGCCAGATAGCCTGGCGCTTTGGGCGACTTATGGTTGGGACAACCGGGACCTGACTCGGACTCAAGAGCTTAGAACCTCTCGATACAGGGCTCGGACGGCACATGGATAGAAACTCATGTCGCGCCACGATTTGCCTTTTCAACGGCTAGGAGCAATTACCTTCTGTGTACAGCCTGTTTTTAAGCACATATTGGTAAACGGCGTTCGGGATGAGGTGCTCCACTGCAACTCCCTTCGCGACACGGCTGCGGATCGCTGTGCTGGAGATGTCGAGCAGCGGGGCGTCAAAGACGACAACCTCCCCACCAAAGGCCGCCGTGAGCCGCGCGGCGATCGCGGGTATCTGTGACGATGCCGGGCAGCCCGGCCTGCGCGCCACGGCAACGGTTGCGCTGGCCAGCAGCACATCAGGACGGTGCCAGGAATCCATCTCCTGAAGGGCATCGGCGCCGCAGATAAAGAAAAGGCGAACGTCACCGCCGTACGTCGTACGAAGCTCGCGCAGCGTTTCGGATGTGTACGACGGACCGCCCCGGTCGAGCTCGGCCCGCGACGCGCTCAGCCCTTGCTGCCCCTCAAGCGCCAGCTCCAGCATCGCCCAACGGTGTTCGGGCGCCGAAACCCGGCGCGTGAGCTTGTGCGGCTGGATGTGGGCGGGGACGAACAGCACCTGCTCCAGGGCCAACGCGGCGGCGGCAGCCCTGGCAATGGCGAGATGGCCGAGGTGGACAGGGTCAAACGTGCCGCCAAGCACCCCTATGGCCCGCGCCTTTGGGGCGGGCGCATCGGGCAATGCCGGCGTCGTTACCGGCCGCGCCGGGCCGGGGTTGTTGTGGTCATGGCTCATCACGGGGCATTTCATCCAAGTCCGGGCTGGCTCCTGCGAGCAGCTCACCCGTCCGACGCATAAGGCCATCCATGCCCTCGCCCGTTGCGGCCGAAACCGCGAAGGACTCATCCCCCTGTCTGCGCAGGGCCCCCTGCAGGTCCTCAAGCCGCATGCGCGCCTCAGGCAGGTCGATCTTGTTCAGAACAACCAGCCCCGGCCGCCCGACCAGGCGTCCGCTGTAGAGCCGGACCTCGCGACGGACGGTCTCGAGGTCCGCAAGCGGTCCGCCGGGCGTGGTCGAGGCGGCATCCACGACGTACAGTAACACCCTGGTCCGCTCGATATGCCGCAAAAACTGATGCCCCAGCCCCGCTCCCGCGTGCGCCCCCTCGATCAGGCCCGGAATGTCGGCGACCACAAACGGCGGCGGACCCCCGACCGGTGTCTCGACCAGGCCCAAGTTGGGCTCGACCGTGGTGAACGGGTAGTCTGCGATCTTGGGACTTGCGCGGGTGACGCTCGCAAGCAGGCTCGACTTGCCCGCGTTGGGCAGGCCGACGAGTCCCACATCCGCGAGCAGCTTTAGCTCGAGTTGGATCTCACGTGCCCCACCCAGAACCCCGTCCTCAGCGCGATGCGGGGCGCGGTCGGTTGGAGTGGCAAAATGCGCGTTGCCGCGGCCCCCACGTCCGCCCGCAGCCACCCGGAGACGCTGCCCGGGCTCAATCAGGTCTCCGAGCAACTCGCCGGTCGCAGCGTCGAAAACCTGAGTGCCGACAGGAACCTTAAGAATGAGATCTTCACCGTCGCTGCCGCTGCGCTTGGAGCCGCCTCCATGGTCCCCACGGCCCGCGCTGTAGCTTGTGCGGTACCTGAAGTCCCGCAACGTCACCAGCGTCGGCTCGGCAAGCAGGTAGACGTCGCCCCCCCGGCCGCCGTCGCCGCCCGACGGTCCGCCACGGGGAACAAACTTCTCGCGCCGGAAGGCAATGCAGCCATGCCCGCCATCACCGGCTTTGACCTGAATGCGAGCCCGATCGTGAAACACCTTAGCGTTGCTTCCTCCTATGGACCAGGGTCAAGTTCTCCGTTCGCGTCCTCCAGTAAGAATGCCCAGCGTCTGACCACCCCTGCCCGGAAAGCAAAAGACCCCGGCCCCACTCTGGGGCCGGGGCCGCGTGTCCGTTTACGTTTGAGGAAAGACGTGCGCGTACTTGCGTCCGTTGCCGCCCTTGAACCGAACCTGGCCGTCGACCAGCGCAAACAACGTGTCGTCGCCGCCGATGCCCACGTTTTGGCCCGGATGGACCTTGGTGCCACGCTGGCGTACGATTATGCTCCCCGCATTGATCAGCACTCCGTCGTGGCTCTTGACACCGAGACGCTTGGAAGCACTATCGCGCCCGTTGCGCGAGCTACCCATACCCTTTTTATGTGCCATGCGTTGCCACCTCCCAGGCCCACTTGGGGCTGCTTATTCGGACTTGATCTCCTCAATGAGGAGCTTGGTGTAATCTTGGCGGTGGCCGGTTTTGCGGCGGTAGTTGGACTTGGCCTTGAACCGGAAAACGATGATCTTCTTGCCCCGCCCATGCTCAACCACGGTGGCGACCGCCCGAGCACCGTCTACGACGGGGCTGCCGATCAAGACCTCACCGTTATCCTTGGCCAGCAATAGCACCCTATCGAGAGTAACCGTCTCCCCGACCTCGACCGCCATTTTTTCGGTCTTGATCGTGTCGCCTTGCCCGATCTTGAACTGCTGGCCTTTGGCCTCAACAATCGCGTACAATCAATAGTCCTCCTGAAAGCCGCTGGTACTAGCCACAACGACTGATTCTACCATGCGTTTTTGACGGCTGTCAACGCGCGGACGACGGTCCTGCGGACGACCGTGCCGCGGACGGCCCCACCGGCTCCGCGGCATCAACGGGTATCGAACTGTCCACGTCAGCCTGTCCGGCCTGCACTGGACCTGTCCCGCCAGGGCCGCCGGAAGCCTCAAGCTCAGCACCCCGCCTCGCCTTCGCCGCACGGGCGGCTTGTCGGCGTCTGCTTGACCTGGAGCGGCGCGGTTTGGGCTTCACAGAGCCGGTCTCGCCCTGGTCGCCGTCGACCACCTGCCCAACAACCGCGGCGGCCACGTCAGAAGCCACCTGGAGGGCCCGTCCTCGGGACGTGCCCGGCGCCGCGGCATCGGGCCAACCGGCGGGTTCAGGGACCGCTGCTGGGGCTTCTCCGGCCGCGTCCGGCGCGGAAGGCGTCTTGCCCCCGCGCCGGGATCTTCCCCCTCGCCGACGCCGCACCTTGCGGACCTGGGCCTGCTGGCCTGGCGCGGCCGCAACGCCCTCGCCCGCCTGGGAATCGCCGGGAGCCTGTGGTGCAGGAGACACCCCGGAAGTCAGGTGCGCCGGCGGCTGCCCAGAGGGGGACTGCGTCGCCGGCGGGCTGCTCCCAGCCATCACAACGAGTGCCGCCGCTGAGACGTCGGCTGCTTTCGCGGCTGCGGTTTCGGATACGGCTGTGCTCGCCTCCGCCACTGTTGCGCGGTCCTTTGCGCCAGCGGCTCCGCCCTCTTCGGGAGGAGCGCCGTTCTTGCCCCGCCGCGAGCGTCCACCGCGGCGCCTGGGTTTGGACTTGGCGGCCGGCTTGGTCTCCTGCTCAAGATCAGCCCTGCCCTGAGCCTCAACGCTGCCCGCCCCAACCGCCCGCTCCGCATCGGCCTTCGCCGCACGCTCCGCATCCGCAGCCACACGCTCCGCATCCGCCTTCGCCGCACCTGCGGCCCGCCTTGGGCGCGCATCTGGGGTGGAGGCAGTTGCCTGGTCCGCCGCCGCCGGGGCCTTGTCCCGCTTGCGCCTCGGTTTACGCGACGGCTTCTCCTGCTGACCCTTGTCCCCCGCCGGCGCCGGACCCCCGGCCAGTGCAGCACCCGTAACCACCAGAGCCGCACCGCCCGCGGTGGCCACGGCCGCGGCCTGCGGCGTGGCGATCAAAACCCCGGAGGAGGTTGCAGCAACCGCCGCTTGGGGAGGAACACCCTCGGCGGCGAAGGCCGCCGCGTTTCTTGCGAAGGCTCCCAGGTCGAGCAGCAGTTGTTGGGGTTCGGCCTCGCCGACGACCACGGCCTCGGCGTAGGTGCGGTGAACCTTGGTGACCTTGACCTTGACCCTCTCGCCGACAAACTCCGCGCCGCCCTCGATATCCAGCACAAAGCCCTCGACTCTGGCGATCCCATCCTTCTGGTTTGCCGCGTGTTGCTCCTCGACACGCAGATCGAGGATGTCGTCGGCGCGGACCGGCAAGGCTGCCGCCTGCACGTCGTCCTTGTTTGCGAACTGGCGGAACTTATATCCTTCATGAGTCTGCTCGTCCGACCCCCGGACGTAGATGACCTTGCCCGTATCGCGCTCGAGCTCGCGGAGCCGCTGGCCCCCGGCGCCGATCAGCACCGCCGCCACAGCCGGATGGACCTCAACCAGCAGGGCCTCGGCGTCGCTGGTGCGAAGCAGCTCGCGTATGTCGCGGCGGACGCGCGAGGACATGGTCGCCTCGGACAGGATCTTCCCCCGCCCCTCACAGCACGGGCAGATCTTGGTCAGCATGTCCCCCAGCGACTGGCGGACCTTCTTGCGTGTCATTTCGACCAGACCGAGCTGGGTCAGCCCAAGCACGTGGCTTCTGGTCCGGTCGCGCGCAAGGTGCTGCTCAAGTTTGCTGATCACCCGCTGACGGTGTTCGGTCGCCTCCATGTCGATGAAATCGATGATAATGATGCCGCCGATATCCCGCAGCCGCAGTTGCCGTGCGATCTCGGCCGCAGCCTCAAGGTTGGTGTCAAACACGGTCATCGCCAGGCTTGTGGTGCCCACGTAGCGGCCGGTGTTGACGTCGAAAACGGTGAATGCCTCGGTCTCGTCTATGACCAGGTACCCGCCGCTCTTAAGCCACACGCGGCGCTGGATCGCGCGGTTGAGCTCCGCCTCAATCCCGTGGGCCGTGAACATGTCCTGCTTGCCGGGCGGGTACAACTCAAGCCGCCCCTCAAGCTCCGGGGCGGCCTCGTGAATGAGCTCCGCGATCTGAGCGTGCGTATCAGCCTCGTCCACGACAACGCGGGTCACGTTTTCCGAGAGGAGGTCGCGCACCACCCGGCCGACAAGGCCAAGGTCGCGGTGCAGGAGCTTGGGCGCCGAACCCGCCCGCGAGCCCGTCACCTTGCGCCACAGATTGTGCAGGTAAGTTAGCTCCGCCTTGATCACTTCGATGTCGTGGTCCTCAGCGGCGGTGCGGACGATGACCCCCATGCCGCGCGGCTTGACCTTGGACACGCCCTGGCGCAGACGCTGCCTTTCCTTTGCATCGGCTATGCGCCGGGACACGCCTACGTAGTCGACGTTTGGCATCAGCACGACGTAATGCCCGGGCAGCGTGACGTAGGCGCTGACCCGTGCGCCCTTTGTGCCTATCGGGTCCTTGATGACCTGCACGACGACTTTCTGGCCCGGGCGGAGCATCTTGTTGATCGCCAACCCGCGCCGGACTTTGGGCACACCCTCGCCCTCGATTTCCTCGAAGTTAACCGCAGGCACGGCGTCCGCCACATACAGGAAGGCGTTCTTCTCCAGTCCTATGTTGACGAAGGCGGCCTGCATCCCGGGCAGGACATTCTCAACCTTGGCGCGGTAGATGTTGCCGGCTGCGCGCTGGCTTTCCGGACGCTCTACATGGATTTCGACCAGTTCCCCGTCCTCGAGGACGGCGACCCTGGTCTCGCCGCTGTCCACGTCTATGAAAATCTCGCGGTTCAAGCTTTTGTTCCGCCTCTCAGGCCTGCCAGGGGGAGATCTTCATCCCCTCAACCAGCGGCCAAAAGTCTGTCTTGAGCAGGAGCCACCCGGCGGGGTCCTGGCCGAGCGCAAAGAGCAACTCGTCTGCCCGACCCGCGCCTTTGGGCCCGCTCAGAAGGTCAAATTCGATTGCCCACCCATCCCCTATCTCGGCGGAAAAACGGGCCCCGTCGAGGGCTCCCGGCGCCGCCGGAGTGCCGGTCGGGCCCGAGTCGGACGGCGGCGGGCAGCGCACATCGGCGACCAGCGACCGCACATCCACGGTCCGTCCCGGCGAGCGCTCGACGACAACCGCCAGCTGAGCCAGAAACCACCGGGCCCGTTGGGCCAGTTCATCGGGCGGCGCGCCCTCCGGTTGCGGACCGGCGCCGGGACCTTGCTCGGGGGCCAGACCGGGGCCGGGGGCTGGGCCTGAACCGAAAATCGGCCGGCCGACGTAACGGGAAATCGACTCGTAGGCCGCCAGCGCCCTCCCCCCGGCGGGCACGAACCTGGCCTCGCGCAGCAGGAATCCCGGCGGCAACGCCGCCGCGACCCGCCTGGCCAGTTCCGGCAGCGACAGCGGTTTGGTGAGCTGCACATCAACGAACTCGGCCTCGCTCTCCACCCCAAGGGCCAGAGCCGAGGCAAAGGCGATCTTCAGGTGCGGGTTGTATCCCTGTGACAGCGCCAGGGGCAGCTCCGCGCGACGTAAAGCCCGCACCAGCGCGCGAAGGGCATCCAGATGAGATAGGAAACGCGCTCCACCGCGCTTGGCCCACCGGAGCCTGTACCCCACCTCCAACTGCGCTTCGGAGCCCGGTGTGCGGGTACGCGGGGGACCATGCGGCTGCGCGCCCCGCCGGTCAACAGACTTCCTGCCGTTCCGGCCCGAGCCGCGCCGGCCGCCCGGCGGCGCAAGGTGGTCGCGGCGTTCGCTCATACCGGTGGCACCCCTGCGGCGCCGTCCTCGCGCGCCGGCCCAGGCGCAAGGCGCGTTTCTACGCCAAACGTCGCACAAACCCCGCAGTCCGAACACGTGCCGGACCTGCAGTCAGCGGTGGACAGACCGCGCAGGGCCGCCTCACGCTCGCGCAGCAGGTACTCCTTGGTCACGCCGCTGTCGAGATGGTCCCAGGGCAGTACCTCGTCTGTCGCGCGCTCCCGATTGGCGTACCAGGCGGGGTCGAGCCCCTCGGCAACGAAGGCCTCGAGCCACGCATCAAGCCGAAACTCCTCGTCCCATGCGTCAAACCGGCACCCCAGCCGGTACGCCCGCTCGATTACTCCCGCCAGCCGACGGTCTCCGCGGGCGAGGGCCGCCTCAAGGCAACTCTGGTCGGGGTCGTGCCAGCTCAGCTTGACCTTCCTGCCCATCGCGCCGCGCAGCAGTCCCTGCCTGCGGATGACCTCCTCGCGCGGCGTTTGGCCATCCCACTGGAACGGCGTGTGCGCCTTCGGGACCAGGGTCGCGCAGCTGACCGCAAGCCGGAGCCCCCGCCCGGGGCGCGCCCGCCTGTGCAGGCTCCAGACCTCCTCGGCCAGCCGGGCGATGGCCAGGACGTCCTCGTCGGTCTCCGTCGGCAGGCCCAGCATGAAGTAGAGCTTGACGCTATCCCATCCCAGAGCGAAGGCCGTGCTCACCGCGGAGAACAGATCCTGGTCGGTGACGTTCTTGTTAATGACTCGCCGCAGCCTTTCGGTGCCCGCCTCGGGCGCAAACGTCAGGCCGCTCTTGCGCACCTTCTGGATTTCGCCGGCCAGCGCGACAGAGAACGAGTCGGTGCGCAGCGACGGCAGCGAGATCCCCACGCCGCGCTGGCCATAGGCCGTGACGAGGGATTGCGCCAGCCCGCTGATCCGCGAATAGTCGGCGGCGGAAAGCGACGCCAGCGAGATCTCGTCGTGCCCCGTGCTCCGGACCTGCTTGGAGGCCGACTCCAGCAGCTGCTCCAGTGAACGCTCGCGGACGGGCCGGTAGATCATCCCCGCCTGGCAAAAACGGCAGCCGCGGGTGCAGCCGCGGCAGATCTCGAGGGTAATCCGGTCGTGGACCACGTCCAAGAAGGGTACCACGGGTGCATCCGGCGACGGGCTCTCGTCGAGATCCGCAAGCACCGCCTTGCGGACCGTGCTCCGGGCACCCGGCCTGGCCGGAACCCCCGCCAGCGTGCCGCCGGCCATATACTCCGGCTCGAAGGCCGCCGGTACGTAGAACCCATCCGGCGCGCCGGGGCCGGCCAGCTCTCGGAGCAGCGCTCGCCGGTCACCGCCACAGGCGAGCCAGCGGTCGACAAGCTGGCCTACAGTAACCTCGCCGTCACCGATGACGACGAGGTCCAGGAACTCCGCAAGGGGCTCGGGGTTGAACGCCGCCGGTCCGCCCGCGACCACCAGAGGATGCTCCGGCCCGCGGTCCCGGCTGCGCAGCGGGATTCCCGCCAGGTCCAGCATCAACAGCACGTTGGTGAAGTTGAGCTCGTGCTGCAGCGACAGCCCGAGAATGTCGAATTCGCACACGGGACGCCCCGACTCCAGAGCCCACAGCCGCGTCCCGGTTTGAACCATCAGCGCCCCCATATCCGGCCAGGGGGCGAATACCCGCTCGCACGCCGTGTCCTGCCGCCGGTTAAGGACGTCGTAAAGCAGGCGCAGGCCAAGATGGGACATGCCGACTTCGTAGACATCGGGGAAGCCCAGAGCAAACCTGACAGCAACCGCGGAGTGATCCTTGTGGATGGAGTTGTGCTCATCGCCAAGGTAGCGCGCGGGCTTGGCCACCTTCGCGAGCAACCGCTCCCGGGCAGCGAATACCAATGTGCAGACCTCTCAGTTCAAAGCCTAGAGCCTTCAATATGTCCAGGCGCGAAGCGCCGGGTGCTCGTGCCAGGTCATTGCTGCTTCTCTGGTACAGATGCTTTGATTATACCCAAGTTCAAGGGGGTATGCGAGGGACGCTGTACGCGCGCCCTGGCCGCCGGCCTTCGGGAAAGGGGCCGCCGCCGCCGTGTCCTAATCCGGCGCCGCCAGACCGCTCGCCTGGAGGTCGTTTGCGTCGCCTTCGGTCAGATCGACGATCTCGGCCCCCTGGTAGTAATGGCGCACGATGTCCGCGTAGTTCATCCCCCGCTCGGCCAGACCCTGCGCGCCGGTCTGGCTCATCCCCGCTCCGTGGCCGTTGCCGCCGCCCTTCACCGTCACCTGTGCGAGGGCGCCGGCGCTGTCGCGCTGCATCTGGAACACCGCAAAGGCACTCGGCAAAATGGGGTAGTTAGACCGCAAAGACCCGTCACGGAGTGCAAGCAGCACCGCCGGCCGGCCGGCCGCGTACTGCACAGGCCTGAGTGTAAATCGCACGTTGTACTCCTTGACGATCCGGTACGTGCCGCCTGTTCCAACGATGTCGAGCGCCATGATGTTCCCTCCCTGCCCGCGCTGGACCACGCGCAGGTCCTGCAGCGTGCCGATCGGGTCAGCCGCCGGTATGGGCCGGGATACGAAGTCGCCCTGTTCCGTTCGCGTCAGCACAAAGCTGGGGTCGGCCGTATAGCGTGTCCGCAGGTTGACCCTCAGGCTTGCCTCAACCTCGGCCCTGGTCATTGCGACCGACCACCGGAAGAAGGGCGCCGCCGCGTCCGGCGCATCGAGATCGGCCATGTTGATGAAGGCCTCCATCGCGGCCTCGTCTGGGATTGACCTGACCTGCGTTGTCTGAGGCACTGCGGCGAGGTAGGGCACCGGCGTGCTGGGAAACTGCCCCTCCCTCGACCACACCTCGTGAGCGTTGGCGGTGAACCCAGAGGATGTCGAGAAGAACCTCGCGTCCACGACCGCACCCCCGTACACCGGCAGCTGCAGCCGGGTTTCATCCACCGCCTGATTGCTCACGGCCTGCTCACGGACGTTGTTGTACACCTGGCTGGATACGCTGTCGTCAACATGCGCTCCGTAGCGGTCATACCCGCCCCTGAGCATGGATGCGACGGCGTAGGCGCGAGCGGCCATCGACTGGACCTTGAGTGCCTCGAGGCCAAACGCGACGGGCATCTCGCTGGGAACCACCGAGTAGAGGTATTCGTTCAGGGGCAGCTCGTTCACGACCACCAGCCCTGCGGCAGTCGAAACGGCCACCTCAAGGCGCCCGCGGTAGCTCGGCACAAACTCTGAAGCCGCCGGGCCGCGCGTCAGGCTGTTGGCCGTGAGCCGTTCGCCGCCCGCCGGGAGCACATGCAGGCGCAGCTCACCGCGTATCAGCTCGTTGCCCCTGGAGTCCTCGGCCACGACGGCGTTGCCCGCCCTCCGGAACACAACCTGCGCCCCGGCCCGTATGGTCACCGTCTTGCCCCGCAGGCGGTCAGCGACCGTCATCACGCCGGATGAACTAATGCGCGGGAGCGTGTGCTCGAGTCCGGCGAACCCGGTGGTGTTGAGCGCCACGCGGATGCGCTCCGCCCGGAAGGGCTGGGACTGCGTGACCGCATGAACCTGCCCCTGCCAGAGATAGGCTGTCAGCCGGGTGCTCCCGGGGATGAGGCGCGGCAGGACGGTAGGCTCACCGGTGACATCGTAGTAATAGGGGTTGGGTCCCACGGCGAGGGCGCCCTCGCGCTCTGTCTCCACCAGCTGGCCGGGGACCACCCGCAGCAATTCGCTCAAAGCCACCGCCGTCGCCGGCTGAAAGGAGAGCAGTTGCCTTGCCCGGACGACGGCCAGCCCCACGCTGCGTCCCGTCTCGATTGCCCCAGCGCCGGCGATATCCACCTGACGGCCATGAATCAATATTGACGTTTCGCCGCCGGGGCCGACCGTAAGCAGCGCCCCGGGATGGGCAAGCAAATCGGGCAAGCGGTCCACCTTCCAGCCTGCCGCGGTGCGGCGCACGCCAAAGCGGATCCAATCCAGGTCCTCGGGCTGCACCAGAGGGACAGACAGCTCCCGGGCGGCCAGGAACGCGGACCAGTCGGCACGCACGTCGGGGTCGATCCGCGGGGCCGTGTTCCGCGCCAGCAGGGAGAGCGACGCCAGAACATCCTCCGGCGCCGCGACGCCAGGAGCCAGCTGGGCACGCGCAAGATCCATCCGGCCGGCCGCCAATCCGTCCACAAACGCCTTCAGCGCTGCCGAGGCATCGCGGCGCTGGACAACGGCCAGCCCGCCGGTCGTGATCAGCACCACGATCCCAAGGGCGATGAGTCCAGTGAGCCGCTGCCTCAAACCGCCGATCCCTCCGGCTGGCAAATACTAGCCGTGCACACGCCGCACCCCTATATTGACCGGACCGGAGGCATTTGCGCCGGGACCGCGAATCCCGGTCGTACGGCAACCGGCAGGGTGCACAGCCTATGACGTATATCCGTTTGGTTGATGGCCCGATCTGAGGTGACCTAACCCGTGCACAACCGCGGAGCCGTGCCCAAGCGCCGGGCTCACCCGCTGGTGCTGCTTTGTGGCGTCGCGCTGCTGGCCGGGGTGGCCCACATCGGGATCAATTGGAGGGCGGTGCCAGTGAGGGGCGACCCGGAGTTGGTCAGGGCGGCCGGCGAGGAACTGGTTTCGACGCCGCGCAGGGTTCTGGTCGTTGCCGCGCACCCTGATGACGTTGAGTGGTACACGGGCGGCACCCTTATCCGTATGGCCTTGGCAGGGTCGGAGGTCACGTTGCTGTTGGCCACCGACGGCGAGCGCGGCCGGGGACCCGACGTTCATCCGGACCTCGGCGCGGTGCGCCGCGCTGAACAGGCCGAGGCCGCGTTGCGGATGGGGTGCTCGCAGGTCGTCTCGCTCGGGCTGCCGGACATGGGATTGCGCGGCCATGACGAGCTCCAGGCTCTGATCCGCAAGACATGGGAGCAGGTCGACCCGGAGGTCGTCATCACCTTCGACGCCCGGTATCCACAATTCCCGTACGTTCACCCCGACCATCAGGCAGTCGGCCGGGCAGCTGCGGCGATCTTCGATGGGCTGGCCGGACCGCGCCCTGCCCTGCTGCTTTTCCACTCCCGGCGGCCCGACACGGTCATAGACATAACGGCATCAATCAGCGGCAAGATCCATGCCCTGAATGCGCACCGCACACAGGGTTTCCTTGGTGGGGAGCCGGCCATGATGGTGGGCAGGGCGGGCGCCGCGGGGAGGTCCATCGGGACCGGCTTCGGCGAAGCCTTCCGGCGAAGATAAGAGGCAGGACGGCACGCCGTCCTGCCTCTTGTCTCTTGCCGTCAATCCCAGTTCACCGGCCTGACTCCAGGGCCCGGCCGGCCGCATCAGAGGATCTTGATCCACTGGCCGAACAGGAACTGAAGCCGGCCGATGACCAGTGACATGCGGGCCATCACCGTGTTGCCAAAGGCTGCGCCAAAGGCAACCATCATGACCCAGCGTCCGACCTCCGCGCTGAAACGCAGCGGCCCGCTGCGTGCCGTCGCCGTAAAGAAGAAGTACGAGATCGTCGTAACGACGCCGAGCATAGTGATCAGGTCATTGGCGTTCTTGATCGGCACCATCGTGCTGGCAACCTGTTTGATGAAACTCGCGTCAAGCGCGCCGCGGATGGACAGGGCGGCTGCCAGCCCCACCAGGAAGGCGATGGGGATGCGGGACAGCATGGATACCTGCTTGAAGAACCGGGTGTAGAGTATGGCCCCCATGACGAGGGGCAGGACCATGTAGGCTTTGCCTCCGACCATGGGCCTCCAGGCCATTTCGACGATGTTCTGATACCCCATGACGATGGCGTGGGCCGCCCCGATGGCAATGAACACGTGCTCACCCAGCTTGAAGAGCGGATTGTCCCGCCACAGGTAGCTGTACATGAAGATCGTGCAGAGCGCTGCGATCCACACGCCGAGTTGAGTGCTCACTTGCCGCCACCACCTTTCCTGAGGCCGCGGCCGGCCACGAGCCCGATGTTGCCCAGGGCGATAGCGACGATGATCAGCAGGTGCGACAGCGACTGGGCATCCATGCCGCCGATCGCCGATCCGGGGGAGTTGATCAGCAGCTCATACTCCGCGGCGCCGCGCATGCCGCCGAGGAGCCCGCGGCACTGCCCCGACATCACGTACGGCATCATGGTCGGGATGCAGACGCCCGTCACCCCGCCGGTAATCGGGGTGTTGTAGACCGACCCGATCTGCTTGATGTAGTCGACGAGCGTGTTGCCGGGCATGAAGTCAACGACCAGCGCGATGTCCTGGATGCCGCTGATCGACTGCATCAGCGGGAGCTGGCTTGTTAGTGTTCCGTAGTAGTCCTCGGTGTACAGCGCGTGAATGTCGCGGCCCATGGACGCGATAACCACGTCCAGACCTGCCTTGTAGGGCATGATCACGTGGTCTACGCCCATCTTGTAATTGTACTTGGGCGCGTATGCCTCAATGGCCCTGACTGCATACATGACCGACTCCAGCGCCAGCGAGACCTGAATGATCTTGCAGCCCTTGCGCATCAGGTGCTGCATGACCGCGGCGTGCTGCGGCCACATCTCGGCGTCGGTGCCGGGGCTGTAGCTCGGTGAGACGATGACCACCGACCCTGCCGGCAGGGCCTCGATGGTGTTGTAAACGTCACGGGCCTCGCCGCCTATGGACAGCGGCAGTCCGAGCGGTCTTACCAGGGGGATGAAAAGCGATACAAGCAGGAGCACGTACCAGACTCGACGGTCGATGTTCTGGAAGATCTCCCAGAGGTTCACGCCGCGCCACCTCCCCCGCCGGTGCCGCCGAACTGGGAGCGCTCAATGCCCGTCAGGACCCGCAGGCTGAGCCCGATGGCGCCCAGCGCCGCGCCGATGGTGATGCCGCGAAACCCGGCGGTCGTCGGAACGCGTGAGATCCAGCTGGCTATGCCGGGCATGTCCTTGTACAGGACCTCGCCGATCCCCACCCGGCCGAGCATCATCAGCAGGGCCGATACCAGGAGCACGGTGGCGTGTACCGTCCGTACCCTGAAGGCCCGATACGCGGCGGACGTCATGAAGAACGCGTTAAACGAGAACACCGTCGCCGAGAGCGGTTGGAACATGTGGTTGAAAACAAACTGGTACTGGCTGGACGAGGAATGCTTGAGCACGCCGAGCGCGGTGTACCCTACAAGTACGCAGAGCAGGATTCCCGAGTACCACCAGTCCGTGCGGCGCAACTGAGTCCTTTTGGCGTGGATACGCAACAGGTTGGCCGCGCCGAGGCCGGTGGCGAAGGCGGAGATGATCACGCCCCAGTTCATGAACTCGCGGGACAGCAGTATCAGGTTGCTCTGCTTGACAAAGAAGTCGAGCAGCACCACGCCGCCCACGACCATCGTCACCAGAATCGGTACCCCTGTGAATTTCACCTGCTATCCCCCCTTTACTTCTTGATCCATTGGCTGAGGAACGGGTAGCCGGCGGTCGCCAGGATGGAGCCCACCAGGATGATTCCTGCGGCCACGTACTTGCCGTAGTCCTGGGCAACCAGGCACCCGATCTGCACGGGCTGCCGCTCGAGGTAGGCGCTGGCGGCGAAGATCTCCTCGCCGATCAGCGTGTAATCGCACGCGGCCACAAAGAACGGTATCTGATGCGTGTTGGCGGTGCCCGCTATCTGAATCGCGCCGACCTTGTTGGCGGTTTCCGCGAGCATCATGGACTCGGCGTAGAAATACCCAACCATTACGTTGGCCGCTATGCGTTCTCGCTCCATGACCCCAATGACCCCGGAGACGTAAGCAGTCTGCTGTTCGGAGAGGTACCGCACATCGTCGGCGACGTAATCATCGGGCCGCCCGGCTTCAACGTAGGCCTGCCGCACGATCTCCTCCGTCACCGGGTGAGCCTGCGGGCTCTGGTTGGTCACGATCAGGCGGCATCCGTAGCGGGCCGTCATCAGTGCGGTGTGCTTGAGCATCGAAAAGCCGGCGAAAGTCTGGGCGCCATGCTCGGCGTCAAACAGTCCCCGCCCCAAGGAGAAGTGTACCGGGCGTCCGAGCTCCGTTGCGCGGCCGATGGCTTCCTCAAAAGCATCAAGGCCGGTAACCCGGCGAATGGGCACGTTGCCGGTGCGTTGGAAACGCCTGGTGCCGGCCCACGTCAGCAGCACGAATGCCGCGAAGAACAGCAGGTGGGTCATCCGTCCGGCATAGAGAGACACTGCCCAACCTCCCTTCTGTGCGCGAATCCGTCACTCCGCCCTATCACAGCGACTCATCCAGCTCTCCTTGGCCTCACCCCCCAGCTGCATTCGGCAGTGGGCTATCCTGTGATGAGCAGGTGTCGCCAATCCGCCGTTCGGGACAAAATCGCCGGGTGCGCCTGCCCAACAACCACCGTGTCCTCCAGATGGTACCGGGACACGCCGGGCGTCGTATGACTGATCTCGAGGCAGATAACCATGTTTGGTTGGAGGATCTCGTCTGTACGGGGACTCAGAACAGGGTGTTCGTGTACGTTGAGTCCGATGCCGTGTCCGATATGTGCGCGGCTAAAAGGGATCCCGCTAGCCTCATAGAGGCGCCTGCAGCTGTGGAACAGGTCCGACGCCCTTGTGCCGGGGGTCATCTGGGCGATCAGAGCCTGATGGATCTCCCAAAGCGTGGCGTACATGGCCACATGCTCCTGCTGCGGCGCCCCAACCACAGCGGTTCGGGCAAGGTCCGATAGGTATTCCCCGAACGCCCCGCCAAAGTCAGTCCGGATCAGATCACCCCGCCGCAGCCGGTAATCGCTGGCGGCCGGATGGGTGATGGACGAGTTTGCGCCGCCCGCGAAAATGGTGAACGCGATCGAATCCGCCCCGGCGCAAAGGAGGTGTGTCTTGAGCCGCGTCGCGACCTCGCACTCCGTCATGCCCTCGGCAATTGGCGAAAACACATCGCGAATGACGCGATCCGTGACCTCGGCGGCCTCTCGCAGCCGTTCGACTTCCTTCGCGGTCTTGATCATTCGCGCCCTTGCCATGACGGACGTTCCATCCACAATTCTCGCGCTGGGCACCAGTTCACGCAGTTCAAGGTAATCCAGAGAGGCAAGCCCGCGCATATCAAGGCCCAGGCGCCCGGCGGCAAGGCCGCGCTCCCGGAGAACGTCCGCCAGGAGTTGCATGGGTGAGACCTGGAACTCAACATAGGACCTGATGTCCGCAATCCACGACTCCGCCTTGGCCTGCGCCTCTTCCCAGGAACAGACGATGAATGTCGGTTGGTCTCCTCTGGGCCAAACCACGAGGGCCAGGCGGTCGGGTATCGTCCTCTGCGTCTGGATGGCCACGTCTGAGAGGTAGAATACGTTCTCAGGCGACACACACACGACGGCGTCGAGATCGCTCTGAGCAAGCGAACGCTCCAGCTGGTCCCTGTTCAACGCTCCCCAGTGCTCCTTTCACCATCGCCCAGGGTGTGGCTACGTAGCTCTCCAACGCGCTTGTGGAGATAGGCCACCGACTGGCTGTCTATGGCATAGGTCACGATGATGACCTGGCTCCGGTTGAGCCCAGCCAGAGAGGGGCATCGCTTGAAGGCTTCGTGGACCGTGACCACAACCTGGTTTTCCTCAAGTAGTCGGGGAACCAATTGACCCGGCAGGACCGCCGCATCGGGGCGGCCGTGGTGTGATTCAACGGTCTGCACCAATTGCTCCAGAGTGCGCTCGTTGGAGCCGATGACCAGGACCCTTGCCCCGCTGCGGATGCGCGCGATCTGCAGGAGGCTGTCGGTCTCCGGCACATGCCTCAGCCCCACCACTTTGCCGGGCATCTGGAGGGCGTCCTCAACCTCACGCAGGTGATAGAGCGTGGTGCAGATCAGGTCACAGTCAGCCACCGCCCGTCTAAGCTGGTCGCAGTCGGACGTGAGGACGGCTGTCTGGACCCGGGTGCCCAGTTGGGCGTGGAGGTTGGCGCTGAGGCGGGAGGAACTCTCACGCGAGCACTCGACGAAGGCGATGACCGGAGCCGTCTGCTCAAACGCCTCGCGTACGATGTCCTCGAGAGCACCCCTGACCTCTGACTGTGAGTAGCCCGCGGACTTGGCCGCATGGACCGCGCCGAGAAACCGCTCTTTCAGAACCTGCCGCAGGTCATCACGTGCTATCGCGCTGCTCGAAAGGCGAAATCCGCTCCCGCGTACCGCGCGCAGAACCCCTCGTCGGGCCAGACGCTGATACACCATGTAGACGGTATTGTGGCTGACCCCGAGCCTTTTAGCGAGTTGCCGGCAGCTTGGCAGGGGCGCCCCATACTCGTAAGCATTCTCCGCCATCCTCAGGAGGACATACTCCTCGACGCGCCGACCTGAGGCAACGCTGGGCATCCCAATCGCGACCACCCTCAACTGTCAAGTGTTTGTTACAGCTCCCCAGGAACACGAGGTGTTTCGCGCATTGCCTGTCTATCTCCTGCGCACTCGCCCGCAAAGTGTCAACTGGCGGTGTCCTTCGCCGTTCAATATGGCCCTGGCATGACCGCCCTGACCGGCCCTACTGCCTTCGTCTCATAGCCTCCAGAACTGTACCCTCGATCCCCAGATCCATCATGGCCCGGTGCAGGTCGTCCTCCGTCAGCGTACCGAGCTGGTGACCGCCAGCGTCGATCACCGTCACAAGATGATAGCGATCGCCCCGCAGCCGCCGCAGCAGCTGGCGCATGGTCGTGTCGTGGCGGGCGACAAGGTGCGCTATGGCACCGACCCCGTGCGGCAGAGCCCTGCGCGCCTTGGTCATGGTCCTCAGCACGCTTTCGCGCCCCGCGCCCGTTCCCCGGCCAGCGGCGCGCCACAGGAATAGGCCGATCAGCACCGGCACCCAGGCCGGACGGGCAAGAGTGTAGGACGCGACAACTCCTGACACGGCGGTCAGCAGCCCGACCAGCCGGCCGGCGCGGGCCAGCGCTCGCCCCGCTGCCGCGTCGCCAAGCCTTGGCGCCAGCCAGGCCCGGACCACCCGGCCTCCGTCCAGCGGCCACACCGGAATCAGGTTGAAGCACGCCAACAGCAGGTTGAGCTGGATCAGGAGTTGCAGCTTGTCGGGCGCAAACCATCCGAGCGGCTCGAGAAAAGTGGCCACCGCCGCCAGCAGGAAGCTCTGCAGCGGACCTGCCGCCGCCACAAGCCCGTCGGTTGCAGCCAGTCCCTCGGCCGGCCCTGCGTACACGATGACGGCTCCAAAAGGGTGCAACTCCACTGCCTCGACCGGAATATCGAAACCCGCAAGGACGTACAGGTGAGCCAGTTCATGGCACGCCAGGCTGATAAGAGCAAGGGCAGCTTCGGTCAGGTACCCGCCCGCCACCCACAGGGCGAGCAGCGCGATGTAAAGCGGCGAGATTCTGATGCGATACGGCCCGGGACCCAACGGAAAGTCACGCCCAGCCCGATCATGTGCCTCCTCCTGCTGCGCGGATCAGAGGCTCCGGGTCTATGGGCTCTCCTTTCTGCCGCAGTTCGAAATGCAGGTGGGCGTCCACAACCGATCCGGTGCGGCCGACCTTTCCGATAACCTGCCCCCGTACGACTTGCTGGTCTTTGGCGACCAGCGCCTGCGCCAGATGCGCGTAGAAGGTGACCTGGTCCCCCGCATGCTGGATCGACACGTTAATACCCCACAGCTCATCGTCCCCCACGGCCAGAACCTGGCCCTCTCGGGCGGCAAGGACGTCGGAGCCCTCCGGCGCGGCGATGTCCACACCGGTGTGGTACCGGAGGTCTTTGTGGACTGGGTGGGTCCGCCAGCCAAACGGCGACGAAATGGCACCGCTGGCGGGCGCAAGCAGGCTCCACTCAATCCCGCCGGCCTCCAGCGGGTCGCGTCCGGTCCACCAGCGGAGAATAAGGGCTTTTGCTTCAGGCAGGCTGCGCGGCAGCGACATGTCCTTGAGGCCGAGAATGCCGTCGACAACCTCGGCGTAGGTGTAGTCGGCGGACGCGGCGTATCTTGCCGCCCGCTCGACGAGCGGCCAATAGGGGGGACCGACGCCCAGGACGTAGACGACCAGGCCGAAGATAAAAAGCGCCACTGCCGCCTGCTTTGCGACGGTCGCCGCGTTGCGCTTGAGCCATTCCATTTCGCCGCGTGGAGCCAGCCGGGTGTGGATGGGGCCGCGGACGCCGCCCCGCCGACGGTAGGCAGCCATTACCCGCCCCCCCTGACCGCATGGATTGGTGAAGTATATTGTCCAACCTGGAAGGTTATGAGGGTGGGAGACCGCTGCCCGGGGGGCTGGCCGCCACCGGTGGCCGGCAACGAAACCGCCCCGGCCATCCGGGCCGGGGCGGTACGCGACTTCCCGAGAATCAGGACGTCATTTAACCAGGAACATCCACTCCGTAAGCAGGAACTGCACCCGTCCGAGGAACAGGGACACACGGGCCATTACGGTGCTGCCGAAGGCCGCGCCGAGGGCGATCATCATGACCCAACGGCCCGCCTTGGAGGCGTACCCCACGACCCCTTTTTGCTCCACGGTGAACAGGAAGTAGGTCAGCGAGGTGATCACGCCAAATACCAGGAGCCAGTTGTTAAACGTGTCGAGCGTCCTGAAAGTTGCAATAACCTGCGTCAGGAAGTCAGGCCTGAAGTTCTTGGACAGGATGAACCCTGACCCGTACCCCAGGGTAAAGGCAAGAGAGATCCGGCTGACCCAGGCGATCGAACGGACGTAACGGGTGTAGACCAGCAAGCCGATCAGGAACGGAATCAGCAGGACATACTGGCCTTTTTGCACGTTAAGGAGCTGCGGCTTGATGTAGTTGAACCAGTTGGCGGTGACCATGTAGCCCGCCGACGTGCCGACGAAGATGCTCTCGACGAACCTGAACAGGTTATTGTCGGCGAACGCCACCGTATAGATGGACACCGTGAAGAAAGCCGCTAGCCAGAGCCACCAGTTGGTTGTTACCATGTCAATCTCTCACCTCCTCCCTAAGACTTCTTGCGAACCAGGTAACCAAGGTTACCCAGCAAGATGAAGGCCAAGATCACGACGTGGGTCAGGGACTGGGCATCCATGCCCGCGACGGCGCGGCCTGGACGCTTGATAAGCAGTTCGTACTCGGCAGAGCCGCGCATGCCCTGGATGATCCCGGTGAGCTGGCCGGACTGAACATATGGCATCTGCTCCGGGATGGATACCGAGACGATGTCCGTGGTGCCCTTAATCTTGAGCGGGTCACCGACAATCCTGATCCAGTCACCCGTTCCAGGGGTGCCGGTGGACAGGCATACCCAGAAGCTGACATCCTTGAGGCTCTTGAAGTCCTGCATGATGGCCATATTGCCGGGCAGGGCGTTGCCCCGGTGATCAATACCCACTGCAGCCAGGACGATGTCGTCGACGGCTTTCTCCAACATCGGGGCGCCTCCCGCCTTGTAACCGATGTTGATGTAGTCGACGCCGTACTTCTTATCGGGGAAGAGCGGTTCCATCTCGGTCAGAATGCGCTCGGCCATGTCGCCGGCCATGACCCACATACCCATGAAGACGACCCTGACGTTGTTTTTCATACACTGATAGAAGATCGCTTTGCCTGCCGGCTCGAGCTCGGGAATACCGCCGGCGCTGAAGTCCATGCCCAGGACAAGGATGGATCCCGCCGGCAGAGCGTCAATCGCGTTGTAGGCCGTCTTGGTATGCTGGCTGACCGTGATCGGCAAGCCCATCGGCTTGATGAACGCGTAGATGACCGCAAGCATCATGATCACGTAGATAATCCTGCGATCGATATTTGCCACCTGTCACACCTCCTTCCGGTTATTACTCGCCACCGGTCCCACCAAAGTGAGCCCGCTCGATGCCGATCAAAACACGAAGGGCCATCGCAATACCGCCCAGCGTCGCGCCAAGCTGGATGCCGCGCATACCGGCGGTGTTAGGAACGTCGAAGATCCAGGTGGTCCAGCTGGCCACCCAACTGCCTAGCACGGCCTCGCCGATCGGGGCCTTGCCAAGCATGACGATCGCGGCGGTAACCAGCAGGATCGTCGCCTCGGCGGAGCGGACCCGGAACGCCCGATACGCCGCGGACGCGATGTAGAAGACCAGGATGGAGTACATCGTCGCGTTGAGCGGGACGATGGTGTTGTTGTACAGGTTCTTGTAAAGCTGATGCTGCTGGCCGACGTAAAGCGCGATTAGCATGAAGCCGAACATGGAAACCAGCATCACGACGCTGAAGGGCCAGCCCTCACGCTTTTGGGAGACCTTCTTGCCGTGAATCCGGCAGAGGTTGACTACGCCCAACCCGCAGAACAGCGCGGTGACGATCTGGTACCAGACCGTTATGTCCTTGTTGGTCTGGACAAACCAGGCCGGGGCCAGGAAGTTGGCGAGGATCACGATGCCCCCGGTGATGAAGGTGATCGCCAGCGGAAGTTCCTTACGCACCATCTACACCTCCTTTTCAGTTGACCTCGTTATCCGTTTGTGCCCACAAAGAAGGCCTCACCCCGCCGGCACCTACTTAAGGAGCAGGTCCTTAAGGGAGTTGTTCTTCATGGTGGCCATGACCGCGCCAACGATGACCAATGCGACGCCGACCATCTTGCCCCAGTCCTGCGCGATGAGGCAGCCGACGAGCACCGGCTCGCGGGTCAGGTATGCGCTGGCCGCGTAGATCTCCTCGCCCAGCAGCGCATAATCGCAGGCGGCGATGAAGAACGGGATCTGGTGCGTGTTGGCCGTGCCGGCGATCTGGATCGATCCGATCTGGGCGCCGACCTCCGCGAAGATCAGGGACTCGGCCCAGAACGCGCCGATGAGAATGTTGGCCCGGACCTTTTCGCGGTGCATGATGCCGACGCAGGCGCTGGCGTACCCGAACTGGTCCTCGGAGAGGAAACGCACGTCGTCGGCATTGAAGGCGTCAGACTTGCCTGCATCCGCGTACGCCTGTTTGATAACCTCCTCGGCCACCGAGTACACAACGTTGTTGCGGTTGGTCTGGATAAGGCGGGTGTCGTACTTCGCGCAGGTCTTCGCGACATAACCCATTATCGCGAAGGATGCTAGGGTTTGGGGGTTGGCGATGTCCCCGATACCCGGCGAGTAGTGCACCGTGGCGCCCATCTCGGTTGCGCGGCCGATGGCCTCGTCCAGAGCGTCCAGCCCTGCTACCTTGCGGATGGTGGGAAGCTTCTGGCCCTTGCGCGCACGCGCGATGAGCACCGCGATCGCAAGACAAAGCGCGAGCTCGAAAACCAGAGGGGCCACCATGCCGCTCTTGATAACACTCACTCCTTTTCACCTCCTTGCTAAGATGACGGTCTCAGACAACGCTCCTGACGCTTGTACACCGATACCAGTTGCGTTGGTCGAGATTCCGCAGTATCACTAATTCTGGTTGGGGTCGTTTTATCCCTGCATTCGCAAACCAAAAGACAGCGCCAACTTGCCATTAAAGCACAGTGGAGTGACCAGCCTAGAGCCGAGGTGAACAATGTGATGGAAAAGAGGCCGTTAGAGCTTTGCGATGCGGCGGTTGGTTGGGGGCTTACCGGCGTTTACGAATCGTTCGAAATCGTCGTCGCATTGATTCGCCGGACCGTCGACGCGGGGGCGACAGTGCGTCCGGTGGTGTCAAGGGCCGTGGCCCAAACCGATACGCGCTACGGCAGAGCGGCCCAGTGGCTTGACCGGTTTGCGGAGGCGGCCGGTCACCGGCCTCTGAGCGAGATCGTGGCTATCGAACCGCTGGGGCCGCGGCGGGCCTTTGACCTGTTCGTTGTGGCGCCGTGCAGCGGGGCCACGATGGCTAGGATCGCCTGCGCTCTGACCGACGACCCCGTGTCGTTCGCGGCCAAGGGCCATATGCGCAACGGGCGGCCCCTCTTGCTGGCGATCTCGACCAACGATGCGCTGGGACTCAACGCCCGCAACCTCGGGGCCTTGCTCTCAACGCGGGGAGTGTTTCTTGTGCCCTTCAGGCAGGACAACCCAACGGGCAAACCAACCTCGGTCTGCGCCGATTGGTCGCTCGTGCTGCCGGCGATGGAGGCCGCGCTTGCGGGCAGACAACTGCAGCCGCTGCTGCTCGGCCCTGCCCAGGGGGAGTAGCGCAGGCGTGCGCGGCGGGGCCGTGCGGCCGCGGGCCTGCGCCCTTTCTAGAAGTAGATCTTGAACCGTCTCATATCCACGTTGAGCATCAGCCCAACGGCCACGCAGTTGGCCAGCAGAGAGCTGCCGCCCGAGCTGATGAATGGGAGCGGCAAACCGGTGACGGGCATTATGCCTGACGCCATGCCCACGTTGACCAGCACGTGAAAAACGAGCATGGACACCACGCCTATCGCCAGCAACGACCCTGCCTTGTCCTTGGCCCGCGCGGCGATGACCGTGCCGCGCCAGGCCAGCAGCAAAAACAGGCCGAGCACAAGGACGGCCCCGGCGAAGCCAGCCTCCTCTCCAATGACGGAGAAGATGAAGTCCGTGTGCCGCTGCGGCAGGAAGTTTAGCTGGTTCTGGCTGCCGGCCATGAGGCCCTTGCCGAATAGACGGCCGGACCCGATGGCGATCTGCGATTGGTGAGTATGGTATCCGCTCTGGCGCAGGTCCGAGCCGGGATCGAGAAAGCTGAGCAGCCGGCGCAACTGGTACTCGCGCAGGGGTATCCACAGCCCGATCCGGTAGTGGAGGTAAATGGCCAGGCTCCCGAGGCTCAGGACCCCGCCGATGAGCCCGAAGAGCGCCTTGGGGTTGGCGCCGGCCATATAGAGCATACCGACCGTGATGCCGACGAAAACCAGCGAGGTGCCCAGGTCAGGCTGCTTGAACACCAGCAGCATGGGCAGTCCCACGTACGCGAAACTGGGCAGCAGGTCGCGCAGACGGCCGAGCGCCCCCGCCTCCTGCCTGTGGTCGGCGCTCAGGAAGCTGGCAAAGGCGATGATCATCGCAACCTTGGCAAACTCCGAGGGCTGCACCCTGATCGGGCCGATTTCCAGCCACCGCTGCGCCCCGTAGGCCGACGACCCGGCGACCATGACCAGACCCAGAAGCGCGATGTTTGCCCAGTATATCCAGGGGGCGAGCCGCAGGATGAGCTCGTAGTCAAGCGCCACAACGATGATCAGCGCGGCGAGGCTGATTGCGGCCCAAGCGGCCTGGCGCTTCACATAGTGCAAATTATCGCCGTTTACCGGTTGGGCATTGGTCGCGCTGGCGATAAAGACCAGGCCGACGCCGATCAGGGTCACAAGCGACGCGACCGTGAGCCAGTCGATGTGGCGCAGCATCTTGCGCAGGTCTACCAATCCGTGTCCACCTCCCGCGGCCCGCTCGGCGCGGTCGATCCGCCGTCCAGGCCAAAGTAGGTGCGCACGATCTCCCTAGCCACCGGGCCGCCGGAGTACGAACCGCCGTCCCCGCCCTCCACCACAATCGCCCACGCTATCTGGGGGTCGTCGTACGGCGCAAATCCAAGCACCAGGCCGTTGTTAATGGGCTTGCCCGTTTGAGCGGTGCCCGTCTTGGCGGCGACCTGGATCGGGATGTCCCAGAACGAGCCGTAGGCGGTGCCGCCCGGCTTGGTCACAGCCAACATCCCCTGCTTGACCAGATCGAGCGATTGCTGAGACACCGAGACCGGAGGACGGGCTATCTCGGGTTGGGTTTCGACAAGAACCTGGTCGCCGTCCAGAATCCGCTGTACCAGATAAGGTCGATAGCCTATGCCGTTGTTGGCGATGGTCGCCACGTAGTGCGCCAGCTGCAGGGGAGTGTATGCGTGCCTGCTCTGCCCCATCGCGCTCTGGATGTCCTCGCCCGGCAGCCATGCGGCGGCGGTCGTCCGCGGGACGCGCCCGGCCAGTTCCCCGGGCAGGTCGATCCCGGTGGGGCCGTCGAGACCGAACTGAGCCGCGTAGTCAGAGAGAATGTCGATCCCGCCCTTTATCGGGTCGGTCTGCCGCATCTTGGCCCTGAGCCGCGATCCCATTTCGAGAAAGAAGGTGTTGCAGGACTTCTGAATGGCGCCGATGATGTTGAGCGAACCGTGACCCGGGTCACCGACCCAGCACCGGATGTAATCCCTGCCGAGCCGGTAGCCCCCGCTGCAGTAGACGTGGTCCTTAGCCGTGACAACGCCCTCCTCCAGCGCGGCCAACGCGGTGATCATTTTGTAAACAGACCCCGGGATGTAGCGCCCCTGGGTGACGCGGTTGAGCCACTCGACGGAGCCCATGTCCACATTGCCGGAGGCAAACCAGTTGGGATCGAAAGCCGGCCAACTCGTCATGGCGAGCACCCCGCCGGTCTTCACGTCCAGCACCACGGCGGCGGCGGAGGTAGCGTAGGCCGGGCCACGCTGTTTCTTGATCCTATCGATGCTTGCCAGCAGCGCTGTGTCCAGGGCCTGCTGCAGCCTCAGGTCAAGGGTCAGACGGATCGACAGGCCCGGCTGCGGCGCCACTTCGCGTTCAACCCGCGAGGGGTTGCCCCGGCTGTCGACCTCGACCTCGCGAACGCCGTCGGTGCCGCGCAGGATGGCGTCATATTGGCGCTCAAGCCCGCTCATACCGATCATGTTGTTTAGCTCATACCGGACGGCGGCCATCCCCGCGGCTGCCCGGACCCCGGCCTGGGAATCGGCCTGGGCCTGGAGGCGAGCGTCCTCCGCCCCGAGCAGGCCCACGTAACCGAGAGCGTGAGCCGACAAGCTGCCGTAAGGATACTCGCGGATCGGCACGGTTTCGATCACGACGCCTGGGAGTTCGTGGCGGTGCTCCTCAAGCATCGTGTGCTCTTCCGGGCTGATATCGTTCTTCAGGCGGACAGGCAGGTACAGCCGTCCGCGCTCCTTTCGGAGCAGGTCCCGGATACGCCCCGGAGGCAGGGACAGGATGCCCTCCAGTTTGGCCAACATTTCGTCCGTATACGGCTCACCCATGTAGACCAGCGAGGCGGCAAAAGACGGACGGGTCGTCGCGACGAGCTCGCCGTTCCGGTCGAGCAGGGCGCCGCGCGGGGCGGTCAGATAGACCAGCCGGATGCGGTTGCCGCGCGCCAGGGCCTCAAAGTACGGTCCGCGCACGACCTGCAGAAGACCAAGGCGCAGCACAAGCACCAGGAAGATGAGGACGAGAGCGGCCAGGAACAGGCGCGAGCGGTACTCAACCTCGTCGCGGCCCGCATTGGGGAGCAGCGAGCGCAGATCAACCATCCCACTCACCGCCCACCCGCAACCGCTCGCCGCCCGCCGCCGGGTCCAGCTGCCCGAAACGGCGGAATCCCAACGCGTACAGCACCGGTACGAGGACCGAATTGTAGATTCCAACAGGCAGACCGATGGCCACAAACGCACGGCCGGGGTGAAACGGTACGCCGAAAAGCCACGCGCCGCCGGAATAGGCTATTGACCAAAGACCACTAAGCAGCAGGGATACGGCGGCCACGATCGTCAGGTTCTCGCGAAAGACCCGCCTGGCCACCAGACCGGCGAGCGCGCCCACGATGGCCGCGGTCAGGGCTCCGAGCCCGATCAGCCTCCCGGAGACCAGATCAGCGGTCAGCCCGAGGACCACCCCGGTGGCCATGCCTGTAAAAGGCCCGCGCAATAACCCAGCCGTTATCGTGAGAACGAGGAAAACGCTGGGGGCGGGAGATCCGGCGGGAAAAAGCGATAGCGCAGCCAGGTCAAGCCAGACTGCTGCGACGTAGGCGATCAGCCATCCCCAGAAACGCAAGTTCTTACCCCCCACGCGGGCAAAGCACGAACACTTCTTCGAGCCGGCCGAAATCGACCGCCGGGCTGACCGTGGCGGTAACCAGCAGCCCCTGATCGCTGCGGCTCGTCTCCACGACCTGGCCGATGTGCAGGCCGCTCGGGAACACGTCGCCCAATCCGGACGTCAGCACCGCGTCGCCGCGGACGACGTCCGCGTCACGTGAGAACAGCCGCATGGCACATGTGTCTTCAAAGGATGTCGTACCGAGCACCACACCCGGCTCGCGCGAGCGGATGACGACCGCCCCGACGCCGCTCTGCGGATCGGTGAGCAGGAGGACGGTTGCCGTTCGGCCCGTGACCCGCACCACTCGGCCGACAAGCCCGCGCTGAGTGACCACGACCGTATTGACCGTCACGCCATCCGTGCTTCCCTTGTCAATCTCAACGGTACTGAACCAGTTGGACATGCTCCGGCCGATAACCCTCGCCGCCAGCGCCTCAAACTCGGCCGGAGGCGCAAAGGCAAGCATGGCGCGCAGGCGGGCATTCTCCTGCTCCAGATCGTCAAGGCGGGGAGCTTTGCCGAGAAGCTCCTCGACCTGGGCTCGAAGGTGTGAGTTTTCCTCGTGGAGGTGGCGGAGTTCGCCAAGAGACACCCAGAAAGCGCGAATGGAACGGCCGGTCTCGGTCGCCGCCCGCTGGACAGGCGACAGCGCCTCCAGAACCCGCCGTTCCACGGCGGAAATGTCCTCGCGAAAGTACGCCGTCAGTCCGGCCATTGCGACCAGCACTACGACTGCCAGTACGCCCAGGAGCGTATGGCGATGCCGTGTCCAGGCTGTCATGCTCCGCTTACTCCTCCCACCTCAACTGGGGCCGGCCAGGCGTGCCGGACTGCCGCCTGCTAGGGAGCGCCGCGTCTCGACCGCTGGGCAATGAGTTTCAGAATCCGCGGATCCTCAACCGTCTTGCCCGCCCCGCGGACGACTGACAGAAGCGGCTCTTCCGCAAGTATAACGGGCATCCCGGTTTCCTGGCTGACCAGCTTGTCCAGTCCCCTGAGCAAGGAGCCTCCGCCCGTCATGACGATGCCCCGGTCTATTACGTCCGAGGCAAGCTCGGGCGGCGTACGCTCGAGCGTGACCTTGATCGCCTCGAGAATCGCCGCGACCGGCTCGGTCAAGGCTTTACGAATCTCTTCACCGGTGACCCGAAGCGTCTTTGGCAACCCGGAGATGAGGTCCCTGCCCCGGACCTCGATAGATTGGTCAGCCTCAGCGACCGGGTGCGCCGAGCCGATACGCATCTTGATCATCTCCGCCGTCTGATCGCCGATGGCCAGGCTGTATGTACGTTTTATGTAGGAGATGATCGCCTCGTCCATCTCGTCGCCGGCGACCCGGATCGACTGCGAGGTGACGATCCCGCCAAGGGAGATGATCGCGACCTCGGTCGTGCCCCCGCCGATATCTACGACCATGTTGCCGCGTGGTTCCTCGATCGGCAGCCCCGCACCGATTGCCGCCGCCAGCGGTTCCTCGATCGGATAGACGAGCCTGGCCCCGGCCTGCATCGCGGCGCCCTCAACCGCTCTGCGCTCGACCTCGGTCACGCCGGTGGGCACCGCGATGACGACTATCGGCCGCTGAAGCAGCAGCGTGCGCGCATGCGCCCGGCGGATGAAGCACCGCAACATGGTTTGGGTTACTTCGAAATCAGCGATGACGCCGTCTTTCATCGGACGTATCGCCACGATGTTGCCAGGCGTACGGCCGATCATGCGCTTGGCCTCTTCACCGACCGCGAGCACGTTGCCGGATTCGCGGTGAAGAGCAACCACTGAGGGCTCTTGCAGCACGATCCCCTTACCCTTGACGAACACCAGGGTATTGGCGGTTCCAAGGTCAATGCCCATGTCGCGTGAGAAAAGGGAGTGTATTATACCCAACATGGCCCGGTGCCCCTTCCCAACTCATGCAGATTCATTGTACCCCCGCCGAAAGACCGCCTATGCCGCGTTCGCGGAGACTCACGTACCCGGCGTGACCGATAATCACGTGATCGAGCACCATAATGCCCAACACCCGCCCCGCCTCGGCCAGACGGCTGGTACAAGCGATATCGGCGCTGCTGGGCGTGGGATCGCCGCTGGGATGGTTGTGGGCCAGGATGACCGACGAGGCGCTGCGGCGGACGGCGGCTTTGAAGACCTCGCGCGGATGGACCAGAGACGTGTCCAGGCTGCCCACACTCACCAGGTCGCTCGCCAGCAATTGGTTCTTGGTGTCGAGCAGGACCGTCATGAAGTGCTCCCGATCAAGGTGTCTAAGCCGCTCGCCAAGCAGCTTGCTTACGTCGCCCGGCGACCGGATCACCGGCCGCTGATTCCTTGCCCCACAAACCCGCCTTCCCAACTCGACCGCGGCGACGACCCGGCCCGCCTTGGCCTCGCCAAGACCCGGGTGGCGGAGCAGATCGTGGACGGCGATCGACCCCAGAAGACTCAGGGCCGGCTCCTCGCCCGCACCGCCCAAATTGCCCGCACCGCCGCCTTCGTCGCGCAGTCCGGTAAGTATCGCCTGGGCCAGGTCGAGCGCACTGCGCCCCCGCCCCGAACCCGAACCCAACAGCACCGCGAGCAGTTCCGTGCCCGACAGGGCCCGCGCCCCCAGCTCGTTCAGCCGTTCGCGCGGGCGCTCCTCAACCGGCAGTTCCTTGATCACCGCGACCGGCGCTCCCGGACACCCGCCGGTCGCGCCCCGCCCGCGCATCTCAGCGGCTGAGATGGCGGCCACATGTCCACGGCATCAAACCCCGAGCCGACCAAAAGCCGGTGCAGCAGGGCGAGCGGCAGGCCCACAACGTTGAAGTAGCAGCCCTCGACACGCTCGATGAAAAGCGATCCCAGTCCCTGAACCGCGTAGGCGCCGGCCTTGTCCATCGGCTCGCGCGTGGCGACATAGCGGCGGATGATGTCGTCGGTGAGGGCGGACATGGTGACGAGCGTCCGCTCAAAGCCGCATCGCGCCCGCCCGCTTGCCGCATCGACCACCGCCACGCCCGTCAAGACGGTGTGCGTACGACCGGACAGCAAGCCGAGCATATCGGCCGCGGTGACCTCGTCGTCCGGTTTCCCAAGCACACGCCCCTCAACCAGCACGACCGTGTCCGCGCCGATCACCAGAGCATCCCTGGCATCGCCCGGGAGACGGTCCAGAACCGCCCGCGCCTTGGCCTCGGCGAGGGCCACGACAGCGCCTGACGGGTCCAGAAGCTCGCTCTCACTGAGCCGCTCGTCGACCTCGGCCGCAATGACCTCGAACGCCAAGCCTATCTGCCGCAGGAGCGCCTTGCGGCGCGGTGAGGCCGAAGCCAGGATCACGCGTCGCAACGCGCCGGACGGGACACGGGGAAGAGCCCCGTCCCCTATTGGCGAACAGGATCTAACCAGCTACAGCGCCTCCCCATCATTCGCTCCACGGCCGCCACGCTACCTGCTATAGAGCTTCGGCCTAAATTGGCAAATACCTCCAACTGCTTGGCCGGTGCCGGAGGCGGCGTCAAGCTGGCTGCCATAGAGATTCGCGCTGAACCGCGGCATTTGGCGGCCCTCTTCAGGCAGTTCACGTACTTTGCCGGGCACATTCCTATCTTTCCTGTGCGGCCCCAAGCCACATCGCGAAAGCGGCATTTCGCGCCCGCAGGACATACGTCGCAGCGACCCCCGTGAGAGCGCCGGTCGGGAGTGACCCCATCAGCATGTACGGCAGATAGGCGAATACGCCCGCATGCCGGACGATGAGCGCCGCCAGGGTCAGTTGCGTGACGTTGTGAACGAGAGCCCCGAACAGGCTGAGGCCCACAATGCTGAACCGCTCCCGTCCGACAGAGCGGAGCAGGGCCATGCCGGCGACGCTGGCCAGCGCCGCTCCAAAGCTGAGGAGGAAACCGAAACCAAGCAGGCCGCCGCCCAGAAGCCCGCCAAGCACCGTACGCATGCCCGCCAGCAGAAACGCCGCCCGCGCCCCGAAGGCGTCGAGACACACGAGCGAGACAATGTTCGCCAATCCAAGCCTGGCTCCCGGCACGGGCAGCGGCGGCGGGAACATGCTTTCGACGACGTGAAGCACCACAGCGGTGGCGACCAGCAGACTGAACTGCGTCAGGCGGCGCGCCCGCGCGGTCTGTTCCGGCTTGGCCGGAGTCATTGCGGCCCGGCCTCAAAAACCGGCTGCAGTCGCCCGGTCACCACTACCTGCCCGTCCTCGGCGTAAAACACGCCCTCCAGCCCGAGCTGGCGCAGAAATCGCTGCCCGGCTTCCAGTCCGAGCACGAAGGCCGCGGTCGATGCGGCGTCGGCGTCCATCGCCGAGGGGGCCGCGACGGATGCAGCCAGAAGGCCTGACGCCGGACGCCCCGTCCGGGGGTCGAGCACGTGGTGGTACCGCCTCCCGCCGGCCTCAAAGAACCGCTGGTAGTCCCCAGATGTGGCCACGCCCAGGTCGCTGATCCGGAGCACGCCGAACTGCGCGTCCGTCCGCCGCGGATGCTGGAGCCCCACGCGCCACAGATTCGTCCTGTCCTTAAGCCCGAGGCAGTAGATGTTGCCGCCGATGTCGATAATCGCGGACTCGACGCCCGCCTCGCGCAACACGGCTGCCGCACGGTCCACCGCGAACCCTTTGGCTATGCCGCCGAGATCCACGCGCGTACCGGGGTCAAGCAGTTCGGCCGTGCCCGCGCCGGCATCGACGCGCAGCCTGCGGTAGTCGACGAGCGAAAGCATATCGCGGATCGCGGTTTCCTCGGGCACGGCCTGCGGGCCCTCGGGACGGAAGCCCCACAGGTCCACGAGCGGGGCGATGGTCGGGTCAAAGGCGCCGTCCGAAGCCTGAGCGTAGTGAAGGGCCCGCACAAGGACGGCAACGGTATCCGGCTGCACGGTCACCGGCCCGGCGCCCGCCGCCGCGTTTAGCCTGCCCACGTCGCTTTGCGGCCTGCCGTAGTCAAACAACGCGTCAAGCCGGTCGATCTCCGCCATCGCGGCCTCAAGCGCGGCCGGAGCCCGGGGCCCCGCCGCTCGCAGGGTCACGAAGGTGCCCATGGCCAGGCCACTGCGTTCGTGGTAGGTCCCCTGCCGCCGCGCCTGGACGAGGCGCGCGGCCACGGCCCCACCGACCAGCAGCACCACGGCAAGGGTCAGGAAAACGCGGAGCCGCGCGCCCGCGCGGCCCCTCGCGACAGTCATGTCCTCAAATCACCGTCCCAGCCCGAACCTTGGCCCTGGACCGGGAGGATCAGGCCGTTTCCTTGGCCCCCTCCGCGGCCGCACCCTGGTCCTGAGCGGCGGGTGCGGACAGATCGACGATGGTCTTGGTCGGGCATTTCGGAATCGCCAGGCCAAAGTCAACTTTCTGGCTGTAGTCTACCGCCGCCAGGTTGTCCTGGATGACGTATCCTTCGGGCACCGCTCTCACGCACGCCCGGCAGGCTATGCAGCCCACTTTGCAGTACCTGCGGACGGCCGCGCCCCGATCCCGGTTTCGGCACAGCACGTGCACGGTCTGCGAAACCGGGTGCAACTCGATTATCCCCCGCGGGCAGGCGGCAACGCACTTGGCGCAGGCGGTGCACTTCTCCCTGTCGACCACCGGCAACCCGTCGGGACCCATGTGGATGGCGTCAAACGGACATACCGCGACGCATGTGCCGAAACCAAGACACCCGGCGCTGCAAAGCGTGTGCCCCAGCTTGCCGGCCACCTGCGGGATGACCGCGGCGCGGCAGTCGGCGATGCCGTCGTACAGATGACGGCCGCTGACCTTGCCCGCGCCGCCGCCGCAATGAACCACGGCCACCTGGCGCTCAGCCATCTCCTCCGCCTGGACGCCCATGATCCTGGCAATCTCGGCGGCGACGGTCGGCCCGCCGACCACGCACGAGCTTATCCCCGCCCGGCCTTTGACGATCGCTTCGGCCAGTCCCCGGCACCCGGGATAGCCGCACGCGCCGCACTGGGCGCTCGGAAGCGCCTCGGTAAGCTGATCGACCCGGGGGTCGGTTGGGACCGCAAACACCTGGGCCGCATACGCCAGCAGCCCGCCAAAGAGCAACCCCATGACGCCTAGACTCAGGATCGCCTCAACCATTCCTGTCACCTCACCTGGCGAACAGCGTCCGGAACAAGCCCTGGAAGCCGAAGAATGATATGGCCATCAGGCCGGTTGAAATGAGGGCGATCGGGAAGCCCTCCATCACCTTGGGGATCGGGGTGATCTCCCAACGCTCCCGGATGCCGGCGAAGAGGATGACCGCCAAGCTCCACCCCAGAGCCCCGGCGACCCCGTTGACCACGGCCTCAAGAAACGTGTAGTTGGACCGGATGGACAGCAAGGCCACGCCGAGAACCGCGCAGTTGGTCGTTATCAACGGGAGGTATATCCCCAGGGCCTGGTACAGACCTGGCGAGCTCTTGAGCATGACCATCTCGACAAACTGCACCAGCGCGGCGATGACCAGGATAAACGAAACCGTCTGCAGGTACTCCAGCCGGAAAGGTACCAGCACCAGGTTGTGTACGGCCCAGGTGACCGCGGAGGCGACGGCCATCACGAAGATGACCGCCATGCTCATGCCGGTCGCGGTCTCGACCCTCTTGGAAATGCCCACGAACGGGCAGAGGCCCAGGAACCGTGCGAAGATGAAGTTGTTGACCAATATGCCGCCGATGAGAATCCCCACGAAGTTCACGGCTACGCCCCCCTCTGCCGCAGCCTGCGCTGCTGCAGCGTGTTGAGCACACCGAGCACGAGTCCCAGGGTGATGAAGGCGCCGGGCGGCAGGATCATCACGATTGCCGGCTCAAAGCCCAGCCCGGCCGCTCCGAAAAGCGGCACGCCCCTGAGGAGGATGTTGCCCGTGCCGAGAAGCTCCCTGATCGCCCCGATGAGCATGATCGCCACCGTGTATCCAAGGCCCATGCCGATCCCGTCCATCGCGGCAAAAAGCAGGCCGTTCTTGGACGCAAAGGCCTCGGCGCGGGCCATGATCACGCAGTTGACGACGATCAGCGGGATGAAAATGCCCAGGATGTTGTACATCTCGGGCAAGTAGGCATGCATGACCAGATCGACGATCGTGACGAAGGTCGCGATGACGACGATATAGCACGGGATGCGGATCTTGCTGGGGATCACGCCGCTCAGGGCGGATATGAACACGTTTGAAAAGGTCAGAACAAAAATGACCGCCATGCCCATCCAGAAACCGTTTTCCGCGGCGGTCGTTACCGCCAGCATCGGGCACAGCCCGAGCACGAGGCGGAAAGCAGGGTTCTCCTTCACGAGCCCGTTTGTCAGGACCTGCAGTGGACTGCGCACCGCTCGTTGTACCCCCCTTCCTCGCAGCTAGGGCCGCCCCAGGCGGTTGTAAAGGTCAATGGCGTTGTTGACGGCGGCGACCGCCCCTGCAGAGGAGACGGTTGCGCCGGAGACAGCCTGGATCCGGTCCGGCCCTGCGGCTGTCCGCACAACCTCCAGCACCCGCGCGGGCCGTCCGGCAAACTGGGACGCAAACGACGCCTCGGCAATCAGCGTTCCGACGCCGGTGCTCTCGCCGGGCATATCCACAAACCTGACGGCGGCGATCTTGCCGGCCGGGTCAAATCCCACCACGGCGACGATCGGTCCCCCGTAGCCCCGCCCGCTGGCCGCCACGCCGGTGCCGAGAACCTCACCGCCGCGTTTCACTGTCCAGAGGTCCGTCGCCGCCGCAAGCGCCGGGTCGGCGGCTACGGCATCGGCCAAGCGCTCTGGCTCGGCCTCAAACGTGTCCGCCGCGGGGAAGATCTCCTGCAGCGCCTCCTGCTTGATGCGGCCGAGCCGGGGATCTCCGCCGGCGATCTGCGTGCGATAGACGGCGGTCGCCGCGTTTATCGCCCGGACGACGGCCGAGGACGATATCGTGGCCGCCGCGACGGCCTGCACCTGATCCTGCCCGAGAGCCGGCGTCTTGACCAGCTGCAGCGGTGCGCCGGCCGTCTTGCCCTTGAACTGGTTCTGAAACCAGGCCTCCTTGATCTTGGAGCCCAGACCGGGCGTCTCGCTGGAGGCGCTGACGATCTTCATGCCCGTAATCGCGCCCTCGTTGTTGACCCCGGCGACGATCACCACCGGGCCGCCGTAGCCGCTGACAGTGACGAGGTAGGCCGTACCGACGGGTCCCCCGGCGCCCCGGCCGACGTACATCTCCTGTACGTCGCGGAGCGCCTCGTCGCCGGCCTGGGCCTCGGCCAGCAGGTCGGCCTGCGAGTCAAAGCCGACCGCCCCCGGCAGCACTTCGAGCAGCGCGTCCTGTTTGGCCTTTTCGACCTGAAGCAGGATCTGCTCCGCCGTGAGCTGGTTGGTGTAGGCCAGGGCCCCGGCGGCAACCGCGGTGATCAGGGCAAGGATAAGGCCGAGTCTGGCGATGTAGCTCATGCCGTCTTCACCATCCCAAACTTGCGTGGCGTCATCCAGCGGTCAATAAGCGGAGTGGCGACGTTCATGATCAGGATGGAGTACGACACGCCCTCCGGAAACGCTCCGTATATCCTGATCAGCACCGTGAGCAGCCCGCAGCCGAGCCCCATCACGAGGCGTCCGCGCGGGGTGACCGGCGAAGTGACGTAGTCGGTGGCCATGAACAGCGCCCCGAGCATAAGCCCGCCCGACAGGACGTGAGCGAGGGGGTCGCCGGTCCCGATCCCGTCCGGACCGAGAAGCCACGTCAGGACGAAGACGGTTCCCACAAAGGCAACAGGGGTGTGCCAGTCGATCACCCGCCGCCAGAGCAGGTAGAGACCGCCGGCCAGCAGCGCCAGAGCCGAGGTCTCGCCCAGCGATCCGGGGATGCGGCCAAGAAACATATCCAGATAGCTCGGCAGCGGGACTCCGGCCACCCCTTTGGGAACGAGGGTCGCCAGAGGAGTAGCCGTGCCCACGAGGTCAAAAGGCCGAATCCAGGCGGTCATGTGCACCGGCCATGCCGCCAGGAGTATCGCCCTGGCTGCCAGCGCAGGATTGAGGAAATTGCCCCCGAGACCGCCGAAAAGGGCTTTGACCAGCAGGATCGCGACCGCCGAACCGATGACCGGGATCCACGGCGGCACGCTTGGCGGGAGATTGAACGCGAGTAACAGCCCCGTCACGGCTGCGGAGAGATCGCCGATAGTCGTCCTCTTGTGCCCCATCCGTGACACGAGGTGCTCGGCCAGCACCGCCGTGCCGACCGAAGCCGCCATGATCATCAGCGCCCGGCTGCCGAAGAGGTATCCAGCAGCTGCCGCAGCCGGAGCAAGGCCGATCAGCACATCCCCCATCAGGCGCTGAGTCGTGTCGCGGGTCTTGACGTGGGGCGAGGACGAGACGACCAGTAGCTCGTTCTGCGCTCCGTTTTCGGCCACTAACCCTACCCCCTCGAAGATACGCCGGCCCGGATCGTTAGGCGTGAAGCGATCTTGTGTCTCCGCCAAGCAGCGGTCGCGCGAGGCGGCGGCTACTTGGCGGGCTGGGCCTGACGACGCCTGCGGGCCGTGATCTCCCCCTTGGCAAGACGGATTGCCTGCACCAGAGGACGACGGGCGGGACAGACGTAGGAACAACACCCACACTCGATACAGTCCAGAGCGTTAAGCCGTTCGGCCTCCTCATGCTTACCCCTCTCGGCATACGCCGAGATCCAGAGCGGCATGAGGTACATCGGGCAGGCATCGATGCAGCGCCCGCACTTGAGGCAGGCCTCCGCCTCATCCCGCGCGACCTCGCCGCGCGCCAGGCACAGGATGCCCGACGTGCCTTTGGTCACGGGGACGTCAAGCGAGCTCTGGGCGATGCCCATCATGGGTCCACCGTTGATCACCTTGCCGGCGGGCTTGGCGAAACCGCCGCACTGCTCGATCAGATCGCCAAACGATGTCCCGACCCGGACCAGCATGTTCTGCGGATTGGCCACGGCGCCTCCGGTAACCGTCAGGACGCGCTCATAGAGCGGCGTCCCGTTGCGTACCGCGCGCGCGACCGCCGCCGCGGTGGCCACGTTGTTGACGACCACACCGACGTCGAGCGGCAGGCCGCCCGAGGGAACTTCCCTGTTGAGGCACGCCTTAAGAAGGTGCTTCTCCGATCCCTGCGGGTACTTGGTGTGCAGGTGGATAATCTGCAGGTCGGGGGCCCCGCCGAGGGCCTTGTGGATCACTTCGATTGCGTCCGGCTTGTTGTCCTCGATCGCAATCAGGCCCTGCCCGGCGCCGCAGGCCTTCATCAGCGCGCGCAACCCGAAGACCACATCATCGGCCTGCTCAAGCATCACCCGGTGGTCCGCGGTCAGGTAGGGCTCACACTCCGCGCCGTTGAGGGCGACGGTGTCGATCTTCTTGTTGGGCGGCGGCGCGACCTTGACGGCTGTCGGGAAGGCTGCGCCGCCCATGCCGACGATGCCCGCCTCGCGGATAACCTTGCGCAGCGCCGCGGCATCCAGGGTGTCCAGGCTGCCCGCAGGCCTTATCTCCGGGTCGAGTTGGTCCTGACCGTCCGATTCGATTACGACGGCCAGGGATACGCCAAAGGCCGGGTGGGGCCGCGGCTCGACCGCGAGCACCTTGCCCGACACGCTGGCGTGGACCGGCGCGGATACAAAAGCGCCGGTGTCACCGATCTTCTGACCCATCTTGACCTCGTCGCCGGCCTTCACGAGCGCCTCGCACGGCGCCCCGGTGTGCTGGTGCAGAGGGATAACCACGGTCTTGGGCGGCGCCGCGCGGACCACGGGTTTGCCCGCAGTGGGACCCTTGCCGTAGTCCGGATGGATGCCGCCAGGGAACGTCTTCGCTGTCATGGTCGGGCCTTGCGGCCTGCACCTCCTTGGCCTGCGTCGGCGCGGGGCCGCGCCGCCCGGCCGCCGGGCGGACGCACGCTCCAGGCGTCCAAAAAACAAACCGCTCCCCTGCCACTGGGGCCCTGCGCGCTGGCGGGCCCCGGAGCGCCAGGGAGACGGGGTCGTGCTCACCGTCTGCTGGGCTAGCATTTAGAACATGCAGACATTCTACAACAGGCCAGCTTGTCCTGCCCCAGTAGTTTATCGCCAGCTGGCGCAAACGCGGCTGAAGGCTGCAACAAACCTCATGTATTCACTCATCGCGCGGGCGTATTGGGCTTGGGTTCCCTGCGCGGCGTTGGCGAACTCAACGGCGGACGCGTCGGCCATGTTGACCAGACCGGTCAACACGTCGTGCCGCTCGCGAAGATCGGTCGGCGGCGTCAAGCCGGTAAGCGCCTGGCGAACCTTTGCCGCGGAGGCGCCGACCGCGGTCAGGTACCCGCCAAGAACCCGCGAGTCGAGCCCTCCGCGCGCATGGGCGTCCCAGGCCTGGGCCTCATTGCGCATCAGTTCGGACATGCCCTGCAGCGCATCGCGGAAACCAGTGAGGTATTGCGCCGAAGACGCCTGGACGGTCAGGTCCATCGCGCGGGTCTGGAACTGGGCCAGAAACGCGTCCGTGTAGCCTGCGGTACGAGCGATCTTGAGCACCGCTTCCGCTCCTTCTCGCGACGGCAAAATCGCGCAGCGCACGCGCCAGAGCCTGTCGCTCCCGTCAGGCTCAGGCTCCCCAACGTGGCTGGGAAGGCCCAGCTCCGAGGCCTGACGCGCCACCTGCTGGGCCATGCTCGCCTCGCTGAACGCCCCGACCTGAACCGCGAAGAAAGTGTACGGCTGCAGCAACACCTGCACTGATGAAGGCGGCGGCGTCACCCCGGGCGTCGTCCCGCCTGGAGTGGTCCCACCCCCGGGCGTTGTCCCACCGGGAGTAGTCCCGCCCGGCGTCGTCCCGCCGCCGGAAGACGTGCCGCCGGGAGGACTGGTAGCCTCGATCAGAGACCTGATGATGTAGTTGCCGAAGAATGCCCCGACCACCAACCCGGCGAGGCCCAGTGCGACAAGGAACATGACCACGCCCAGCGAGCGGCGGGCCGGCTCCCGCTTGCGCCCGGATCGATGCACGGCGGCTACCTCCCGAATCTGCCTTGGGTGGCATGCATGCCCAAACCTCGCTCTCAATTCGGGGACCCGGCGGCACAACCCTGCTGCGGGCCGGCAGGCCGGTCAGGGGGACACGAACCCAAGCAGTTCCCGCAGGTGCCGCCGCGCATCGCCAACCAGGTAAAACGACCCCGTCACAAGCAGGAGGTCCCGGGGCCCGACCAGAGACAGCCCCGCGCAGACGGCGTCGCGGATATCAGGCACGGATCTGACCGGCAGTTCCGGGTATTGGTCCCGCACCAGCGCGGCCAGACGCTCCGCAGGCATCGCGCGCGCCGCAAAGGACGGAGTGGTCACGACCAACTCATCAACAAGCGGCAGCAGGGACGCGAACATCGCCTCGGTTGCCTTGTCGCCGAGCGCCCCCACAACCGCCACGAGCCGCCGCCCCTGGCGGCCAAACAGCGCCCGCAGAGACGCGGCAAGGGCCTCGATGGCGTCGGGATTGTGCGCTCCGTCCAGAATAACGGTCGGCGTGCTGGAAAGAATCTCAAGCCGCGCGGGCCACCTGACGGCCGCCGCTCCCGCCCTAATCGCCTCCGGCGTCACGGGCAGGCCCCGCTCCGCCGCGCACTCGACGGCGGCCACCGCGCATGCCAGATTGTCCGCCTGGTGCTCCCCGAGCAAGGGGAAATGCAGGCCGTCATAGGATGCTAAGCGGCCCCGCACTGTCAGACGCAGACCGTCCAGGCCGGAGCTGTGCAGCGTGTAGTCGAAATCGCGGCCGAGCAGCACGAGCTGCGCCCGGCGGGCGGCGGCCGCCCCGGTGATCACCGCAAGGGGTTCGGGGCGCAGCCGTCCCGCCACAACCGGCCCGCCCGGGCGGATGATGTCGGCTTTCTCCCTGGCGATGTCGGCCACCGTCGGACCCAGACGGTCCACGTGGTCCAGTCCGACGCGCGTGATCACGCTGACCAGGGACCCTGGTATCGCGTTGGTGGCGTCCAGGCGCCCGCCCAGGCCCGCTTCCAGCGACACCACGTCCGCTGCCTCGCGCTGGTAGTACAGCGCCGCAAGCGCGGTAACAGCCTCGAACTCGGCGGGCGCGTCCCAGCCGGCGGCCGTCATGCCCGCGACGGCCGCGCGGATTCGCGGCACAAACGAAACCAACGCTTCGTCAGGCAGCTCGCGTCCGTCGAACACGACCCTTTCGCCAAAGCGCTCCAGGTACGGGGAAATGAACAACCCGGTCCGGTGTCCGGCGGCCCGCATTATCTCCGCCACGGTCGCCGCCACCGACCCCTTGCCGTTGGTCCCGGTGATGTGCACGGTGCGCAGGCCGAGCTCGGGATGCCCCAGCCGGCGCAGCAACTCGCGCACGCGGGCAAGGCTCGTAGGCGGCTTCGCGCCGGGACGGTACAGACCGTGCAGGAACGCCAGGGCCTCCTCGGGAGACATGATCCTATGCTTCCTCAAGCAACGTCAGCCGCTGGCGCAGCTTTTCGGCCTGCTCAGCGTATTGGGCTTCCTTCTCGCGTTCCCTGGCGACCACGTCGGCCGGAGCGCGCCGCAGAAAGCTCTCATTTGCCAGGCGTTCGCGGGCCCGGGCCAGCTCCAACTCCGCTTCTCCCAGCGCCCGGCGGATGCGCCCCGCCTCCCTTTCGAAGTCGATGAGGCCGCGCAGCGGCATGTAGACCTCGATCCCCGCGAGGATCGCCGCGCCCGCCTGCTTGGGCCGGGTGCCGCCGGTTGGTTCGACCTGCAGCCCGCCGACGGACGCCAGGCCGCGGATATACGGTGACGCCGCGGAAAGCAACTCGCGCACGCGGGGCTCGGCGGCCTGCAAGGTAACATCGGCCTGCTTTCCGGCCGGGACGTTCATCTCCGCGCGGATGTTCCGGACGGCCCGGATGGTATCCATGACGCGGCCCATTTCCGCTTCGGCCCGGTCGTTCTCCAGGTGAGGAAGGGTCTCGGGCCACGGCGCGACGACAATGCTCGGGCCGTCGTGCGGCAGGGCCTGCCAGATTTCCTCCGTCACGAACGGCATCACCGGATGAAGCAGGCGCAACAGCCGTTCCAGCACGTAGACGAGAACTGCCTGGGCCGCGTCGCGGCGCGCCGGATCATCGCCGTACAGGCGGATCTTGGCGAGCTCGATGTACCAGTCGCAGAACTCCCCCCAGGCGAAATCGTACATGGCCTTCGCCGCCTCGCCGACATCGTAGCGCTCCAGCATCGAGCTGACCTGTGCCGTAAGCCGGGCCAGGCGCGAGAGGATCCAGCGGTCGGCCAGCTCCAGATCCGCGGCAGGGAGCCCTTCCCGGCCCCCGCCGGCGGCGACGGCAGGTGCGTCCTGCCCGGGCCCGTCAAGGTTGAGGAGGACAAACCTGGCCGCGTTCCACAGCTTGTTTACGAAGTTGCGCGCTGACTCGAACTTGTCCCAGGAAAACCGCACATCGCCGCCGAGCGACGTCCCCGTCAGCAGGCCGAAACGCAGCGCATCGGCGCCGTGTTTCTCGATCACCTCGATGGGGTCCACGCCGTTGTCCAGCGACTTGGACATCTTGCGCCCTTCGCCGTCGCGGACGAGCCCGTGGATCAGCACATCGCGGAACGGGCGGTCGCCGGTCAGGTGCAGCGAGCTGAATATCATCCTCGCCACCCAGAAGAAGATGATCTCGTAGGCCGTGATCAGCACCGTCGTCGGGAAGAAGTAGCGCAGGTCGGGCGTGTCGTCTGGCCAGCCGAGGGTGCTGAACGGCCAAAGCGCCGAGGAAAACCAGGTGTCCAGCACGTCCTGGTCCTGCTCCAGCAGGCCGCCGCAGGCGGCGCAGGACGCCGGCTCCTCCCGGGCGACGATCACCTCGCCGCATTGCCGGCAATACCAGGCCGGAATCCGGTGGCCCCACCAGAGCTGGCGGCTGATGCACCAGTCGCGGATGTTCTCCATCCAGTTGAGGTAGATCTTCTCGAACCGCTCGGGCAGGATACGCACACGTCCGCGCCGGACGACGGCGATCGCCGGACCCGCGAGGGGTTTCATCTTAACAAACCACTGGCGGGAAATCAGCGGCTCGATCACCGTGTCGCAGCGGTCGCAGTGCCCCACGGAGTGCCGGTAGGGCTCGACCGAACGCAGCGCGCCGAGGCTCTCCAGTTCCTCTACAAGCAGCGACCGGCACTCGTAGCGGTCCATGCCGGCGTACTTGCCGGCCTGGGGCGTCATGTTCATGTCCTCGCCGATGACCGTGACCTGCTGCAGCCGGTGACGCCGCCCGATCTCGTAGTCGTTGGGATCGTGAGCCGGAGTCACTTTCACCGCTCCGCTCCCGAACGCCGGGTCCACGTACGTGTCAGCGATGATCGGCAGCATCCTGCCGACCACCGGCAGTACGGCTTCCTTGCCGACCAAATCGCGGTACCGCTCGTCATCGGGATGCACCGCTACGGCGGTATCGCCCAACATCGTTTCGGGCCGCGTGGTGGCGACCACGATTTCGCCGGAACCGTCGGCCAAGGGGTAAGCCACATGCCACAGGTGGCTGTCCTCGTCGGTGTGGACGACCTCGATGTCCGACACCACCGTGCGGCAGCCCGGACACCAGTTGACGATGTAGTCGCCGCGGTAGATGAGCCCTTGCTCATAGAGAGTGATGAAATGGTCCTGCACCGCCCGTGACAAGCCCTCGTCCAGCGTGAAGCGCTGGCGCGACCAGTCGCAGGAACAGCCGAGCCGGCGGAGCTGGTTGAGGATGGTGTTGCCGTACTTGTCGTACCAGGCCCAGGCGCGGCGCAGAAACTCCTCCCGGCCTATTTCGAAGCGGCTGGTCCCTTCCTCGGCCAGGTTTTTCTCAATGCGCGCGTGCGTGGCGATGCTGGCATGGTCGGTGCCGGGAAGCCACAGCGCCGGCTGGCCAGCCATCCGCCGCCAGCGTATCAGCACATCCTGAAGCGAGTTGTTCAGGGCGTGGCCGATGTGCAGGGCGCCGGTGATATTGGGCGGCGGAATGACGATCGTGAAGGGCTCCTGGCCCGGCACGATTTCGGCGCGGAAATACCCCGCCTCCACCCACTCCTCGTAACGGCGAACCTCCACGGACGCTGGGTCGTAGACTGTCGGCAGATCCCGCCGGCCCTGCGGCTGATCGCCGGCGGGCGTGGCGGGTGTCGTGGGCGCGGCGGGCGCCGTGGGCACTGCGGGCCCGGCGAGCCCGGATGTCGTCTTCATGGGCATCTCAACTCCTCTTCGCGGCGGCACCGAAAACAAAAATGCCTTCGCCCCCAAAGGACGAAAGCATCCGCTCCCGCGGTACCACCTTAGTTCCCGCCGCCGGCCGCCAGGCCGATCCGATCCGATCCGGCAGGCCGGCCGTCAAGCACTTGACGCTGTAACGGGCTTCTCCCGCCCGGCTCTCCGGCCCGGGATCGGTATCCCTGCGGGCCCTCGCGCCGGAAGCTCAGAGGCGACATTCGTCCCGCCAATCTCCCAGGCGGCCTCGCAGCCGGTGAGCCGCCCTCTCTGAGGTCCGTGCGGGACTACTCTTCCTCGTCATTGCCAGTGCACTGTGTGATTAGAACCAATCTAGCAAGCTGGCCGGGTAGTGTCAACTGCGGGGGAAACGAAGCACGCTGCCGGCAGGCTCGCCGGCCCGCTGGTGGGAGGCCGGACACGGCGCCTGCTTGCTACAAAGCAGGTACTGCCGGCGACCTGCTCTCAGGAAAGCAGGTCCACCAAGCCATCTGCTTCGTGGCGAGCAGGAACCCATCTGCTGCTCTGTGGAAAGCAGGTCGGCCCACATCTGATCTGCAGAAAGCAGGTCGGGCCCAGCACCTGCTCTGTAGCGAGCAGTCCCGCGGCGCCTCGCCCGGCCCCGCCGCGCCTCGCCCGCCTGACCCCGCTAAGACTCCCCCGCCGCGACGCGGCCGCCCGCGGCCCAATCACACCGCCACAGCTCCATTAGCAGCAGGTCGTCCGAGCGGTCCGGCTGGCGCGCCGTCACCGGCAGTATGCCTCTGGCCCGGAAGCCGCATTTTTCGTAGCAGCGCCGGGCGCGCTTGTTGCCGCACGCGACCCTGAGGTAGACGCGATCCAGCGCAAGCTGCTCGAAGGCGACCTGCAGGAAGAGGTCAAGGGCGGACGTGCCGTGGCCCAGCCCCCGGAAGCGCTCCTCGCCGATGAGCACGCAGAGCTCGGCGGACTTGGCCCGCCAGGCCAGGTTGACAAGCTCGACATAGCCGATGATTCCGGTCTGCTCGGCCTCGACCACCATGGCATAGCGGCGCCCGCGCACGAGTTCTGCACGGTAGCGCCTGAAGTCGCCGATGGATGAAAAGGTCTTGCCAAACTGGATTTCGATGGTGGGGTCGGTTTCCCAGGTTACCAAGCGGTCGAAATCGTCCTCAGCCACGGGACGGAGTGCAACAGCCCTCGCCACGTCGCGGAATCCCTCCCTGGGTCGGGGGCGGACATGGTCAAGGCGAGACGTCCCCGGGGCCCTTCAGACACGCCTTCGCCCGATGCGTAACGCAGGGCTTTTGGCTGCTTGTCCGGTGTTTTCGCTGGTGGTTTGGCCCTTCCTGCCGGAGCGGGATTGGTGCATTGTGGCACGGTGCGGACTAGCCGGATTTGAACGCACAAGGCCAAGCCCCAGCCGAGCTGACCCGACTGGGGCCTGGCGCCAGTACCTAGCTTGATCCGGTGGCGGCGATCATACGGCCGCCGTGCAGCAGCCCACAGCGGAGCGCGGTGACGCGAACGACGGCGTTGACCAGAGCGGCATATGTATACCCGCCGACCTCCGCCATACGCGGATAATCGCTGAAGCCGGGGGACATGCCGGGGATCGGGTTGATTTCCAGGACGTGCGGCCGGCCGTCGCGGTCGTACCGGATGTCAACCCGGCCGAAATCGCGGCAACCCAGAGCGCGAAAAGCCGACAGGGCGGTTTCTTCCATGATCCGCCGTTCCAGCTCGCTGACCGGCGCCGGGCACAGGTAGTAGTCCCACGACGACCACTCCGCCTTGAACTGGCGCGAGTAGACCTCGTGCTCCGGTGGAACAGCGGCGAAGTTGATCTCCATTATGGGAAAGAACTCCGGATCCTCGTTGCCGAGGATGCCCACGGTGAACTCGCGCCCCTCAAGGAACTCCTCGACCAGCGCCGGCTGGCGGTAGCCCTGATGCACGGCGTAGACCTGCTCGCGGAGTTCGAACGGGCCGTCAACCCGCGACTGCGGGGAGATGCCCATGCTCGACCCCTCGCGGAGCGGTTTGACGAAAAGCGGATACCGCAGGCCGCGCACATCGATCTCCTCGCCCGGCCGGATGACCTTGAAGGGGGGCGTCGGCACACCTTCGAACGCCAAGACCCGCTTTGCCATCGCCTTGTCGAGCGACAGCGCGAGCGGTAGAACGCCGGAACCGGTGTAGGGGATCCCCAGCGAATCACAGACCGCGGGGATGAAGCTCTCGCGGCTTTCCCCGCACAGGCCTTCAGCGATGTTGAAGACAAGGTCAGGCCTCGTTGCGGACAACCGCGCGGGTGCGTCCGCGTCGGCCTCGATCAGGACGGGGGTGTGCCCGCCGTCGACAAGGGCGGCGCAGACGGCGCCGACTGTCTTTTCCGAGTCGAGTTCACAGTGCAAATCGGGAGGCTCATCATCTCGGGGGACGAAGTCCTTGCCGAGATTGAAGCAGAGCGCTACGGTTAAGCCCATTGGTTCATTGCTCCTTGACTGCATAATTAGGAGGACGGCCAAACCACTCTGCCCCTTTTCTCGTAGGACCCCTCCCTCTCGGCCGCCGGCCCACCGTGCGCCGATCAAGCAGCCAGGCTGTAATAGCTTTCATGCGACACTCATTATATGCCCGGCTCGCAGGCTGTCAACGAGCAATAAATCGGAGCCGGCCACGCTTGTCGGCGACGGGGATACTACCAGCTAAACGGGCATCTAAATGCGCTCGGACAGAAACGAGCCGCCGGTCATGCCGGCGGCCCGGATGGAGCGCGGAAAAGCTGTTAGGACAGGTGATGCGAAACGACGGGACCTTCCAGGCTTTGTTGGGCGTTGGGCGGCACACGAGCGGCCGCGGCGCCCGGCGTTTCTCCGGCCAGCGCGACCTCAAGCACCTCATCCATGTGCTCGACAAGCGAGAACTCCAGGTCCCGCCGCACTTCAGGCGGAATATCCTCCAGGTCTTTCTCGTTTTCCTTGGGGATGATCACGGTCTTGATCCCCGCCCGGTGCGCCGCGAGGACTTTCTCTTTTATACCGCCGATGCCGAGAACCTTGCCTCGCAGGGTGATTTCGCCTGTCATGGCCACATCGTGCCGGACCGGGATTCGCGCCAGGGCGGACACGACAGCCAGGGCTATCGTGATGCCGGCGGACGGCCCGTCTTTGGGAATCGAGCCCTCCGGGATGTGCACGTGAATGTCGTACTTCTCATGGAAATCAGGCTCTATGTCCAGCTGTTCGCTACGCGACCTGATGTACGACAGTCCGGCCTGGGCCGATTCGCGCATGACCTCGCCCAGTTTGCCGGTGAGCATCACCGAGCCCTTGCCCTTGAGCAGGGTGACCTCGATCGGCATCAGCGTGCCGCCGTACTCCGTGACCGCGAGCGCCTGGGCGACGCCGATCTCGTCGCGCTTCTCAGCCTCGCTCGCGTGGAACGGAGGGATGCCGAGGTAGGTGCGGAGGCTGTTGACAGGCACGCGGGTCAGACGCTTCCGGCCGCCGACGATCTCCCTGGCCACCTTGCGGCATATTGACGCCAAGTGGCGCTCGAAGGCGCGAACGCCCGCCTCACGCGTGTAGAGGCTGACGACCTGGCGCATCGCGTTGTCCGACACTTCGAGCTGGCCGCGGGACAGGCCGTGCTCGCGCAGCACCTTGCCCATCAGATGCCGCCGCCCGATTTGCACCTTTTCCTCCTCGGTATATCCGGGAAGGTTGATGACCTCCATGCGGTCCAGCAGCGGCTGCGGGATCGTGTGCCGGTTATTGGCGGTCGTGATAAAAAGCACGTTGGCCAGGTTGAACGGGACCTCAAGGTAGTGGTCCGAGAAGGTCCTGTTTTGTTCCGGATCGAGAACCTCCAACAGAGCGGAGGCAGGGTCGCCGCGGTAGTCCACGCCCAGCTTGTCGATCTCGTCCATCAAGAACACCGGGTTGCTGCTGCCTGCCTGGCGGATACCCTGAATGATCCGTCCGGGCAGCGCTCCGACATATGTGCGCCGGTGCCCGCGTATTTCGGCCTCGTCGCGCACGCCGCCGAGGGAGATGCGCACAAACTTGCGCCCCAGGGCCCGGGCGATGCTCTTGCCGAGCGATGTCTTGCCCACACCCGGCGGGCCGACCAGGCACAGGATCGGACCGCGCAGGTCTTTGGACAGGTGACGGATCGCCAGGAACTCGAGGATCCGCTCCTTGACCTTGACCAGTCCGTAGTGGTCCTCGTCCAGCACCTGCTGGGCAGCCTTGAGGTCGAGACTATCATCGGTTGCCTGGCTCCAGGGAAGCGAAAGAAGCCAGTCGAGGTAGGTGCGCACCACGACCGCCTCGGCGGCCATCGGCGGCATGCGCTCGAGGCGCTCGACTTCCTTGAGCGCCTTGTCCTCGGCATCCGCCGGCAGGTTGGCCTGCTTGATGCGTTCCCGCAGCTCGGCCGCCTCGCCGGCCCGGTCCTCGCCGCCGTCGCCGAGCTCCTTGTGTATTGCTTTAAGCTGCTCGCGAAGGTAGTACTCGCGCTGGGATTTCTCCATCTGCTTGCGCACGCGGTGGCTGATCTTTCGCTCCAGCTCCATGATCTCGATCTCGCGGTAGAGCACCTCGGCGAGAATGGCCAGACGCTCGCCGGTGTCCGCCGCGTCGAGCAGCGCCTGCTTTTCCTCCACCTTGAGGTTTAGCATCGAGGTGATCTGGTCGGCAATCTCGCCGGAATCGGTCAAGCCCTGGACCGAGCTTAGCGCGTCACTACCGAGGCGGCGGCTCTGTTTGGCATACTGCTCGAACAGGCCCGTAACCGTCCGCGTCATGGCCTCGATCTCGGCGCTTGACTCGCTGCTGAGCGGCAGCTCCTCAACCCGGACGCGATGGCTGGGCTCGGTGCGTACAAACCCCAGAATCCGCGCCCTCGATAGCCCCTCGACAAGCACCCGCAGGTTGCCGTCGGGCAACCGCACAAGCTGCTTTATTTCCGCCAGGGTGCCAACGTCGTGAATATCATCCGGCCCGGGTTGCTCGACTTCGACGTCCTTTTGGGTGGCCAGCAGGATACGGCGATCGCGATCCATGGCGTCTGTAACGGCACTGATGGACTTCTCCCGCCCAACCTCAAGGTGCATCATCATACGAGGAAATACGAGCAGCCCCCGGAGAGGAAGCAGCGGCACCTCACGGGCCAACGGCACGACCTGTTGTCGGCGCAATGGCACTCTGGCCAACCTCCTTTCGTCGCCTCGCTAGGGATGATATGACGGCATAAGCAGGTATTCCACCTGCGCATGCGTAGTCCTGCACTTGTCCGTGCGTGTCGCGAACAAATGCCCAGGCAGACGGTTCGGAACGCCAAATGGCTGCCGCCAATGAAGGTCTTGCCGCGGGATCCGGCTCAGGGAATGTCGTCTTTGGATGGTCTGGCCGGAATGGGTGATCAGCGCGGTACTGCCGAGTGGTGCGCAATGCAGACCCGCGGCCGGTGGCCCCGGGTCTGCCGGTCCCCGGGGGGCGCGCAGCTAGCCGGTAGGCCCCGAGCCCCTGCCGGCGGCACCGGCCGTCCCCGCTGCGTTGGCCGCCGCGGTCGTGAGTTCGTGCGCGTCGCCGCCCCGTAGCGCGGGAGCTCCAGCCATCGCGTGCGCCAGCACCTCCTCGAGGCGCCTCACCGGCACGACCTTGATGCGCGGCTCCTTGCGGAAAAGCTCCTGCCAGTTCTCGTGGGGGATGAGGACAGTATCAATGGAGCTGTGCCCGGCGGCCTGGATCTTCGCCACGATACCCCCTACCGGCTTGACGTCGCCGGTGATGGATAGCTCGCCGGTGATGGCAACCCTGTTGTCCACCGGGATTCCCGCTATCGCCGAGTAGATCGCGGTGGCGACGGCGGTTCCCGCCGAGGGCCCGTCGGTGGGAACGCCGCCGGGGAAGTTGATATGCAGGTCGTAGTCATCGGCGTGTACGCCCAGCAGGTTCTTGAGCACTGTAAGGACGTTCTCGACGGCCCCCCTGGCCATTCCCTTGCGGCGGAGCTTGCGGTGCAGGGAGCTAAACTCCTCCTCTTCAATAATGCCGGTCACCGTAAGGCGTCCTTCGCCCGGATGGAGGGCGTGTGCGGCCGAGGCCTCGATTTCAATCAGCGTGCCGCAGTTGGGACCGGTAATCGCCAGCCCGCAGACCACTCCCACCGTGGGCCTGGACGGTGGTCTGAACATCATTCGTGGCGCGTACTGGCCGCTGGCGACCACCCATTCGATGTCCTCGCGCGATATCCCGCGCCGCCCCTCGGTCTGGGCGATGCCGGCCGCGACCTGGATGATGTTGACGGCGTCGCGTCCGTTTTGGGCATAGGAACGCAGGACAAGAAGCGCCTGCGGGTCGATCTCGAAGCTGATGCGGTCGGCGGCGTTGGCCGCGATCTGCGAGACCTCCTCGGGACGCAGCGGCCGGAAGAACACCTCCACGCACCGCGACCTGATCGCCGGCGGGATGTCGTCGGGGAGGTGGGTTGTCGCGCCCACAAGCCGGAAGTCGGCGGGCAGGCCGTTATCAAAGATGTCCTTGATATGCCGCGGGATGTTGGCGTCCTCGGCGCAGTAATACGCGCTTTCAAGGAACACCTTGCGGTCCTCGAGCACCTTGAGCAGCTTGTTCATCTGCACCGGGTGCAGTTCGCCGATCTCGTCGATAAAAAGCACGCCGCCATGGGCCTTGGTCACCGCGCCGGGCTTGGGCTGCGGAATGCCCGCGATCCCCATCGCACCGGCTCCCTGGTAGATCGGGTCGTGGACCGAGCCGATCAGGGGATCCGCGATACCGCGCTCGTCAAAGCGCGCGGTCGTGGCGTCGATTTCGACAAACCGGGCCTCCTCGGCGAAAGGAGATTCGGGGTTGCGCTTGGCCTCTCCAAGCACCAGGCGTGCCGCGGCCGTCTTGCCTATCCCGGGCGGCCCGTAGATGATCACGTGCTGCGGGTTGGGGCCGCACAGGGCTGCCCGCAGGGCGCGCAGCCCGTCGGCCTGACCGATGATGTCCTCAAAGCGGCTCGGCCGGGTCCGCTCGGCCAGGGGCTGCGTCAGCCGGACAGCCCTCAGCCGCTCCAGTTTGTCCAGTTCCTTCTTGGATTCGCGGTCGACGGCGACCTTCGTTCCCTGCTGCGAGCGCAGCAGGTTCAGAAAGTACAGGCCGATGACGATGGCGAAGAAAAACTGGACCAAAGTCAGGATGCTGCCGATGTTCAAACCGCAGGCCCCCAAGTCGCGGTGGCGTTGGGGCGCCGCCGGCCCCAGGCAAAGTATTTGCCTGCGTATTCGCAGCTATCCGGGGTAAGCTGGGCTTCGGGCAGTTATGACTGATCGTCGCGAGAGATGCTTACGCTGGCCGTCAACTCGAGCAGCTTGCCGGCCTCCTTTACCTTTGCCAGGATCTCCTGCGTGACCGTCGTGCCGGCCTCCACCAAGACATTGCGCTCGCGCCCGAGGACCGGCCGCCCGGCGACCTTTCCCAGCAGAAAGCGTTCTTGCCGCTCCCGGAACAGGCGGGCAAGGTCCCCGCCGGTGGTTGCCGTGGGCTGCCCGGCCGGTGCGGCGCCTGTGGCTTCGCATGGTGCGTCCGCAGCGGTTTCCGTGGTCCGATTGGGCTCAGGAGGGGACGCCACAGGAGCGGATGCCACGGAAGCAGGCGCGGGGGGCGGCGGGAGCGGCGCGTGCCTCGGCTCCTGTCTGACGGCTTGGGCTACCACCACGGCATCCGGACCGAGGACCTGAACTTGCTGGTACGCCACCAGCTGCGGCGCCACGGCGCCGTCCGAATCGTCAGCGCCGCCTGCGCCGTCCGGGGACACCTCGAGCGATAAGATACGGCCCGACCGCGGGTCAAAGGCGTAGTCCGTCACCCAGCCGAGGAGCGAACCGTCAACCCGCAGGACCCGCTGACCGACGAGCGGACGCTCCCCAAGGAGCAAAGGCTCCAACTCCGGCTGCCCGGGGGCCTCGACCAGCGCGGCCCGGTCGCGCACCGTCACGACCTCGTCACCAAGGCCCACCGCGTCGCGCAGCAACAGCACTGGACTCGGGCGCCACCAGCGGCCATCCTCCAACGCCAGGCCGACGATCTGGGCCTTGCCGGAGTCAATAATGAGATGCCGGACGGTTCCCAGACGGGTGCCATCGGCAAGCGCGATAACCGGCAGTCCGATGAGGCGCCTGTAGGTTGACAAGAGCCCACCACCTTTCGGGGCATGACGTGACGATGACGGGGGAGAGTTTCGCCTGCCGGGCGCGTCCTCCCTTTGTCGCCCGCCGGGGACAAGTGAAGCGGGCCGGCTGGATCAGCTGGCCCGCGATGCCGTTTTTCTCTGTGAACGACCCTTAGGCCGTCTCCTCTTTGCGCTTGCGTTCCGCTGTTACCAGCAACGGGTCCTCGCGCTTGGTGATGACTTCGCGAGTGACGATGCACTTTGTGACGTCGGTCCGCGACGGGACGTCGTACATCACGTTGAGCATGACGTCCTCGATTATCGCCCTTAGCCCGCGGGCCCCCTGCTTGCGCTTGATGGCCTGCTGGGCGATCTCGCGCAGGGCGTCCTCGCGGAATTCCAGGTCAACCCCGTCGAGCTCCAGGAACTTGCGGTATTGCCGCGCCAGCGCGTTTTTGGGCTTGGTAAGGATGTCGATCAGGGCCTTTTCATCAAGCGGCTCGAGCGTGGCGATAACCGGCACGCGCCCCACGAACTCCGGGATCATGCCGAACTTGAGCAGGTCCTGGGGCATGATCTGGGACAGCACGTCGCCCAGGGACAGGTCCTGCTTGCCCTTGATGTCGGCCCCGAACCCAATGGCCTTTTGGCCGATACGGGCGGAGATGATCTTGTCGACGCTCTCGAACGCGCCGCCGCAGATGAAAAGGATGTTGGTCGTGTCGATCTGGATGAACTCCTGGTGCGGGTGCTTGCGCCCTCCCTGCGGCGGTACGCTGGCCACCGTGCCCTCAAGTATCTTGAGCAGGGCCTGCTGCACGCCTTCACCGGATACATCGCGCGTGATCGACGGGTTCTCGGACTTGCGGGCGATCTTGTCGATCTCGTCGATGTAGACGATGCCCCGCTCAGCCTTCTCAACGTCGTAGTCCGCCGCCTGAATGAGCCGCAGCAAGATGTTCTCGACGTCCTCGCCGACATAACCGGCCTCGGTCAGCGAGGTCGCGTCGGAAATGGCGAAGGGAACGTTGAGGATGCGCGCAAGGGTTTGCGCCAGATACGTCTTGCCGCAGCCTGTCGGACCAAGCATGACGATGTTGGATTTAAGCAGCTCGACGTCCTCATGCTTCTTGGCCATGTTTATCCGCTTGTAGTGATTGTACACGGCCACGGCCAGAATGCGCTTGGCCCGATCCTGCCCGATGACGTATTCGTCCAGAGCGTCTTTTATCTGCTTGGGCTTGGGGAAGTCCTTGATCTTGACCTCGGCCTCTTCGCTTAGCTCCTCCTCAATGATCTCGTTGCAGAGCTCGATGCACTCGTCGCATATGTAGACGCCGGGACCGGCGACCAACCGTTTGACCTGGTCCTGCGCCTTGCCGCAGAACGAGCACTTTAGCTGGCCCTTGTCATCGCTGAACTTGAACAATCCCTCACCCCCCCGTCTAAGAAGTGGTAGTGCCTTGTCCAAGTTTCGCTGCGTTTCCCTATTGCGCTATGCCTAACGGTATGCGGCCCGGCGAGGCAGTGCCTCGGCTAGCGCCCCATCTTGGGCCGGTCTAACACGCCGTCGATGAACCCGTACTCCTTGGCTTCTTTGGCTGACATGAAGAAGTCCCGCTCAGAGTCCTGTGAAACCCGCTCCATGGGCTGCCCCGTATGCTGAGCGAGGATCCCGTTGAGCAGTTCCCTGCTCTTGAGTATCTCCTTGGCGTAAATCTGGATATCGCTGGCCGGACCCTGCAGGCCGGTCATGGACGGCTGGTGGATCATGATCCGCGCGTGCGGCAGGCTATACCGCTTGCCCTTGGACCCGCCAGCCAGGATAACCGCCGAGATGCTTGCCGCGAGCCCGATGCACATCGTCGAAACCGGCGCCTTGATGTACTGCATCGTGTCGAATATGGCCAAGCCCGACTCGACCACGCCGCCCGGCGAGTTGATATACAGCATAATATCCTTATCGGGGTCCTCGCTCTCCAGAAAGAGCAACTGCGCGACAACAAGATTGGCGACATGGTGGTCGATCGGCGTTCCTAAAAAGATGATACGGTCCTTGAGCAGCCGGGAGTAAATGTCGAACGCTCTCTCCCCGCGGCCGGTCTGCTCGATGACCATGGGCACGAGGCTCATTGCTTTTCCTCCTTGGAATCGGCAGGCTGGACCTGTCCCTCTTCACTGGTTACGTTTCCGGGCTCGTCGCGGGTTCCGACCGGTACCTGCGCCCCCACCAGATAGTCTATGGTCTTGCGGGCGACGATCTCCGCGGCGATATCCGAGCGGCGGTCACCCTGCTCCAGGGCCGCCCGCAAGCGGGCCGGGTCCTGTCCATATAGACGGGCCATGGTCGTGATTCGTTCGTCTACTTCCTGCTCGCCCGCGGATATCCCCTCTTTGCGCGCGATAGCCTCCATCACCAGCTCACGGCGCAATTCGCCCTCTGCTCGCAACCGGAAACCGGACTCGAGGTCCACCTCGGTCTGGCCGCCCGCGGTCATGTACTCCTGCAGAGTGAGCTTTCGCCGCTCCAGGGTTTCAACGAAACCCCTGCGCAACGCGGCCGCCCGGTTGGCGATCATTACCTCCGGCACTTCCAGTTGAGAATTCCCCATCACGGCGTCAACAACGCGGCGCTCGTAGTCGGCGCGCACCCGGTTTTCCGCGCCCGCTTCGAGGCGGCGGCGGATCTCGGCCCGGAGGCGTTCAAGCCCGAACCCCTCCTCATCGACCTCGAGCCCAAGCAGCGGCGCGGCCTTACGCGCAAACTCGTCATCCAGCTCGGGAAGGTTGCGGACGCGGTGCCCTTTAACGGTCACCTTGAAGAGGGCTTCCTTGCCCGCCAGGCTTGCTTCGTAGTCAGCCGGAAATGTGATGGCCAGCTCGCGCTCGTCGCCGACCTTGGCCCCGGCCAACTGCTCCTCAAAACCCGGCACAAACTGCCCCGAGCCGATCTCGAGCGGGTAGTCCTGGGCGGATCCGCCCTCAAGCGGACTGCCGTCGACGGTTGCGGCAAAGTCGACAACCGCCACGCTGCCATGCGCGAGCGGTGCGCCGGCTGGCGCGTCGACGAGCTCCGCGAGGCGGCGCTGGATGATGGACAGATCGGCCTGCACGGCCTCGTCGGTCACGTCCGCCGCGTCCCGCCGCACCTCGAGCCCCGTGTACTGGCCCAAGGCCACCTCGGGCTTCGTGGTCACCGTGGCCTTAAACAGGAGCGGCTCGCCGCGCTGCCATTGCGTGACCTCAACCTGAGGCGGCGTGACCGGTTGGACGGACGCCTGCCCCAAGGCCTCCTGGTACGCCGCTGGAAGCAGCTCATCCAGGACCTCCTGATCAAACGCCTCCGGACCGACATACCGCTCGAGTATGGCCTGCGGCGCCTTGCCCTTGCGAAAACCGGGGATGCTGTACTTGCGCACCAGCCTGCGGTACACGCGTTCGCGAACTTCGGCGATGCGGTCCGTCTCGACGTCGATGGATAGAAGGGCTACGTGTTTTTCGGGGTATGAGAGATCAACTTTCACCGCGTGGGTTCCTCCTTGGGTCAGAGCCAGCCTGAGGTGGTGCGGGCGGGGGGAGTTGAACCCCCACGGGGGTGACCCCACTGGATCCTAAGTCCAGCGCCTATGCCAATTCGGCTACGCCCGCCTCAACTGCCGCTTCGAGTGGGATCAAGCCGCCTCGAACAAAAACTGGTAGGCCATGAAGGATTCGAACCTTCGACACCCCGCTTAAAAGGCGGGTGCTCTGCCAGCTGAGCTAATGGCCCACAAGACGTTACCCCCGGATTGTCGCGTCCCGGCGATAGCTACTGTAGTTTACCATGCCGTCCGAGCAGCGAAAAGCCCGCGCCGCGGTGCGTGCCGGGGCGCGCCGCCGGGGTGTTTTGGCTGGGGCGGTAGGATTCGAACCTACGAAATACCGGATCCAAAGTCCGGCGCCTTACCGCTTGGCGACGCCCCAGCGAAACGGCAGACTTGCGTCATCAGGCGATGCGCCGGAATGACAGTCATCATTATACCCTAAGGTGCGCGCGAAAGGCCTCCCTTTGGGGGAGGCCCTGGTTATCTGGGGTGAATGAGGGGTCTCGAACCCCCAGCCTTCGGAGCCACAGTCCGACGCTCTAACCAATTGAGCTACATCCACCGCTACCGCTATGTCGGCGCCGCATGACCATCGAGCACGGCACCTGACATGCTACCACAATTGATCCGTCTGCGCCAGCGACCGGAAATAAATGACTGCGACCGGAATTAGATGACGCTCGCAAGGCGATTACGGGCAAACTGAATCGTGTTTGCCAGAACTAAAACAGGGAGGTAATCGGATGAGTACAGTCGTGGGCGTATTTCAGCACCGTGAGGACGCGGAGCGCGCGGCCAGCGAGCTACGTGACAAAGGCCTGCATGAGCGCATCTCCATTGCCGCCAGAGGCGAAAAGGGCGAGGGCCGTGAAGGCACACGCGGTGAGCCCGGCACCGGCGGGCACGCCGGGCGCGGTGGCCAGGGCGGCGCTGGCGGCGCTGGCGGCGACATGAGCATGCGCGAGGACGTCAGCACCGGTACGTGGACCGGGGCAGCCATAGGCGGAGCGGGCGGCCTGCTCGCGGCCGCGGGGCTCTTCGCGGTCCCCGGGATCGGCCCGATCCTTGCGCTGGGCCCGCTGGCTGCCGGACTGACCGGCGCCGCCACCGGCGGACTGGTCGGCGGACTCGTTGACCTGGGCATTCCGGCCGAACGCAGCGAGTACTATCAGGAACAGGTCCAACAGGGGAAGATCCTTTGCGCCGTTGAGTCGGATGAAGGCCAGGAAGAAGAGGTCCGCAAAGTATTGAGCGAGCACGGGGCCAGGGACATCGAAACCCACTAGCCCTTTTCCGCACATCGCCTCGCCACACAGTCGGCCCCCGGCCACCGCGGACCGGGGGCTTTTCCTTAGCTGACCTCAGAAGCCCTGCTGCAGGAAGTAGCCGGAGGTCCCACGAACCGCGCGCTTGAGGTGATTCCAGGTGGCGGAGTCTTTTGATGTTGTGCTTGCCGGCGGTACGGTTATCGACGGCACCGGACGGCCGCGCTTTGCGGCTGATGTCGGGGTCAAGGGTGAGCGAATCGCGGCCGTGGGCGACCTGTCGGCGGCAGTGGCCGGCAAGCGCCTGGCCTGCCCGGCCGGCTCTGTCGTGAGCCCCGGCTTTATCGACGTACATAACCATGCCGAGGGCACGATCCTCTCCTACCCCGAGGCGCCGAGCTTCCTGCTGCAGGGCACGACCACCGTGCTCACGGGTCACTGCGGTTTTTCGCCCGCGCCCCTCGTGGACCGCTACCTGTTCTCGTTCTGGGAGTGGAACTTCTGGCCCCAGATCGAGCCCTACAAATACCATGAACCGCTCATTCACCCACTTGAGCGGGTCCGCGCGGCGGCGCGCGAGAAGATCGGCCTGGACATCGATTGGCACGGTTTCGGCGAATGGCTGGACCGCGTCGAGCGCTCTGGGATCTCGCTCAACCTGGTGCCCCTCGTCGGCCACAACACGGTCCGGGCCCAGGTCATGGGCGACGACCACGCCCGCGCGCCCAGCGCCGGCGAGCTTGCCCGCATGGGAGACCTGATCCGCGGGGCGATGGAGGAGGGCGCGGCCGGTTTCTCCAGCGGTCTCGACTACCAGCCGGGCGCCCACGCCGAAACCGCCGAGCTGGTCGAAATGACCACGGTCGTGCAGGCCTACCGCGGCCTGCACGCGATTCACTGGCGCCGGACCGGCATCAGGCGCGGCGACGCCAAGCGGAACGGCCCGCAGAACAAGCTCGCGGGCATCGAGGAAGGAATGGAGATCAGCCGGCGTAGCGGGATCAAGGTCCTGGTCGCGCACATCCAGTCAGGGTACGCAACCTACCCGCCGGCAACCGAGGCGATGGAACAGGCTGCGGCCGAGGCCACGCTGGAGGTAATCGATAGGGCGATCGCGGACGGCGTCGACGCGGCGTTCGACGTCATACCCAACGTGGACGGCGGCGTCCTTTTGGCCAACCGCCTGGTCACCCCTCTGGCCCCGTGGGTCAGGGAACTGGGATCGCTGGAGGGTCTGGCCCGGGCCCTCAAGATGCGCGACTTCCGCGCGGAGCTGCGCGCAACGCTGGAGGCGGGGAAGTGGTATTCATTCCAGCCCAAGGCCGACCCCGCGTGGGCGCAGCGGATCAGGTTTCTGCAGGCTGCTGACGAGCGCTGGAACGGCCGGACCGTGGCCGACATCGCGGTGGAGCGGGGCGGAGGCGGAGGCGCAGGGGCGGGCGCAGGGGCGGGCGCAGGGGCGCAGGACGCTCTTGACGTGCTGTTTGACCTGGTCGCCGAGGATCCCATGGCGGTGGTCCGGTTTACGGGCGGGATGTCGGCGGCCGGGGTGAAGGCCTTTTACGCCCACCCGCGGGCGATGATGGGCAGCGACACGTTCGCGTTTGACTGCAACTGGCGGGGCGAGCATCCGCCATACTTCTTGCCTCACCCCAACACCTACAGCGCGGTGGCCACGTACTTGGGGCGTTTTGCGCCGCAGCCCCTCGAGGCGGCTGTGCACAAGCTGACAGGCTTCCCGGCGGAGTGGCTCGGGCTCAAGGGCCGCGGACGCGTCGAGCCCGGGGCGTTTGCCGATCTGGCCGTATGGGACCCGGCCAGGTACGCGGCGTTAGGGGACTACATCGAGCCGCGCCGGCATCCGGCAGGGCTGCATCATGTCTTTGTCAACGGCAAGCAGGTAGTGCGGGACGGCAAACACCTCGGCACCAGGGCGGGGAAGGTGCTGCGGCGGAGGTAGGGAGCCCCAACCAACAATCCTCTTGACCGACCACGCAGACCCCGTCGGGCAGATGAGCTCGGCGGGGTCTTCTCGTGCCCGAAACTGGCATGTCAGATTTTCCCATTCATGCTACAATGGGCCCATCGCCCCTGGAAAGGAGACGGAGATCAAGGAGTGCGAGTGCACGGCGTGGTATTGCGAGAGCTGGCGGCCCAGCAGGGACTCGGCTTCATTGACCGTTCGCTGTATCTATGGTGTCTGTTCTTCAGGCCTAAGAATATCAGACAAATCGCCGCAGCCCTGGACTTATCATGGGCCACGGTAGCCAAGGCTTGCGAACGGCTTGAGGCAACCGATTGGATGCGTATGTCCAAACAACCAGGTCGCAGGATATGCCCCATCCCGACCATTCCCATTCGCTGCGAAGTTGAAATGGCCCAACTCCTTGAGGTCGAGTATGGCTTCGCCCCCAACAGGGGGGAGTTCCTGATGAAACGCCACCTCGATATGTGGGTCTGGAGCGACGCCTATGTGGACAACGCTCGCCCTGACTTCCTCAGACCTACTGAGGACGCCCCGCCCCTCGAGTACGACCGGTTCTACTACCAGGCCAAAGTGGCCTTCGAGTTCAACGGTTCCCAGCATTACTCCGCCTCATCGACCTTCGGCGAAGACAAGGGCTTCAGGGAGACTCGCAACCATGATCTGGCGAAACTAGCCCTCAGCCAGCAACAGGGCGTGAGCCTGATAACCGTGTCAGCGGAGGATCTGGCCCCCGAGGCCTTTCGGAGGCTCCTGCCTGATAACTTGGCGCTGAACTATGTGAACGAAGACGGACCCTACTACAAGACCCTGGCGAGGATCAGCCTTGCCTACGCGGCCAAGACTGGGAGGCTGGATAGGCAACAGCAGCGGCGCAGCCCCGGAGACAAAACGTAGAGGAGCGTGCGTGCTTCGATCGCGTCCTGCAGTCCTCATGCGGTGGACCGGAGTGTATTGCCCGGGCTCCGGTCTCCGAGGGGGAGCAGGTTTTCACCGTGCGAGAATCTTGGTTGATCTGTGTTCACGTGGCGAGAGGAGCTATCTCCGAGTTCTCACGTGGCGGAAATGGTACCCAGGGTTCTCATCAGATGAGAACCCATCCCGAGGGGTTTTCAACTGGCGAGTACGACCGCCTTAGCCTTCTCGCCAGATGGAAATCCACCCCACCGGTTTTCATCACGTGAGAACCTCTGCCGTATGGTTCTCGTCTGGCGAGTATCGCCGTCAGTACGTTTTCACTGGATGAGAACGGCGGTCGCTAGTTTTCAGCACGTGAGCGCACCGACAGGCACATGCTCATGTGGAGTGAACTACCCGCCCGAGATTCTCGCCTGATGAAAAGGGCTGCCCGCAAGAGCGAAAGGACCGCCGGTAAAGGACGTGAGAATCCTGGGAAAAGGGACCTACGCCCTTCCGGACACGTACGTGTAGAGCTCCAGCAGCTCAAGCTCAAGCGGGCCGGCGGCGTAGTCGGACTCAAGGCGGGCGAGGCCCCTGTTGTACGCCTCCTCCGAAATGAGCCGCAGCGCAGAGAAGGCGCGCCGCCGGTAGCGGTCGATGTCGGCCGGGCTGAAGACGCTCGCGTGGCGGGTGTGAGCGACCTCGATGCCGCCAAATCCTGCCGCCCGCATGGCCGCGGTCAGGCGAGCCACCGGATGGTAGCGCTCAAGCTCCCGGTCGACCGTTTCCGGAAAGTAGTGCGTCATGGTGCGCGCACGAATGTCTTCCTCCGAGTCCGTCACCGTCACGAGGCGCCCGCCCGGACGCAGCACCCGCCTCGCCTCGCCGAAATGCGTACTCAGATCGCTAAGGTAGTGGATGACGTTCACAGAAAAGGCCAGGTCGAATTGCCCGTCCGCATACGGAAAGCGGCCGTGCGCGTCGCCCTGCAACAGCTGGAGCTGCGGATGCTTGGCACCGGCCTGCTTCAGCATCCCGGGCGATAGGTCGAAACCTGCAGCCCGGCCGCCCAGCGGGGCGATCACGTCCGCTAGCGCGGCCAGGTGGTCGGCCGTTCCGCAACCGATTTCCAGGATAGCGGGCGAGCTGATCCCGTCCAGCGTCCGGACCAGGTACTCGACCACCCGCGGAACCGCCTCCCGGAAACGGGCGTAGGTGGCCGCCAGGGCTTCGTAGTTGATGGGGCCGCACCCGCCCTTTGCGACGTCTTCCTCAGGTGTCACAGGACGCACACCTCCAATCGGACCTCGACGGCAAGACGGTTTCGCCGTGCAGGCGAAGAGCCCTCCGAGCGGCGGTGGCCGCGTGCGGAGGGCTCTTTGCCAACTTACGATCACCCGCCCGGTCTGCCGGGCCAATCCAGTCCCTACTGCTGCACGTGCTGGCTTGCCGCGGCCGGGGCCCATACCTGGAACGGCAGGGTCGTCGGCCCATCGTCTCCCCCTCCGCCGACCTGCACCGTGCCCGAGAACGCGTAGACCGGGACCAGGTACGGCGTGCCGTCGCTCGCAAACGTTAGGTACCAGGCCACGCGCACCTTGTCAACCGTTGCCTGCCCGGTGATCAGGTTGTCGTCGGCGGACGGCCCAGGGAACTCAATAGCGTGCCAATCCAGGATCCCTAGGCCGGCCCGCACCTGCTCCCATGCGTCGGCTACAGGACGCAGGGGATACTTCGACGTCCCGACGGCCGGGAACCAGGTTGCCGAGCCGTAGGCGATCTTCTCGCCCTTAGTGATCTGCACGTTGCCGAACGGCGAGATGGTGACGATGTCCGCAGGCTCGGCAGGTTTGAACCTCACGTACAGGCTTCCGTTCTGAAGATCCTCTATGACCGTTGCCGCGCCCAGAGTACCGGCTGGGACAAAACCGTTGTTCACTAACCAATTGCGGGCGATCTCGATGGCCCGCGCGTCGCTCGGAAGGGCGCTCCGCGGCAGTTCCTCGGCATCATACGGCTGCGAATAGGCCGTGTACCCGCCCGGGAACATGCGCAGCGATGGACCGTTGTCGCCGGGATCGGCCGCCAGCAGATAGCCATCGTGCCATTCTTCGCGTACCACGGGTGCTGTGATACCGAGTTTGGTCGCCAGCGCCGCGACTCTCGCCTCGGTGAACTCCGCCCTCAGCTTGTACGCAAGTTCCTTGTCCTGAAGCTTGGGCCACCCGGACGTCAGGGCCCCGCCAAGGCCGTACGTAAATTCGAACTCGTAGCCCGGTCCGCCCGCGCCCCCGCCCTCCGGGGGCAGCCCCGCCGCAAGGCCGGGCAGGGTTCCGAACTCGGCAACCGGACCGGGGGCCGGCATGATCAGCTTAGCGGCTACCACTGCTAGGACCGCCACCGCCGCAACCGCCGCGGCGACGCGCCCGAGCGAAATCGACCTACGCGGTTTCTGCGCGCTATGCCTCTCGACTCTGGTCATATCGCTTGCCCTCCATTTCTCAGGCTGCTCAAGCCCTGCTGCCGGGTGCTGCTCCATGACCTTGCGCCGGAGGTGGGCGCGGAACGTCGGGTCGGCCTCAGGCGCGGCCAGCGCCCGGGTCAGCCGGTCGTCCAGCTCCGCGTCCGGTATCCGCTCCCTCTTATCAGCCATGTTGCTCACCCCACTGTCTCCTGAGCTTGCTGGTAGCGCGGTTGAGCAGGCTTGAGACGGCCGTCGGGGTCCGCCCCGTGGCTTCGGCGATCTCCTTGTTGCTCAGACCGGCTGAGTACTTGAGCAGGACGGCCTCCTGCTGCGGGTCGGGCAGTCCGGCGACGAGCGCCCTGATCCGGTCGTGTTGTTCCTCCGAAATCAGCGCCTCCTCGGGCGTGGCGCCGTCCGAGCCCGTTTCCGCAGCGTGATCCGCCAGCAGTGGCAACTCGCGCCGGCGGTCCCGGAGAGCGTCCAGGCAGCGATTGCGGGCGATGCGAAACAACCAGGCTCCAAAGCCGCCGCCTTTCCAGGCGAAACGGTCCAGGTTGGCCAGGGCGGCCAGCATTGTGTCCGCCGTCGCGTCCTCGGCCTCGGCTCGCGAACCAAGGCGCCGGTAGGCGAACGCGTACACGTGGTCAATGTACATGTCGTAGAGCTTCCGGAACGACTCCGGGTCGTCGACGGCCCGGCGGACCAGGCGCCTAACCTCAAGGTCCGTGACCTCACGGGGCCCGTTCAGGACCATCGTCCAAACCACCTCGCCGCCTATGCTGCCCACCTCCGCTGCAACTGTCTAACGCGCGAAAAGGCGGGCTGTCACGCTGGAAACCAAAACAAAGCCATCAAAACGCTGTGCCTCTCACTTCACTGCAGCCGATACGACGCGCGAATGGAGCGACCTGTCGGTCATTCGCCGCCGCTCCGATCTCAAAAGGAACGACGCTGCTAGCTAGTGGCGAAATATCGTCCTTTGCGGTATTTCGGGGAGGTGTCGGGACTGGCGGCGCTAAGCTCAGCGAGCACGGCTGGCAGCGGTGCAGCTGGCGTCGCCGAGGTCCGTCCGTCCCTGCGCACAGTTGATATCGTGCGGTTCCACCTGCCGCTGGCCGTCACGTTCCTGTCGTACGGCATCGTTTTCAACATTATCAATGCGGCCATGTCGCAAGCCCATGATGCCGCCGTGGCTCTGGCGGCCTTTGCCGTGGGCCAGAGCATTGTTGACCTGTTCGCCGGGCCCGCCGGCAGCGGAAACCAGTGGCTCATCGCCCGCGGCCGCGACAGGCGCTCATTCGTCGTCGGTGTCAGGGTCATGCTCGAAATCGCGGTGGGCGTTACCGCGATGCTGGCCCTCGTTGCCTTCACTCCGGTAGGGAAATGGCTTTACCAGGGGGTTTTTGGCGCGCCGGCACGCCTTTCAACTGAAATGACGGCCGTGATCACATACGGCCTCCCGCTGCCGCTCATGTGGGCGTGGCGCAACGTGTCGCAGAGCATCCTGATGCTCCGCAGGCAGACGCACTTCATGTCAATCGGTGTGTTCCTCAGGCTGGCGACCGTTTGGGGCTTTTCGCTGCTCCTCGGCGGCCGGAACTGGATGCAGGGCTCGGCGCTGGGCGTGGTGCTGTGGGTCGCCGGAATGACGGTGGAGGCGGTTTTTGCTTTCGCGGTGGCGAGCCGCTCTTTTCGCAGCCTGCCCGCCGAGCCGGCGTCCGGGGCCGTGCCGACCCGCTCGAGCGTATGGCGGTTTCTCCTCCCGCTGATGGCTACTGGCCTGCTATGGGCCGCCAGCCGTCCACTCGGCAACGCGGCCATGGCCAGGACTCTCGACCGAACGGTCGATCGCAGCCTTTCAGGTTGCCTGGTTTGCGGCATTTTTGCTGGTGGCGCTGCAGGTGGAGTTCCGGCAGGTCATGGTCGTGTTCTGGGCCGACCGCCAGAGCCTGGCCGTCCTGCGCCGATTCGGGCTGTGGTTGGGCGCCTCGCTCAGCACCTTGACGTTCCTCTTTGGCGTCTCTGGCGTGGCGGTCTGGTTCATGCGCACCGTCCTGGGTACTCCCGAAGACCTGATCGGCTCCGCCAACCGGGTCTTCATCGTTGCGGCGCTCGGTCCCGTGCTCTGGATGCTGACCGAGCTGCAGGTCGGCCAGTTGCTACGAAACGGCTCGACAACGGTCATCGGCCTCGCGAAGACGGTCAACCTCTTGGTGATGGGAACGCTGATGTTTGTGCTGGTTGCCATCTCCCCCGGCCTGGGTGCGCTGATCGGGGTCATGGGCCACGTCGGCGGGGCCGCCGCCGAGGCGGGCGTCACGTACTGGTTTGGCCGTAAGGTCGGCGCGGAGCCGGTATCGAACGACTAGGACCGGAGTGCCGACGCTAGACATACTCCGCGATGCCGCGCCTGAACGCATCCTCGTCTCCGTGCTCTACGCCGTGTAGGGCCTCCTGCAGTGCGAAGGTGCCGGCATAGAACCGCGCCCTGACGCGCATTCCCTCAATCCCTGGGTAGACGACTCCGACCGACTGCAGAAACCCCTCACCGTAGCCAAACGGACCGATCATCGCGGCCGCCAGGGCAGACAGCTCCGGATACCGGCGCATGATCAGCGCGGTTGACTGCTAGCCATGGCTTACGACAGCACCCCGTTGACCCTTGCCCGCAATTCGGCAATCCTCGGCACAGACCCAACCAGGCGCTGGACAGGCTCCCCATTTCTGAACACAATGAGGGTCGGCAGGCTTATCACCCCGCATTCGCGGGCAGTCGCGTGGCTCTCGTCAACGTCGAGTTTACATACCTTCAAGGCGCCTCGGAACTCATCGGCGAGTTGCTCTACCACCGCAGCGACCGCACGGCACGGCCCGCACCACGTCGCCCAGAAATCGACCAGGACGGGCAAGGCGCTCTCCAGCACCTCGGCGACGAAGTTAGAGTCTGAAACCTCCCGCACCAAGCTCATTGTCCCGCTTCGCCCCCTGCAGACAATGTGGACAGAAACGAGCTCACTGCAGCCAGAAACAGCTCCGGCCGCTCCTCGTGCGGAATGTGCCCGCACTCAGATATTACGACCATCCGGCCGTTGGGCACCCGGGCGGCGTTCGCCCGCGTCTCATAGGCCGGGACTATCCGGTCGTCGTCCCCGGTGATGAACAAGACCGGCATCTGAAGGCGGCCCAGTTCTCCCGTCAAGGCGGCCGGTTGCGAGGCGATCACCACTTCCCACAGGCCGCGGTCCCAGTCTCGGGCCTGGAGCGGCAGACGATAGCCCTCGATGTCCTCCTGACGGAGGCGCGATGAATCGTGCCAGGCCAAACCGATCAGCCTGCCGGCCCGGGCGATGAGCCAGCGGAGCAGCCTTGGACCGACGAGCCTGCCGGCGCGCGTTGCAGCCAACGCGCGCACCCAGCCTGGAAACCCGGGATGCCTGCCCAGGGCAGGGGCGACGAGCACGAGCGCAGCCACCTTATCGGGATGACGCAGAGCGGCAAGCACGGCCAGCCGCCCGCCAGCCGAGTGACCCACCAAGACCAGGTTGCCGGAGCCGCCCGCCTCGGCGGCGAGCGCAGCGGCGGTCCATATGTTTTCATCGTCGCCGTACGGGGTCGGGTCGGCCCAACTGCCAGGCAGCGGACGCTCCGTAATGCCGAAACCGGGACGGTCGTACGCTATCACCCTGCCGAACGCCGAGAGGGGCTCCATCACCTTGTGCCACGAGAACAGGCTGGCGCCGAAACCGTGCATCAGCAGCAGCGCCGGCTCGCCTTCCCCGGTGGCCTGATAGTGGACAGCATAGCCGTCACGCTGAAACCACCGGCTGCGCTCGCCCCCGAGCTCCCGGGACGGGACAGTGCCCACCTCGGCCTCACACCCTTTACAGCAATCATCTCATATTTCCATGCGTGCAACTGACAGCATCGGGAATCACAGGGGAAGGGGTGATTAACCCGCCAACTGACCGAACCACGATTTGCCTGGTTGTTTCATTCCCTCTGCAAAGGAACGCATGCATCGCCGCCAGAAAGGTTGCGCTCTATCACGACGGGCGTGAAAGGCGGTGCGCGCGGACAATGAGCCAGGTGTGGTCTGTTGGTTTTTTGCTTGGCGTGGCCTTCGTCGGCATGCTTGTCGGCATGCTCGCGGGCGTCGTCCCCGCATGGGCGGGCATTCGCCGAGGGCAGCCGGGTCTTGGGGTCGCAGGCTTCGCCGCCTGCTGCGTCGCCGGCACCGTGGGCAACGCCGTCGCGGCCGTGCCCGTAAGTCCGGCTTGGCTTGCTGTGCTGGGGGGCCGAGGTAAAGGTCCAGTCGCCGTTTCCGCTGGTAGCTGAGGAGACTGCCCTGGAGAAGTCCCCCGCCTCTACTGTCCGCGGCCTAACACCCTGAGAACCGCAGAGCTTATCCACGCGATCCCGTGGGTCGGGTTGGGTATGCGCACACCTGCAGCTCCAAGAATCGCCAGTGCATACCCAAGGACGAGCACGGCTAGAGCGGCAGCCACCTCCGGCCAGCGCCGTGCCCGGACCGGCGCAGTGAGGGAGATCAGTCCAACAGCTACCGATGCCAGAGATATAAGAGCGTAGTTCACGGATCATTCCCCGATCCTGGCGTTCTTGGCTGCGGCTCCCTTCGGCCGGTCTGGGCCCCTGACGTGGACGGCCTTATATTGCGGCTCTGCCCCTGCCCCCCGGGTTCATTCCTGTCGGCTCCCGCTCCACGACCCCAAGGCCCGGTTACCGAGACAGCAGGCTTCGCACGGTCACCCCAGACCCGAATATGCTGGCTCCGACCTGGACACGCACCGGAACCTCTGCGAGCATCTCTGTCCACCGGGCATCGACCGCCTTCCAGACGGAGGGCGCCTTGCGGTAGACTGCCGCGCCGAATCCGAAGGCGTCCGCGCCCCACTCCCGGCACCGAAGCAGGGCTGTATCCACCTCCGCCCTGACTACGGCCGCAAGCCTGGCCTCAAGTTCACGGGCGTACTCCGCCCACAGCTCCGGGTTCACCTGCACTTGGACCTCGCCCAGCGCCGCCTGGACCTCGATGCTTATGCGGATCGTGATGTCCTGACCATGGATCTCGGGCTTGATCCTCCCCTTGGCCTTCGAGATCTCAAGGGAGACATACTTGCCCGGGGCCCCAGGGTCGTCAACCACAACGATCGAGGATCGAACTCTCCCGGTTGCCCACAGCAGTCCCCTCGCTTCAAGCGGCTCGAGGAATCCGGCCAGCCGATCACCTTGAAACACAGCGGCTCCCCCGATCATCGGGCTGACCCCTGGAGGTCACGAGTCAGCACCAGGCCGGGGCTTCCTCGCCGCTGTGCCCGGCCTGAGTTTTTGTCCGACGCGCCTGCCCGGACGCCCCATCATTGGCGGACGGACGCCCAAGGCCCATGAAGGAGCAACCACAGCGCAGTCGCGGAGGCTCCGTCAAACCAGAGGCGCGAACGGTTCAAGATACGGCACCCCGAAAGAACGCAGTGTCCAAAGGTGGATCAGCAGCAGCGAAAGGCCGGCCACAATCCCGAAGAGCCCGGTCGAGCCCGCCAGAAGCATCAACGGGAAGCGAGCCAGACGGACCGTCACTCCCACGCTGTATACCGGGACAGTAAACGACGACACCCCGGTCAACCGACAATCACGACCATAAAGGGAGAGACCAGCCCCGCCCGTACCGCAGCGTCACCAACGACCAGCGTGCCAGCGATCGTCACCGCCTGCCCAATGATTCGCGGCAGGCGCACGCCGGCTTCGCGCAGGATCTCGAACGCGAACTCCAGCATTAGGGCCTCGACCAATGCCGGAAACGGGACTCCCCGACGCTGGGCGGCGATGCTCAACACCAGCGGCGTGGGCAGCATCTCCTGGTGGAAAGTGGTCAGGGCCACATATAGAGACGGCAACGACAGCGAGATGGCGAGTGCCAGATACCTCAGGAGGCGCAAGAACGTCCCGATAAACGGCCGCTCGTAGTAGTCCTCCGAAGCGGTCAAGAACGTGCTCAAGGTGGCGGGGATCATCAAGACGAAGGGAGTCCCGTCGACGAGTATCGCCACCCGCCCTTCCGTCAAGGCGGCCGCTACGCGGTCGGGGCGCTCGCTGCGCATGACCTGCGGAAAGGGCGAGAGCGGCTGGTCCTCAATCAACCCCTCGATCTGCCCGCTCTCCAGGACCCCATCGATTTCGATCCGCCCGAGCCGCCGGCGGACCTCGTCGGCCACCCCATGCCTGGAGACTCCCTCGACATATGCCACTACAACGTCAGTCAGCGTAAGCTTACCGATGACCGTGCTCTCCATGCGGAGGCCCGGGTGCTTGATCCGCCGGCGGATCAAGGCGATATTGGTCTCCAGGGTCTCAACAAATGAGTCACGCGGCCCCCTGACCACCGCCTCGGAGGCCGCTTCCTCGATACGGCGGCTGGGCGGCTTGGCTACGTTAACCGCAAGCGCCGTCGAGGTGCCGTCAAGCAGGAGGACGCAGTCGCCCTTGGCCAGCCGACGGAGCAGGGTGCGCAGAATCGGACACCTCTGTGACTTCGGCAGACGCCAGATACCGGACCCGGAGGGCGTAAAGAAGCTCGTCCAGCGTTCTTGGTATGACTTCCCCGGCGGTCGATTCGGCCAGCGGCTTGATCACCGCGTCCCCAATCAAGGCCGGATCCACCAGACTGCGAAAGCACACCAGAAGGGCGTCGGGGCCGTCCGTGCCCGCCTTGAGTTCCCGCCAGGCGAGGTCCAGGTTCTCACCAAGGGCGGACTTCAGGGCCGCCCGGTTGTCGGCCAATGCCGCGCTCAGGGGGTGCAAGGGAATGGGCGGGGCATCCACTCCGGACCCCGAGCTCTCACGCTGCCCGGTGGGATGGGGAGAACGGCGTTTCTTCATCGGCGCCCGCTTTGGGTGTCGAATGCGATGCTCTGACACCGCGACACCCCTCCCTTGCCGGAGATCGCCTCCGAGGATAGTGTGACGCCTAGATAGCTGGAACTATGCACCAAGAAGGGGGCATACGTCAGGGGGTGCGTCTGGCGGGGGTTCTGGCTTCCGACGGTTGAACGGCACTCCTGCCCCACGGACGTGAAACACAATGGCAAAAGGAACGGCGCTTCTAGTGGCGAAGTGTCGTTCTTTGCGGCATCATCGGGAGGTGTTCGCACTGGCGGCGCTCAGCTCAGTCAGGACGGCCGGAGGCGTGGCTGTCGAGGTTCGTCCTGCGCTGCGCACTAGGGATATTGTCCGCTTTCACCTGCCGCTCGCCGTCACTTTCCTGTCATACGGAATCGTTTTCAATATCATCAACGCTTCCATGTCGCAGACCCGCGATGCCGCCATAGCGCTGGCCGCCTTCGCCGTCGGCCAGAGTATTGTCGACCTGTTCGCCGGGCCGGCCGGAAGCGGAAACCAGTGGCTCATCGCCCGCGGGCGCGATAGACGCTCATTTGTCGTCGGCGTCAGAGTCATGCTCGAGATTGCGCTCGGGGTGACCACGCTGCTGGCCCTGGTTGCCTTCACTCCTGCTGGAAAATGGCTCTACCAGGGCGTCTTCGGAGCCCCGGCGCGCCTTTCGGACGAGATCACCACGGTGATCAAGTTCGGCTTGCCGCTCCCGATCATGTGGGCGTGGCGGAACGTGTCGCAGAGCATCCTGATGCTTCGCCGGCAGACGCACTTCATGACCGTCGGGGTGTTCCTGCGGCTCGGGACCGTATGGGGACTCTCCCTGCTGCTCGGCGGTCAGAGCTGGGTTCAGGGAGCGGGGCTCGGTGCAGTGCTATGGGTAGCCGGAATGACGGTGGAGGCTGTTTTCGCCTTCGCGGTAGCCAGCCGGGCATTCCGCGGCCTGCCCGCCGAACCGGCATCCGGAGTCCTGCCAGCCCGCTCGAGTGTGTGGCGGTTCCTGGTTCCGTTGATGGCCACCGGCCTGCTATGGGCTGTCGCCCGGCCCTTCGCCAACGCGGCGATGGCAAGGACGCTGGACCCTGAACGGTCCATCGCCGCCTTCCAGGTCGCCTGGTTCGCATCTTTCCTGCTTGTAGCGCTGCAGGTTGAGTTTCGGCAGGTCATGGTCGTGTTCTGGGCCGACCGCCAGAGTCTCGCCGCGCTGCGCCGCTTTGGGCTCTATCTGAGCGGGGCGCTCTCCTGCCTGACGCTGCTCTTGGGCATCACCGGGGCCGCGGCCTGGTTCATGCGCACGGTCCTCGGCACCCCTGAGGAGCTGGTCAGCCTGGCCAACAAGGTCTTCATCGTGGCCGCCCTGGGACCGGTCCTGTGGATGCTGACCGAGTTGCAGGTCGGCCAGCTGCTGCGCAACGGCATGACCACCGTCATCGGCATGGCCAAGACCGTCAACCTCGTGGTGATGGGCACCTTGATGTTTTCTCTGGTCGCCCTGTACCCGGGGCTCGGCGCGTTGGTCGGCGCGATTGGCCACATCGGCGGGGCGGCGGCCGAGGCGGGCGTCACGTACTGGTTTGGCCGCAAGGTGAGCGCAGAGCCCATCGGGGACGACTAGCGCCGCCGCCGGCCCCGCATGCGGGATCGCCGACCACAGTACGCACCTCCGGGGATATCGCACCTCAGGCCAAGACCTGGCGGATCCTGGCCCTAAGATCGGCGATCCTCGGGATTGAGCCAACCAGCCGCTGGACAGGCTTCGCGTCCCTGAAGATGATGAGAGTCGGCAGACTCATCACGCCGTACTCCTGTGCCGGGGCGGGGTTTTCGTCCACGTCAAGCTTGCACACCTTGAGGTCGCCCTGAAACTCGGCGGCCAGTTGTTCCACCATTGAAGCGACCGCCCGACACACGGCCCGCACCACGCGGCCCAGAAATCGACGAGGACCGGCACGGTGCTTGCCAGGACCTCGGCCCCAAAAGTGGTCTCGCTGACTTGCCGCACAGCGCCCGACATCCCGCACACCGGCCCAGCCTACAGCCGCTCAAACCGGCCGGTGAAGAAGCGCAGCACGGGCGGCTCGTATACCCACCTCAGGCCGCCTATCCGGTCCCGTTCGCCGTGGAGCTCGATGATGGCTTCGGCCACGTAGTCGAGGTGGCTGGAGGTGTACACGCGCCTCGGAATAGTGCACCGCACAAGTTCAAGTTTCGGCGCGTAGTCCTTGCCCTCTTTGTCCCGGCCCGCCGAAATGATGCCCCTTTCCATCGTGCGCACGCCGGAGTGCTCGTAGATCGCCGCCGCGAGGGCCTGGGCCGGGAACTCGCCCTGCGGGACGTGCGGCAGGAACTCCCGCGCGTCGACGAACACCGCATGCCCGCCGATCGGCCTGACAACCGGCACTCCGGCGTCGATGAGTTGCTGGCCGAGGTAACCTACCTGCTCCACCCGGTGACGGATGTACGGGAAGCTCATGGCCTCGCGCAGGCCGCGGGCGAAGGCCTCCATGTCTCTGCCGTTCATGCCACCATAGCTCGGCATTCCTTCGTACACGACCACCATCGCGGTGGCCTGCCGGTACGTATCCTCCTCGTTGGTGGCCAGGAAGCCGCCCATGTTGACGATGCCGTCCTTCTTGCCGCTCATCGTGCAGCCGTCGGCATAGGAGAACATCTCCTTGACGATGGCCGCGATGCTCGCGTCACCGTACTCGGGTTCCCGCACCTTGATGAAATACGCGTTCTCGACGCACCGCGTGGCGTCGAAGATGACCCGAATCCCGTAACGCTTGGAGAGTGCGTACACGTCACGCAGGTTGGCCATGCTCACCGGCTGGCCGCCGGCCAGATTGACCGTCACGGCCACGCATATGTACGGGATCTTCTCAGGGCCCACGCGCTTGATGAGGGCTTCGTATTTCGCCAGGTCGACGTTGCCCTTAAAAGGGATATCATCTCTCTTTGAGTCGTGGGCTTCGTCGATGATCACGTCCACAAACGACCCGCCAGCCATCTCCTGGTGCGCCCGCGTGGTCGTGAAGTACATGTTGCCCGGTACGTACATCCCTGGCTTTATCAGGATTTTGGAGATCAGGTTCTCCGCGCCCCGGCCCTGATGCGTCGGGACGACATATCGAAACCCAAACAACTCCTGTACGGTTGCCTCAAGATGCAGCCAGTTGTTGCTGCCCGCGTACGCCTCGTCGCCGAGCATCAGACCGGCCCACTGGTTGTCGCTCATGGCGTTGGTGCCGCTGTCGGTCAGGATGTCGATGTAGACATCGCGGGACCTGAGCAGAAACGTGTTGTATCCGGCTTCCATGATGCGTTCCCGCCGCTCCTCGGGGGATAGGAGAGCGATCGGCTCCACCATCTTGATCTTGTATGGCTCAGCCAGGCTGCGCACGTTGGGTACCTCCTTTGCGTTCTGGGGGTCCAAACCCTCACACATAGACCCGTTCCGAGTTCCCCAGACAGGCCGGTCCTCCTTCCTCAAAGAGGTAATGGCAGGGGAAGTGCAGCCGGATTACACGCACGCGGTTTCAACCGGGTTGCTTAGGGTGGAAAGAAACGAGCTAACCGCCGCCATAAACGCCTCGGGCCGCTCTTCGTGCGGAAGGTGGCCGCACTCCGGTATCACGACCACCTTGGCCTGGGGGATCAGGGCGGCATGGGCCTGCGTGTCCGCAGCCGGAACGATCCGGTCATCATCGCCCGTGAGTGAAAAGAACCGGCGCCTTGAGTCCGGCCGGCCGAGCCGCAATCAGCACTTCCCATAGCCCGCGATCCCAGTCACGGACCCTCAGCGGCAGGCGGTAGCCCTCGATGTCCTCCTGGCTGACAGGCGATGCGTCGTGCCAGGCCAGGTTGATCAGCCTGCCGGCGCGGGCAATGAGCGGGCGCAAAAGCCGCGGGCCGAGCAGCCTGGCCAGAGGTGTGGCGGCCAGGGCCCGCCACCAGCCGGGAAACCGGGGATGATCGCCCAGGGCCGGCGCGACAAGCACAAGCGCCGATACCCGTCCGGGATGACTCAGGGCGGTGAGCACGGCCAGCCTGCCGCCTGCGGAGTGACCCACCAGCACAAGCTCGCGTGGGCCGACCGCATCGGCGAGGGCCATGGCCGTCTCGATGTTGGCCTCGTCGCCGTACGGGCTCCGGCCCGTCCAACTGCCTGGCATGGGCCGCTCCGTGAGCCCAAAACCGGGACGATCGTATGCGATCACCGTGCCCAGGGCGGAGAGCGGCCCCATCACCGTGTGCCACGAAAAGACGCTTGCGCCGAAACCATGCACCAGCAGCAGCGCCGGCTCACCCTCTCCAGCGCCCTGGTAATGGACCGCGTAGGTACGTTTACGCGGCAGGCACCGGAAGCCGCACCGTTTCGGCAATCAAACCACCATTTGCCTTGCCCTTTAGCTACCGCAGGATAGGAACGCGGGCATCGCCGCGAGAATGGTTGCGCCCTATCACGTAGCGCGGCAAAGGCGGTGCGAGCGGACATTGAGCCAGGCATGGACAGTCGGCTTTTGGCTGGGCGTGGCCTTCGTCGGCATGCTGGTCGGCATGCTCGCGGGCATCGTTCCCGCATGGGCCGGGTACCGTAGACGGCAGCCGGCTCTCGGTATCGCGGGCTTTGGTGCCTGCTGCATCGCAGGCGCCGTGGGAAACGCCGTCACGGCGGTGCCGGTCAGCCTTTTCTTTGCCTGGCTGATTTCGAAAAGAGCGCGGCGGGCCGCGACGTCAGATGCAGCGCCCAATACCTCTCCTCAATCGCCCGCCGGTTCGCCAAGGTTGACCTACGCGGGGCTCGGTGCCGCCGGGCTAAACGATGGGTGGCGCTACGCGGCATCGGGCATGTGCATCGCGTACATGTGGTTCATTGTGGGCGTGACGCTGGCGGGCGGGCTCGCCTTCCTGTCGCCGCCCGGGGTCAGCCCCTACTGGACCCTGGCAGCGGTCCTGTCGGCCCACGTTCCCATGCTCTTGGGAGTCGCCCTCGCCGTGGGGCGCTTTCACCGTCGTTCCCTGATGACTCTCGTGAACACGGTGGGCCGGGTCCGCTGGGCCAAGGCCGCCCGGGCCCTTGGGATCTGGGCAGCCATCATCGCCGCGCTCTCGGCTGTCGAATTGGTCCTGCGCCCCGGGCACGCCGTCTACACTCTGGAGCTCTCGAAGTGGCTGCCTTTTGCCCTCTTCGCCTTTCCCCTGCTCGTCTTGCAGTCAGCTGCCGAGGAGTTTCTGTTCCGCGGCTACCTGTTCCAGAGCCTCAGTGTGGCGACGAGGCGCCGGGCGGTCGTCATCCTGGCCTCATCGCTGCTGTTTGCCGCCGTTCATATTCCGGCCAGCCTGGCCATCGCGGTGTACTACGTGGGCTTTGGGGTTTTCCTGACGTGGGTGGTTGTGAGGGACCAGGGGCTTGAAGCGGCAATAGGCATCCACGTAGGACACAACGTCATGGCCATGCTCTTCATCCCAAGTGTGGATGACTTCGCGCTGCTGGCCGACCTCCCCGCGGTCTTCAGGGCCACCGTGCCCAACGACGCGTTCAGCCTGGCGCAACTGGGCCTCGCCATGCTGGTGTTCACCGGCCTATACTTCGGCTTGGGCAAGAGAGCGCACATGGCGCGGCCGGTCGGCGAGCGGGTGTTTTCCACGACCGTTAGCGGCACCTAGCCGGAACCTCTCCCGGATGCGTCTCGTCCAAACCGGAGCCTGCACTACTACGCGCGGAAAGAAGGCGACACCCCGTATGCCTGAGCCTCACAGCCCCAGGACCCCGTTTTTGCATATTCTGATTGGATTTGCCCTATCCGGCCTGGCTGTTCTCCTCTTGCTCGCCGGATGCGGCCTCCTTACGGCCAGGAACGTGATCGGAGTCGGGTTCCACCCAATGCCTGTGGCATCGGCGGGGCTGGATCTCATGGCCTTCGTTTCTACAAAAGGCCAGGTATACGTGTGGGCGGGGACTGAGGCAGAGCTTGTCTACACCCCGCCCACGGGATGGGCCGTGGCACAGCTGGCCCTCTCGCCTGACCAGGGCAGGCCCTACCTTGCATTGACCGAGGGACCGAGAATACCGGACTCCGAAGCTGTCCGGGCGGAAAACGTGACCATCGTCAACGTCAGGACCGGGGCAGCTTATCGGGCCTTTCCGCTAGCGCGGGGCGATGCCGTGCCGGAGCGGTATGCTGCGCCGCAGGACGTCTACACTCTGCAATGGTCGGCCGACGGCACTGAGCTCTTCCTTTACGGCAAGTCGCCTCTTGTCCTCTCAGTCGGCCAGGGCGCGGCCGCGGCTTCGGTTGTCTGGGACCTCTCAGCCATGCTGTCCGCGGGCGGAGAGCCGAGGGCGCCGCTCATGGCCCCGGATTTCTCCCGGCTGGCCTACAGCGTGTTTGACCCGTCGGGTGACACGGAGGAAGACCTCTGGGTCATCGAGCGTCCTGCGTCCAGCGACAATTCGCCTCCGCCTCGCCGCCTGACCGAGGGCAACCTGGGGGGCTACCCCGTATGCTGGCTCGGTTCCAGGGCCGACGGGTCCGACCCGGGGGGCGAGGCTTCCTGCGTCCTCATCCAGCTAGGGGGCGTTTCGACCGGAGGCGGCACTCCGACCGGGCTCGCAGTGGTCGACACCAGGTCGGGTGCCCTCGACATCTGGTATCCCACGGGCAACCTCGTCCACCGCCCGGTGCTGGTCGCCGCCGAGCGGGGGCGGGCTCTGGTGTCGCTCTTCCACAGCATCACGGGCCGGGATGGGCGGCTCTTTTGGCGGCCCCTGGACGGGCGCTCGCCGGAGGTGATCGTCACGGCTCTGGAGGACAGGATGATGGGCCGGGTGGCGGTTGGCCTCGGCGATGGATCTGCGGTTGTGCTGGCCCGGCAGCTCGGCGAGGGTGGCGAGGGGCCGTGGGAGTACTGGCATGTGGGCAGCGGCGCGACTGCCGAGAAGATCGGCACGGCCCCGGCCGGCGCGCAGGCCTACCTGCTTGAGGGCAGCGTGAGCGGGCGGGCGTTGATCGTGACGGTTTCGACAAATGCCGGAGTCAGCCAGGCGAAGCTCTGGCGGGTGCTGGTGGATGCCGGGAAGGTCGAACAGATCGAGCTGCGGACCGAATCCGGCAGATGATTGCAGCCCAATAGGTCTCGGTCTCTGGCGCGGCGCGGTGGGATCGCTAGGGCTCACCGGCGTGTAAGGGCAGCCACTGTGTTGTATAGCCTGGCAGAGGGGTGCGCCGGCGACAATAGCTCGACTGTTTTGGTCGGAGGGTGACGTACCAGCATGGAGAGGTCATAGATGAGACTATAGCAGGCCAATCTTTCGCGGAGGTATGGGGCAGCGTAAAGGGCGGGGTATTCCTCCGCGAGCCACGCCTGTACTTCTTCGAAAAGCTCCGGTCTCGCCGCCTCTTCGCGTTCCTCGGCTACAAACAGGTATGGAAAGGCACAAAAACGCTGGAGAATATCCAGCTCAAGGTCCACGGGTGCCAGCCGGGAGTACTCGAAGTCGACGATCCCGACAATGCGGCCGTCCCGCCACAGAACATTGTCAAAATGCACGTCCCCATGGATCAGTCCGGATGCGACGGTGTCGAAGATGTGCCCGTGGTGCTGGATAAACCCCAAAGCGGCGTGCAAGATGCCGGTTTCAACGAACGGGAGCCCCCTCAAGGAGTCTACGGCAGCTTTCGCTGCTGATGCGGCCTGGATAGCCACCGCCGGTCCGTGCCCGGCGAGTTCGCACTGAGGCGGCGGAAACGGGAGTTGGTCCAGCCACCACGTGTCCACCGCATGCAGTTGCTTGAGAATCCCTGCCAGTTGGCCGACAGCCTGCCGTCGCTGGTCTTGATCCATGCCTGCCCATGCGCTCGTGAGCATCGACCCGGGGATACGTTCGAGCACAAGCCATTCCATCGTAGAGCTGTGACCGCTGCAAGTGACTCTGGGGCAAGGGATGACCCCGGCCAGCTTGTCTAGGATTCGTGCTTCCCGAGACAGGCGCGTATCATTGACGGCCGTATTAATGCGAATGACGTGGCTATCCGTCCGCCAGACCTCGTTTGTCTGGCCGCTGGAGATCCTGGCGACGGAACGTGGCTTAAGACGCGCCGCCTTCAGGACCCTATGAACACGGGTGACTGGGTCAGTCACATCTCATCTCTCACCCAGCCTCGAATGGACGGACGCGAGGCTGGAGCCCCCGCATGGCCGGTCCCGTAGCGCGTCAGCCGACACCATCGACGAAGATGTGCGCAGGCAGACCTTGGCGGAGTTGCTCCGTGGTCTCGGGCGGCCCAATCTTGGCCGCAGTCAGCCCCTCCCGGTGACCCAAGTCATAGATGATCCGGGCCTCCGTGATGGAGTACGGACTGTGTAGCAGCCCCTCGCGAAGCACCCCGATTTGGCGGGTGTAGAAGCGGTTGAAATGACGGACGGCGGATACGCGGTCCGGACGAGAAGCCAATGCATCAATCCAATCACCCCAGAGATGATTGACTGTGGCAATCATTCGGTGTTTGAAGTCAAAAACCTCCGGTTCGAGGTTGCCCCCGGCGGCAGGGCGGCCCCTGCTGAGCGGTGTTCATTCCGTTAGTCCAAGCTGCTAGTGCTAGTTCACTGCGGGCAAGAAGCGGCCTGCCTCGTTGGCGCGTGACACTGCGGAGGCCCATTGTTTGTGCAGTTCCACCTCCCGCCGGGCGCAGGTCGCCCGTTTCCGAGGTTGAATCCCGTCCTAGGACTCGCAGGAGCCGTAAAGGAGGGCAAATGACTCATATGTCTATGGACTGCCACCAGGACAACCCTATCGCCAGGCTCAAACCGATGACCGATGGGATTGTCCCCATTTCCGATGCGGAGCGGCTGGCCCGGATGGAGAAAGCCCGGCGGCTCATGGTCCAGAACGGGCTTGACGCTGTCGTCATTGAAGCGGGCAGCAGCATGTTTTACTACACCGGGGTGACCTGGGGGCTGAGTGAGCGGACCTTCGCGATGGTCCTGCCTGCCAGGGGCGAGATTGTCTGGGTCTGCGCGAAGTTCGAGGAGGACCGCGCGCTGGAACTGATCCGCTTCGGGAAAGACGTCCGGACCTGGGAAGAGGACGAGAGCCCCTACCAGCTCTTCGCGGACGTGTTCAGGGAGAAAGGGATCAGCGCCGGACGGATCGGTTTCGACGAGCGGGTCCGCTTTTTCATCTGGGACGGCATCAGAAAGGTGACCCCGGGGGCGGAATATGTCAGCGCCGATCCCGTGACGATCGGCTGCCGGAGCATCAAGTCCCCGGCCGAGATCGCGCTCATGCAGAGGGCCAACGACATCACCGTCGAGGCCTACAAGGCCGCAATCGCCATGCTCCGCGAGGGGATGACCAAGGCGGACTTCGCGAGCGACGCCGACGCCGCTTTCAGGGCGCTTGGGGTTGTGGGCGGCATCGGGGCAAACTTCGGCGAGCACTCGGCCCTGCCCCATGGGAGTTCCAAACCTCGAACCCTACGGGAAGGCGACATCATCCTCATGGACGGCGGCTGCAGCGTCGAAGGCTATCGTTCGGACATCAGCCGGACAATCGTCTTCGGAAAGCCGACGCAGGAGCAGTTGGATATATGGCATCTCGAGGTGCAGGCCCAGATGGCCGCGTTCAAGGCCGCGAAGCCTGGCGTTCCGCACGAAGACATTGACGCCGCCGCCAGAAAGGTGATCACCGACGCCGGCTACGGCCCCGGCTACAAGGTGCCGGGCCTGCCCCACCGCACCGGTCACGGCATCGGCCTGGACGGCCACGAATGGACCTACCTGGTCAAGGGCAACAAGGAACCCGTGCAGCCCGGGATGTGCTTCACCGACGAACCAATGATCGTCATTCCCGGCGAGTACGGGATCCGCCAGGAAGACGACATGTACATCACCGGGGACGGGGCAAGGTGGTTTTCGCAGCCGAGTCTGGCGATGGACAGGCCTTTCGCATAGCTGAGAACCCGCTAGTCTGGTCCTCCCGGACCCTGCGGCCTCAACGCTCAATCCGGATAGTATGCATCCTTGTCTAGCGGCCAGATGGGCCGCGGCGTGTTGCGGCGCGGGTAGTACGTGACATTGCGGGTCGTCAGCCCTGGCGTATCGGCTGTGATGATGGCCTTGGCGATGGGCTGGAAACCCGCACGGAAATGCTGGATTGACTTGAGCCCCACGATCTTGCACTGCATCACATCAATGCCGTGAAGCAGAAACGCGTCAGGGCTCAGGGTCTGCGTCCGAACCGTTGATACCAGGATGTCCATGCCGCCTACCTGCAGCCTGGCCATCCGCCCGAGGTCCACCTTGAGGCCCCTCGACATAGGCGACTGCATTACAAAGCGTCCGTCCGTAAGGCACTTGACGTATACCTCGATGTCAAGCGGGTCTCCGTGCAGCTTGTCGTACTTGCCCCCCAGGGAAACCCGCACGGTTCTCCCTACCCCTGCCTTGTGGGCCTGCTCCACCACCGCCGGATCGTGGATGAAACCGAAGCAGCAGTTCTCCAGGCCGGCTTCGAGCATCGCCCGCAGCAGGTGAGTGCCGTCGCTTGGCGCGCCACCGCCCGCGTTGTCGGACGGCTCGTTGATCACCACCGGACCGCCTTCTACCGCCAGCGCCTCGGCGATAGCCTCTTGGGGAGTGCGCAGGTCGGGCAGGAAGTCCTCCTTGTGCTCCCAGACCCACCTGGCGACCTCCCGGGCGGCCGACCTGGCCAGCTCAGGGTCTTCTTGCGCTGTGTGCGATGATCTGAGCCCCGGTGTTGGGGATGTCGGAGCGGGCAAACCCGTGGAAAAACGTGCAGTCCAGAACCCCCGGCCTCTTTTCGACCTCCCAGCAAAGCTCGTTGACCGCATTCGCCGGGTAGAGGTTGGTCGTGGCGGCGGTGAGGATGGCAGGAATCCTTTCCACGTGGATGACGGGGTGCAGCTTGCCCGCAAGCAGCTGCGCCAGTACGTTAACCGCCTCGACGCCGCGCTCGTACCCGTCCGTATGAGGGTAGTAATGAACCCCGAGGCACATGTCGATCTGGTCGGCCATGGCCTGGGTGATGTTCCCGTGCAGGTCCAAGGTCACGACGATCTTCGCTTTGGGTCCCACCAGTTCGCGGACGGCCTTGCACAGATGGCCCTCCAGGTCTGGAATGCTCTCAACCACACCTGCCCCGTGTAAGGCCAGCGCGACGCCGTCCAGAGGCAGCACGGCCTTGATCCCGGCGAGCAGCTCGTTGACCATGGCATTGTAAGCCTCGAGGGCGATCGTGCCCGAAGGGGTGGCCTGCGCAAAGTAAACCGGAACCAGCGTCGCACCCAGATCTCTGGCTGCATCGATCATCCCGCCGATGTAGAAACGGACACCCTTAAATGTGTCAAGAATCTGGTCCCCGCGGAGTATCTTGAAGTCCGTTATCGGGGTCGGCTCTTTGCAGTAAGTGTTGGTCTCGTGTGAGATGCCTCCGACCGCGAATCTGAACGACATGCCACCATCGCCCTCTTTCTTCTGCGTTTTAGGGATACCGTCCCGACCCCACTCTGCCGTGGCTACTGGTACGGGTACCTGCCCTGCAGGTCACGGAGCGCCCGGCCTGCTTGCACGGCGGTGCGCTCTCCGCCGTCAACCGCCAGCCGCCCGTTGACCATCACGTACGGGATGCCAACCGGGAGCGCCGCCGGGTCCTCGATAGTCGCTCTGTCCGAAACGCGGGCGGGGTCAAACACGACCACGTCTGCGGCCAGGTTCGGGCGGAGCCGGCCGCGGTCCGCCAGCCCAAGATAATCGGCGGGCATGGAGGTCATCTTCTTGACGGCCTCCTCAAGGCTAAGGAGGCCCGTTTCGCGCACGTAGTGCCCGAGAACCCTCGAGTGAGTCCCGTAGCAGCGGGGATGGACCCCTGAGATCTTTGCGGAGACGCGGTCCTTGGCGGGGTCACGGGCCGACGAGTCGGTCCCGACCATGGCGTGCGGCCATTTCAGGAAGGTCCGCACATCATCCTCAGACATGATCCCGGCCAGCTTGACCCCCAGGTCGTTGTCCCGGAGCAGGTTGATGACCGCCTGATAGAGGTCATACCCCATTTGGAGCGCCGCCTCACGCACATCAAGGCCCTCATACTCCTTGGTCTTCGCGCACCACACGATCCCATACTGGGGCAACAAGTTGTGGAAGTACGGGAGGAAACCACCGGCCTGCGGCAGGGAGGCCAGATACTTGTACAGCTGCCCGGCGGCCGCCGGCTCGTGCAGGCGACGCGCGGCCTCGGCGGGGTCGACGTCCGCCGTGCGGGGGACTATTCGATCACCGAGATGGATGACGGCCGAGAAGTTGTACGGGTAGACGTCAGACATTACCTCTATCCCGCAGCCTCTGGCACGCTCCATCATGTCCACCATCTCGCCGGCCCGACCCCAGTTGCTCTTGCCCATGATCTTCTGGTGGGCGATAAGAACCGGAAGGTCTGCGCGTTTTCCGATCTGGATGACCTCACGAGTCGCCTCGGCGACGTACTCGTTTTGGTTTTGGATGTGGAAAGTGTAGATCCCGTCGTATTTGGCCACGACCCTACCAAGCTCAGCACATTCCCAGGTCGAGGCGAAACAGCCGGGTATGTAGGCCCGCCCGCTGGAGATGCCGATGCAACCATCCTGCATTGCGGCTTCGAGGATCTCCTTCTGGCGGGCAAGTTCATCGACGGTGGGGTACCCGCGTGTCTCGCCCCCCATTGCCAGCTGCCGGATCGTGCCCTGGCCCGCAAAGAGAGCGAGGTTGTTGCCGATCTTCATCTGCTCCAGGGAGCTAAACCAGTCTGAGACGCTCGCTGCCCCCGGCGCGGCCGAGCTACCGCAGTTGCCTGTAGCTTCGGTGGTGATCCCGTTGCGAATGCTGTTCTCGTTGTGTGGGTTGTCCACTATTGAGCCGTCCGTGTGGGAGTGTGGATCGACGAACCCGGGGGCGATCGCAAGGCCGGTGCAGTCAACCGTCCTTTCAGCGGTAAGGTCCGGGGAGCCACTGGAGACGACGGCTATGCGGTCGTCCTTGACGGCCACTGTGCCCAAGTACCTTGGGCCGCCGGAACCATCCACAACCCAGCCGCCCCTGAAGACAACGCTAAAGTCACTCATGGCAGAAACCACTTCCCCTTCCCGAGCGCGATTGGGCTTACCCCAACTCGACCGTCCCTACCTCGCCCTCGATCTTGATACGGGTCCCGTACGGGGCCGATAGCTGCTGAAGGTCCCCAAGAATCTTCGTTGCCATTTCCCCGTGAGCCAGGAGCGGCCTGCCCTGCTGGGGCCGGGCAGATTCAGTCCCCAGGTGAGTCGGATGGAGGGTAATCCCTGCCAGTTGTCCGTTCTTCATCGACATCCTGACCAGGTCCGACTCGTAATAGATGCGGTTCTGCCTGATCAGTTCTTTCTGCAGGCGGGCGTCCCAGATGTCCGCGAGGGTGGAAGCGAAGGGGTCAAGGTCATACACCTGGTACATGGCGGCCGGCACCCTCTGCATGGTGCTGGACTGCATCATGAAATTCCCGAGACTGTAGAAGATCGGCTTGCCCTTGTAGATCTCGATTCCCCGGAGGATGTGCGGCCCGTGGCCGAATATCCCGTCGGCACCGGCATCAATCGCAGCCCTACAGAAGATCTCTACAAACTCGGCTGGTTTGGTGTTGACGACCTGGGAATCGTGAGCGTGAAGGCTGACGAAACAGAACTCAGCCTGCCGCCTCGCATCCCGGACCCACTTGAGGATATCCTCCAGGTCCTTGGGGCTGGGCGCGCTGTGGATGCCCGGGGTATCCGAGACCTTGAACTTGGCCTCGAGGAACTTGTACTCGTCCTCCGACAACGGTTTCTCCTTGCGATACTTGGCCCGCTGGGCCGCCGCCTCGGCGATGCCGGACTCCTCGGCCACGCGCTTCAGCCCATCCATTGTGTCCTGACGGACATGGTAGGTGATCTCGTGCCGCAACGGGTTGACCCCGGGGCGGCCGATCATGTCCTGGCGCTGCTCGCCCGCAGCGTGTCCGTGAGGGATGCTCGACGTAACGCCGATCAGGGCAACTCTGCCGGGGGAGAGGTCCATGTATGCGGGCTGACGGGCTTTGGTCAGGTTTTCTCCCGCTCCGGCGTGAGTGAGGCGGCGCGCCGCAAGTTCCCGGAGCGTGGAAAGGACACCGCCCGTCCCGAAATCGCCGCCATGGTTGTTGGCGGTAGAAAACAGGTTGAAACCCAGCCAGCTCAGCTCATCGGCGATGTACGGCGGGACCCCGAGCCAGTTGCCGCCGCAGTACTCCGACGGATAGTCAGGGGCCTCACCGAGGACAACCTCGAGGTTGGTGAATCTGACGTCGGCCTGGTGCAGAAAGTCACGCAGGGCTAGAAAGTCGGGTTCGCGGTAGGTGGACAGGTGACGGGTGATCAGGCTGTCGCCGGTGAGGGCGATCTCCAGGTTCTTCTTCTCAGCCTCGAAGGACAATACGCTCCCCCCTGTTGTTGAGTTGTGCCTCAGGATAGCGGCCGCCTGGCGCTCCGAATCGTCGGCGTTGCCGCCCTGGGCTTGCTAGCTACTGTCGTCGGCGCAGGACCTTGCCCGGCTTTCTGCCCGTGTGCCGGCCCCGGTCGATGACCAGCTCACCGTTCACAACGACGTACTCGATTCCTGATGGATACTGCCGCGGCTCCTCGAATGTGGCGTTATCCCGAACGGTCAGCGGGTCAAAGACGGTCACATCCGCCCAGAAACCCTCCCGGAGCAGCCCGCGGTCCTTGAGCCCCAGAGGCTGCGCCGGCAGGGATGTCATCTTGCGGATCGCCTCTTCCAGCGACAACACCAGGGTTGCGGAGCTGCGCGACCATCGCCTGGCGGCCGCCAACCTGTGCCCAGCGCGGGATCAGGCTGCCGGTGCTGCCGCCGGAAGAGGTATATGGGTACTGGTCGGCAGTGATATCCACCCCATGTGCCCGCGCCGCTTCAAGCATGGCCACCACCTCGCCGGACTTGCCCCAGACCCCGGGACCCGAGGCACTTGATGTGAGCGATCTCGCTGCGTACGCCGGACAGCCGTCCAATGTCCATCACCTCCTTGACCGAGGCCAGGAGGCCGACCGTGTATGTTGATTCATCTCTGATATGACTCGAGTGTATGCCCCCGTAGCGGGCCACGACCTTGCAGCAGGTTACCAGTGCCTCCAAAGAGGCATAGCTTCCAAGGGCGAAGTAAATGCCCGTCGAAATACCCCAGCAGCCGGCATCCATGCTCTCCTCGATAAGGGCCAGCATCCGGCCAAGCTCCTCCTCGGTCGGCGGCCGGTTTTCCAGGCCGAACACCGTCTCCCTGACCGCCGGACCGAGGCGCCCTGCGCCTCCAGACGCGTGAGATACCCGGCCATGTCCCACCAGTCAATCTCGAAGTCCGGGGCATGGCGGTTGAGCATACGCCTGGCGCTCTCAAGGGCTACGCCAGCGAGCGGTGCAGCCCACCCCCCACAGTGATTTGTCAACTCCAGCGTGACGCCCTGGCGGACTTTGCTCTGTGCCAGGCCGTCGATGAGCAGGCTAAACTCCGAGTGAGCGTGGATATCGACAAAACCGGGAGCGGCCACCAGGTTTCCGCCGCCGTCGACGACCCGAGCCGGAGCGGGCGCTAGACTCAAATCCCCGATCGCGGCGACTTTCCCGTCCCGTATCCCGACGTCAGCCATAAACCACGGATTGCCAGCCCCGTCGCGCCTCGTGCTCCCGCCGACGAGGGTACGTTTAGATGTACGCCTGTACAGGGGCAAAAAATGAAGATGCTGTGGAGTGGAAAAATGCATCGAGAATGAACGGAAACGGAGATCGAACAGTGGTGTCAGCACTGGTACGATATGAATTGATTCTCGCACCAGCGGCCACGTCCTGCAGGCGAGGGTGAAGGAGTGTGACTGGTCTCGCGCAAAAGGAGTGGCACATGCTGCGACCAACAGGCCCGAGAATGGGACTTCCCGAACCACAACGCCGCTTCTTGGATAAGGGTGCGGATTTCGGTGAAATCGAACACCCATTTCGGTTGAAGCCGAACACTCAGTCCGCTGGAAAGCGAACACCAGCTGCTGAGGCAGCGGCGGGGCACGTCTAGTTCTCCTCCTGTGCAGCCGGTCTGTTCTTCACTCGACGCATCGACTCCCCCCTGAGCTCGAGCCGGTGGGCGTTGTGCACCAGACGGTCGAGGATGGCATCCGCCACGGACGGGTCGCCGATCACCGCATGCCACTGGTCCGCCGGCAGTTGACTCGTCACCACAGTGGAGCCGGTCTGACAGCGGTCCTCAACACCTCCAACAACTCGCGGCCGTCGGTGGCCGTCAGCGGAGTCAGCCCCCAATCGTCGAGTACCAGCACGTCCACTTTGGAGAGCCAGCGAAGCAGACGGGTGTAGGAGCCGTCCCCGCGGCTGACTGCGAGTTCGGTCAGCACTTGCGGGCCGGTCGGCGTCGGCAAATCCCATATTGCGTAGGCGCTCGGCTTCCTGGCCTGCGAAAGAGGATATCACGTGCGTCACGTCAAGACGCCGCGGCTGCTCGCCGACCTCGGCGGCGGCCACGCCGATGGAACCTTCCAGCAGCGGCTGCGCACATACCTCACAGTTGAACTGATCTTATCCTCGACGACTTTGGTCTGCAGGCCCTGACGCCGCTGCAGTCCGAGAACCTGTACCAGCTGATCTGCGAGCGCTACCTGCGGCGCTCTACCGTCGTGGTGGCCAACCGGCCACCCCAGGAGTGGTACTCCCTCTTCGGCGACTTGGTCCTTGTCGAAGGCGCGCTTCGACCGGCTGCTCAACGCCTCGCACCACGTGCTGATGGACGGTCCGAGCTACAGGCCGCGCAAGCGCCCCGGCGCTGTAACGTCCGCAGGACCGGCGTCTACACAGGAGGTGAGCGCCACAGGCTGATGGAATTCCCATCACCCGTCAGGGGTGGGGGAATTTCTTGATCGACCCCTGGGGGAATTATCCGATCGCACCTATGGGGAACTACGCGATCGTCGACAGCCGCGAACCACAGGAAACCGCAACAATCCGCGAGGGCATAGGCCGCGATCAGCCGGAGAGGGCCAATTGGACCACCTCCCGCCAGTCGGAAACTGATCCGAGACCAGATGGTGGTCCGCTCGCGAGCTCGCCGGGTAGAGCTTTCTAGACTTCTCGGCCCTGTTTGCTACGTTTTCTACCCGAGAGGCTATGGCCTGGTTGTGTCTCGCCTTGTGCAATGTTGCCCGCAGGTGGCTCCGTCCCTCGCGCGGGTAGGTGTGAAGGCCTCCACCATCCGGTCAATCTTTCGCAACAGGTAGAAATATGCTATGATAAATTGTGGTCGTTAGTTCATGTTGAGGTATCTAGCTCTTGGTTCTGTTGACTTAGCGCATGAAACCAAGGAGTTATGACTCCGCGAGTGGCATGCGATGCGGCCAACAAAAGGAGGGTCAATATGACCAAGAGGCTTCATTTTGGGAACCTGGCCTGGGACGTCACCGACGAGCAGCTCAACGGCGCAGTGGCGCAGCACGGGAATGTGGTATCGGCGCGTGTCATCACAGACAGGGAGACGGGTCGTTCACGAGGCTTCGGGTTCGTCGAGGTTGAGGACACCGATGCGCAGAAGGTCATCGATGCACTCAACGGTAACGACTGGAACGGGCGGCAACTAGCAGTGAGCGAGGCTCGTGAGCGCGAGCAGCAATCGAATGGCAACCGAGGTTTCCGCTCGAACAGCAGGTACTAAGAGGCGCCAAGAACTAGCTAGCAAGGGATGGCCCGCTGACACGGGCCTTTTCCTTTTCTGCGGACCTTGATGAGCGTCTCTGGCAGGGATCTGATTCCGCTAAGACGAGAAAGCAGTATTCAATCGGTTGGAGCAGTCACGGGCTCCCAGCCGCAGGACAGACAGAAGCTCGAGGCCTCGGCATGGGCCAGGGGGGGATCCCGCCACAGACGGGGCAGGCTCCGCTCAGGGCTGCTCACGACGCCGTAGGGACGCTTCGACGATCTCCCAACCGGCGATACCCCCCTGCCGAATGTCGCGGCCGCGCGAGCGGTGCTGACGCCGCGGTCACGCTCTGTGAAGCCTCAGACTTCGCCGGTCCCCCTGGTCCGGTATTCACCGGGAGAGAAGGACCCCTCAGATGGGGACTCTCCCTCATATCTCAAAGCCAGAGCGGGTAACTTGCGGTCAACCTACGGATAACCGCGACCCTCGCTCACGGTGCAGCCAGCACTACTCCTTCAGCCGTCCGGCCCTGCTTCGGCTTCGCGGCCGGGTGGCGGCTGCGGTGAGACATGTAATAGACTGTAGGATAGCTGCCGGAAGTTCTTGGAGGGGTGACGTGTGAGCATCGTTGATGGTGTCTGGACGCGTCTGCAGCGCCGGGTCAGAGAGCCGGTCAGCGGTTTGACCCATCTGGTAGGCGCGGTGCTGTCGGCCGTGGGACTGGTGGTTCTGGTGGTGGCAGCCGTGCGCCGGGGCACCGTCTGGCACATTACCTCCTTCGCCATCTTCGGCGCCAGCTTGGTCCTGCTGTACACCGCGAGCTCGCTGTATCACTTGCTGCCCTTGGCTCCCCGCGGGGTGCAGGCTCTGCGGCGTCTGGACCACATGATGATCTACGTGCTGATCGCCGGCACCTACACCCCGTTTTGCCTGACAGCCCTGCGCGGCACCTGGGGCTGGGCCTTGCTGGGCACCGTCTGGGGGCTGGCCGCTGCCGGGATCATCCTCAAGGCGGTGTGGATGCACGCGCCGCCCTGGGTCTCGGTGCTGTTTTACATGGGTATGGGCTGGCTGGTTGTGACCGCGCTCGTGCCTCTGGCGCGCTCGGTGCCGCAGGTCGCGCTGTGGTTGCTGGCTGGCGGTGGGCTGTGCTATACCGTCGGCGCCGTGTTTTACGCCACCCGGTGGCCGCGCCTGTTTCCGGGGCGGTTTAGCTTTCATGAGGTCTGGCATCTGTTTGTCATCGCCGGCAGCGTCAGCCACTACCTGGCCGTATTTCAATTACTGGCTTGAGCTCGCCGAATCCAGGGCCGTAGGAAGCTTCGCTTCCAGACACCAGCACACACATGGGGCACCCGCTTTAGCAGGGCTTTCTTCTGAGGGTGTTTTCTCGGTGGCCAGAGACGGCTCTCTCGAAGCGGGCCGCAGCCGACGCGATGGAAAAGGCCCTCGGGACCGCCGTACCTCCCCGCTTCCTCAAGTCCTGATCACCCACACACGCTTCCTCTCTCTAGAATAGATATTTCGCCTATGGAAAATTGACTGGAGATTGACAGGCCAATCAGAAAGCCCTCCGGTCTTTGCCGAAGGGCCTGCTATCTCTGGCGCGCCCAGTAGGATTCGAACCTACGACCCTCTGCTTAGAAGGCAGACGCTCTGTTCCGCTGAGCTATGGGCGCAAATATGACTTAAGCTTGAGCGTTCTTCATTTTCGGCCATCGCCGGCGCAGTGTCAAGCTGTCAAGTACGGACTGCTGCCATGCCAACTTGATGCGCAATTCACCGGCACGATGGTTTCCACTGCATGTCACTCACGGTCAAGGCAGACCGGCTTGTGCTACCCTGCCCTGCCGCCGCCGCCGCCGCCGCCGCCGCCACCGCCACCGCCCGAGAACCCGCCGCCACCGCCACCGCCGGAGCTCGGCCGGTAGTTGACGGCCGTGGCAACCGAGCTATGCAGGGCTTCGGTCAGCCCGGAGACCATCGAGGCCGGTGACCAGGCAGCTTGAGCGCCGGCGACATGCATCCAGCCCCACGGGTAGAAACCTGGCCGCGCCTCGCCAACCTGCGGGTAGACGATCTTGAGCTGCTCTAGGACCTCCTTGGCGACACCGAGCACGACCGCAAAGACGAGATAGTGTTCCCAGATGATCAGGCTCGGCACTTCAGCTCGATCCAGCGACGAGAAATGCAGCAGAAATCGCCGGAACCCGCGCCACATGGCTAGCTGGGTGCTTCCCTCCTGGCTGCGCCGCCGCAGACCGGCCGCGGCCAGGATCAGGATGGCGCCGCCGATTATCGGCGCAATGCCCGCGAGCGGCGCGCCGAGCACCATCAGGCCGACGCCGCCCAGGACGATGAGCACCCCGGCCGACAACTCCCATACGCGCACAACTTCGGTCTTATGGTCAAAGAACCCGTCAACTGTGTCCGTGCCCCGTACGAGGCTCTCGAACCGCCTGACGAAGTCCTGCATTTCCGAGGGGTGCCGTTTTGCCCAAACCTTGATGGAATCAAAGTCCATCACGTCCGACCCCGGCGCAATCAGCCGGAACAGGAAACCGAGCACGGTCCGCTCATGCTCGGCCAGCTTTCCCCACTCGGTCTTGAGCAACTTGATGTGGTAGTCGGTTTCCTGCCGCGACCCAAGCAGGCCGCCCAGTACCTTGCGGTCCGCGGTGATAACCTCGATGGCCAGATATCCCCGCCGGGCCAAGTCAAGGATCGTGGCGCTGATCTCCGGCGCCCCCACCGGGCCGAACCGCCACAGGCTGCCGAGTTCCGCAGGGGTATACGGGCCTGGAAGCTCGCGGTAGTAGTCGCCCTCGAACTGCGGCCGGTACTCGCGGCCATGGCGAGCCTGAAGGATTAGGGCGGCGGCGATGCTACCCAGAAGCAGCAGCGCGCCCAGGATGATCCCACCGACCGTCAGCAACCGCGAGCGGTTTGCGCTCCGTGCCCATGCTTCTTCTTCCTTGAGGATGCCGGGCAGCCCGGGAGCCGTACTGCGGCGCGTCGCATCGGGCACCAGCTGCGTTGGGAATGTCACCCGTCCCTCTAGAAACTGGCCCGCCGGCAACCGGTCGAGACCCCAGGTCACCCGACTGTGGCTGACGATTTTGACCTCGCCGGCGAGCGGGCCGTGACCCCACGCCCGGATCTGTCCCGCCTCCGCGCCCTGCGGCAGGTTCAGTGTCACCAGGATGTTCTCCTGGCGGACCTCCCACTCGTTGCCGATGAACTTCCAGTACAGCTCGGCAACATCCGTGTGCGCGAGCACAACCCCCGCTGCACGGTAGGAGATGTCAAACGTCCGCCGTTCGTTGTTTGCGCTAAACCGCCAGGTAACCTCGATCCTGCTGTCCACGGTCTGGTAGCTGTACACCTTGTTGCCGCTGGATGCGCGCGCGTAGGGCTGGCCGCCCTCGGAGACCACGATGTCGGTGATGCCCTGCGTGCCCCGCAGGGCGAGGTCCTGAATAACGAAGCTGTAACTGCCGTCAAACACGAAAGTGCGCCGCTCGGTAACCAGCATGGACCCATTCGGCTGCACGACGGCTTCGATGCGCACCTCGGATACATAATAAGACTTGGCCTCAGCCGGCCGCGGTGTGATTGCACCGAGCACGAACGCAGCAGCGAGGACCAACAGCGTCAGCCAGGCCAGCCCCCGCCGCCGCCGCCGTGCGGCTTCGGAAGGCCGCCGGCTACATGCGCGCGAATCGGGCATTTAGAACTTCACCTGCACCGGCCCCCGGGCGGCCTCATCCTCGACCTGGAAGTACGGCATGGGCTCAAAGCCCAGCATCGCCGCGATCACGTTGGCCGGGAAACGCTCGATGCGCGTCATGTACTTCATGACCGTGTCATTGTAGAACTGCCGCGAGAAAGCGATCTTGCTCTCCGTGTTGGACAGCTCGGCCTGCAGTTCGCGGAAATTGCCGCTGGCCTGCAGCTGCGGGTAGTTCTCGGCCACCGCCAGGAGGCCGCGCAGCGCGCCGCCGAGGAAGTTCTGCGCCTGGATCTGCTCGTCGATCCCCTTGGCCGAGGCTACCTGCGCGCGGGCCTGTGTGACCCGCTCGAAGACCTCGCGTTCGTGCGTGGCGTAGCCCTTGACGGTTTCGACGAGGTTGGGAATCAGGTCGAATCGCCGCCGCAGTTGGACCTCAATCTGAGACCAGGCATTGCGCACCCGCTGCCTGAGCACCACAAGACCGTTGAATAACCCGATCACATACAGCACGAGCAGGATGACGACCCCAAGGATCACCCATCCCATTGTTCATTGCCTCCTCAACCCAACTTGGATTGCGATGCGACGGACCCGTTGCCAGGACTTTCACCCGGGATGACCATTTCCTGCCTCGGCGCGCACCGACCTGGCGCTTAGCGTCTAGTACGTGTATACGCTCATTGGCGTCTTCAATGAGCAGACCGGCGCCGGGAATATACGTCGAAATGAGGGATGTTTCAGATCCGCACGAACCGCTCGAGGTCCACGACGAAAACGACCGCTCCACCGAGGTGGACCTTGTCGTGCACAGCGAACAGAGGGTGGCCGTGCTCCAAGTTGATGGTCCTGCCGACGCACACGTTGGAAAGCACCTCGATGGCGGCATCCACCTGATCGGCCTCAACTCCACACAGAAGCGTTGAGTTGTGCCTGCTGAGCAGTCCGCCGGTGCTGTGCAGTTCGGTAACCCGGTACCCTGACTCCACCAGCGCGGATTTAGCCTTGACGGCGTCCTCGTGCTGGACGACGGCGATGAGCAGTTTCAAGCAGATCCCTCCCTTGTCACTAGCCTTCCGCATGGCTGGTTAACTTCTGACCGGGCGGGGCAAAACCTGCCCGGGCCGCCGGTCAGGGATGGGTCGCGGCGGATTACTACGCGGGAATCAAAGCCGTCCGGCGGAGAAAGAAATGGAGCGGGCGGCGGGAATCGAACCCGCGTGTCAAGCTTGGAAGGCTTGCGCTCTACCATTGAGCCACGCCCGCTTCACGGTGCCGGTTGTCACGCACAACACACCTGCGCTATTCCGCACGGTCCATTGTACGATTTCCAAAAGGCGCGCACAAGTCGCGACGAGGTTGCGGTGTTAGCGACGACGCTGCGGTGGCGACGACGTTGCGGTGGCTGGCGCGAGCGCACCTGCTTTCTACGGAGCAGGTCTGGATGAAAACTGCTTGCTGCAAAGCAGGTTCCCACTTCCACCTGCTCTCCAGCAAGCAACAAGCCCTCTACTGTCCGCTGGAAAGCAGGTCAGCCCGACCATCTGCTCTGTGGGTGGCAGGCTGCGCAATATCCTGCTTCCTGGGAAGCAACACCAGGCGTCGGCCGCTGCCAGACAGCGGCCCGGCAGCGGTCCCGTCTAACGGCCGCGACTCTTGCCGCGCGCCAGCGCTCCTTTTGCCGGCATGCTGACGCGCCTATCGCAGCGCCTACTGCCCCGCTTTCGCCTCCGCCGCGCGCCGGTCAAATTCCTGCTTGGCGCGCTCGCGCAGCGCGGCATCGCACAGCACATCATAAGCAGCGCCCGCCATGGCCTTGACCGAGTTCATGAGCGCGAGATGCCCAGCCTCCGAGGCCGCGCAGACCGCAAACTCGCGGCTGTGGCTGGCGACTTCCTTGGGACCGATGGAGACGTACGCGTTGGACGCCGGCACGCGTTTGCTGACGTTGCCGAAGTCGGTTGAGCCTCCTGACGGGGCGGGCTCGGGGTTCATCGCGACGCCGACGCGCTCCAGATGCAAGGTAAAGAGATCGCCAAGCACCTTGTTCGGGACGCGTTCGTCGTACCCGGAGGTTTCGACGAAGCTGACCGTGGCCATCGTGGCGCGGCCCGCCCCCTCGGCGCACTCACGCACGCGCCTCGTCACCAGATCCACGCCCTCGCGCGCCGAGGCGCGCAGCAGGTAGCGAATCTCGGCCTCCTCAGGCACGATGTTGATCACGGAGCCGCCCTTGGTGATGAGACAGTGCAAGCGCACATCGGGCGCGAGGTGCTGCCTCAGCAAGCTCACGTTGACGTACGTCTGGACGACGGCGTCGAGAGCGTTGATTCCCTTGTGGGGCGCCCCGGCCGCGTGCGCCGGCTTGCCGCGGAAGTTGATCACCAGGCCGCTGGTGGCGAGGCTGGTGCTGCCGATCCTCGACTCCCCCGTTGTGGGATGGATCATGAGCGCCGCGTCGACCGCGTCAAATAGACCGGCGTTGACCATGAGGATCTTGCCGCCCCCGCCCTCCTCGGCCGGGGTGCCCATAACAAAAAGCGTGCCCGCAAGGCCGGGGCAGGCGCGCTTGAGGGCCATGGCCGCCCCTGCCGCGGCAGTGCCGATGATGTTATGCCCGCAGGCATGCCCGACTTCCGGGAGGGCGTCGTATTCGGCCACAAAGGCCACGGCCGGCCTGTCGCCACCGCCGCCGCCCCGCCACTGGGCGAGAAACGCGGTGTCCATGCCCGCGGAGCCACGCTCAACCTGGAACCCCGCCTCTTCCAGGGCGGCGGCCAGCAACCGGGCCGCCTCATGCTCCTGAAAGGCAATCTCCGGATTGGCATGGATGCGCAGGCTCAGACTGACGAGCTGGTCGCGGAGCTGATCCGCCGCGGCGTCGATACGCCGGAGGACGTCCTGGCAAGACTGCGAAGACATGTTATCTCCCCCTCGCCGTTGGTGCTCGGCTTCCGTCTATGCCTATGGGTGCTATACGTGCAGGCAGAGCCTATGACCGCGACGTCGAGCCGCCGGCGGGGGCGGTGCTGGGGATAGGGGTCCGCTTGGTCAGCGCGGCCGCCCGGAGTTCGAGAACCTGGCGGACCAGGCGGTCAATGATCTCCTTGGCGGGCAGGATCTCGTGCACCCTGCCGACATACTGACCGGAGAAGATGAGGCCGGTCTCGACGTCCCCCTGCTGTGCGCGGCACAGGGCCTCGCGGATGCAGAATGCGCGGGAGCATTTCTTTAGACAGGCCGAGCACTCTTTCGAAGGCTCTACGCGGCCGGCGGCGAGATCCTCGGTGAATTTGTTGCGTATCGCCCGGCCGGGCAGACCGACGGGGCTCTGGATCAGCAGGATGTCCTCGTCGGTGGCCCGCAGGTAGACCTGCTTGAGCGAATCGGCGGCGTTGGACTCCTTTGACGCGGCAAAACGGATGCCCATCTGCACCCCGTCGGCGCCCATTTCGAAAGCCCGGACGACGTCGGCGGCCTCCACGATCCCGCCGGCGGCGATGACCGGAATGTCCACAGCCTCGCGCACCTCGGGGACCAGAGCCTGCATCGAGCGGTCGGTGCCGAGGTGCCCCCCGGCCTCCTTGCCCTCCACAACCACGCCCGCGGCTCCAAGATCCTGCGACACGCGGGCCAGCTTGGCACTGCAGACTATGGGCACGATGGGGACTTTGGCGGCCCTGCCCCAGGCAAACATGTCCCGCGAGAAACCGGCGCCGGAGATGACCACGTCGATGCCCTCGTCGATCGCCCTCTGCACCAGCTCGGCAAAACGGCGGACGGCGAACATGACATTGACCCCGATAACTCCGCGCGGGGCGATCGCCCGCGCGATCCGGATCTCCGCGCCAAGCTCGTCCTCGGACATCCCGGTGCCGGCTATCACGCCGATGCCGCCGGCCTCCGCGACCGCGCCGGCGAGGCGGCCGGTCGAAATCCGGATGGCCATGCCTCCCTGGATGATCGGCCAGCGCGGCCGCAGATTTCCAAGCCTCAGTTGCGGCAGCCTTATCTCGGGCATCTTGAATTCGGGGAGTTTGATATCAGGCAGTTTCAGCTCCGGCATATGGAATTCTGGCAGCTTGATGTCCGGCAGTCTGAGCTCGGGCAGTCTCAGCCCTGCTCCCTCCTCGACGCGATCACCCCGCCACAACCGGGGCCGCGTTGTGAATGTAGTTTGACACAATACGCCATAGAAGCCATCCTACCTGCACCAGGCCTGCACAATCACGGCAAAGGCTCGAGCCGGGCCGTAAAATGCCGCAACACCGGCGCCTCCGAGAGCAGCCGCAAGCCGCGCAGCTCATGCCGGCGCTTCATCACGAGGCCCATGGTGCGCGCCACATGGTCCATATGCCGGTCGGTGTACACGCGGCGCGGAATGGCCAGCCTGACAAGCTCGTTGGGGGGATATATCGTCTCCCCGGTTTTCGCGTCCCGCCGGGCGAAGGCCAGACTCCCAAGCTCCACCGCCCGCACCCCGCCCTCCTCGTACAGCGCGGTGACCACGGCCTGGCCCGGGAAGCGGCCGGGCTCCACCTGCGGCAGCATCGGCCGCGCGTCGACGTAGACGCCATGTCCACCCGCTGGGCGGACGCGGGGAACACCCAGTTCGTCGAGCCTTTCAGCAAGGTAGCTGACCTGTCCGATGCGGTTCTCCAGATACTCCGGCGAAAGGACCTCCCGCAGCCCCTGCGCCATGGCCTCCAGATCGCGGCCGGCCAGGCCGCCGTAGGTCGCAAAGCCCTCAAAGACGATTTGCCACTGCACGGCCTGCCGGTATGTCGCTTCATCCCGGAAGGCCAGGAAACCGCCAATGTTGACCAGACCGTCCTTCTTGGCGCTCATCGTACACCCGGCGCCGTACGAAAACATCTCGCGGGCGATCTCCGCCACGCTCTTTGCCGCGTATCCGGGCTCGCGCTCGCGCACGAAATAGCAGTTTTCGGCAAAACGTGCCGCGTCAAAGAACACAGGGACTCCGTACTGCCGCGCCAGCCGGCTGGCGTCGCGGATGTTGGCCATTGACACGGGCTGGCCCCCGTTGTTGTTGCAGGTCACGGTTATCAGCACAAAAGGCACCCGCTGGCGCCCCGCGGCGTGCTCCCCAAGTTCGCGCTCAAGGGCTGCAAGGTCGATGTTGCCCTTGAAAGGCAACTCGGCCTGCGGGTCGAGCCCCTCCGGGAAGACCAGGTCCACAGGCTCGGCGTCTTTGAGGAGTATGTGGCCCTGCGTCGTGTCGAAATGCATGTTGCCGAGAACGCGGTCGCCAGGCTTGACAAGCATGGTCATCAGGATATGCTCGGCCGCGCGTCCCTGGTGGGTCGGAGCCACGTAGGGATACCCGAAGACCTCCTCGACCACCTCGCGCAGCCGCCGGTAGCTTGTGCTGCCCGCATATGCCTCGTCCCCGTGCATCAGGACGGACCATTGCCGGTCGCTCATGGCCGATGTGCCCGAGTCGGTGAGCAGGTCCACGTACACGGCCTCGGAGGGAAGGTTGAAGACGTTGTACCCGGCATCGCTGATGGCCTGCAGCCGCATGTCCCTGGGGATAAGCTGGATGGATTCGACCGCCTTGATCTTGAAAGGCTCCGCGTATTCCCGCCGCTCGCGCACTGGGTTACCTCCCTCAGACCGGCGCCCGGCGCGGACGACCGAGGCTGCCGCTTGCCGCGCCGTCGTTCTTGCGGTGGCAACTGCGACAGGACTTCGGCAGCAGCCCCCTTCCATACCTGCCTGGGTGCCGGGCGTATCGGGCGTACCGGGCGTACCGGGACGGCGATCCGTCCCCCTCCAAGATGATGCGCAGGCCGGGGGCGGCGCAAGCACGCACATCACGGCAGCATGGGAGGGGGGAGGTTCGGGCCCGCTTCCTGCCGGACGGCTACCTCCGGAACAGCGCCGCACCGCCGCCGGACTGCGGTAGTCAAGGCCGAGACGCGGGATGTCCAGCGTTTCTGCGCGCCGGACGAACCCGTCCCTGGCGCCGAAGATGAGCGGGAAGAGGTCCGCCGACGCCTCCGTCGCCGCAGCTGTCACCTTGCCGTATGGCCAGGCCAGAGCCGTAGGCACAGTGCCGCCCAGCGCGGCTATGATCGCATTGGCCTCCAGGAGGTCCCCTTTCATCCTCCTTTCGCCCGGCAGGCACGCGCGCGGTGATAACGGTGCCCTGACCCGGCCTGGCACTGACCTCAAGCGATCCCCCGGCACCCGCCATGCGTTCGCGCATCACCCACAGCCCAAATCCGCCCTCAGGTGACGGGCCGCGTTTGACGGCGCCTCCTAAGCTACGCGGTAGAGGGCCTCCTCCGCGTCGACCGGCATCTGGGCGGGGTCGGCCAATTCGGTGTGTACCTGGAGACCGCGGACCGCGAACCCGGACGCCAGGCGCTCCAGTCCATTCCGTAGCCCGGCTTCGAGCGGCGGCAAGGGTCTTAGCTTGAGCACCGACCGGCGCGCCTGGGCCAATCCCTCCCTGGCGAGCCCGGCGGCCAATACTGCCGGGATCAGCGCTCCCCTCCCCAACAGGGCCAACATGCGTCGCCGGAGGCTCAGTTTCAACGCAAACCCTCCCGTCGTAGCGCGAGCGACAACACGATCGCCAAGGATCGCCGAACGAATTGGCTAGGGCCGGTTAGACACCTGACAAGTGGGCTCGTGCCGGCCTTGAGGCGCGCAAGGCCTTAGGCCGCATTGTTGTCCTCGGACATACCGGCAGCGTCAGCGTGCAAGGCTATGGCCTGCGAGCTGCCTGCCCTGGCGGTGGCTTGACAGAGCAGGCGGCTGCTCGTTGAAAGGGTGAGACCTGTGACCATCAACAAAGGCGCCCAATTCTGCGCCCAGCCCCAGTTCGAAATCAACCGCGCCCTGTTTGACCTTAAGGGCAAGGTTGCCGTCGTGACGGGCGGGAGCAGGGGAATCGGGGCGGCGGTCTGTGCCGGGCTGGCCGCTTTCGGAGCCGATGTCGCCGTGCTGGCGCGGGACGCGAACACGGGCAATCAGACCGTTGAGAAGGTACAGGCCTTTGGCGCGCGCGGCCTGTTCATCGCGACCGATGTGGGCGACCTGTCCCAGTGCAGCCGGTCCATTGACCGCACCGTGGCTGAGTTTGGACGCGTGGACATTCTGGTCAACAATGCCGGAATCGGGTTTACGTCCCCCGCCGAGGCGGTCACGCCTGAGGAATGGGACTATGTCATGGCCGTCAATCTGCGCGGCCTGTTCTTCATGAGCCAGGCCGCCGCCAAGCAGATGATAGCGCAGGGCCAGGGCGGCCGGATCATCAACGTGGCGAGCATCTTCGGCATCGTCGGAAGCGAACTTGGGGCCAGTGTCTACCACGCCTCCAAGGGCGCGGTGGTCAACCTCACGCGTGCGCTGGCCTGCGAATGGGCCAAGCACAACATACTGGTCAATTCGATCGGCCCCGGGTTCATCGTCACGGACATGACGGCGGCGATCCAGGAGCAGCCTGTGCTGGCGGATCTGCTCGAACGCCGGCACGCTCTCGGCCGCTTCGGGTGTCCGGAGGAATGCGTGGGTGCCGTGATTTTCCTCAGCAGCAGGGCCTCGACCTTCGTGACCGGGGAAAACCTGTTCGTGGACGGCGGCTACACGGCCTGGTAGAAAGACCGGGCCAGAAGACCCCCATGCGCCAGCGTGTCCCGTGCTCCCGGCGGCGCGAGAGCGACCGGCCCTATCGCGGCGCGCCCACCCGGGCCAGCCGCTCAAGTGAGGGCTTGAGTGCGACGTAGATCTCCCGGTAGATCCCGTATAGCTCGCTGTATGCGGCGGACCGGGCCGCATCGGGTTGCGTGACGTCCGTTACTTCGCTGAATCGCTCGATCTCGGCCCATTCCTCGAAAACCCCCACAGCCATCCCGGCAACAAAGGCCGCTCCCAGCGCCGAGCCCGGATGCCGCGCCCGGTAGAGCACCGGCACCCCGAGCACATCAGCGCTGATCTGCCGCCAGAGCTTGCTCCGTGCCCCGCCGTCCGTGGCCACCACCTTGACGGGCAGGTGCCCGCGCTCCGCCAGGACGTCGAGGTGGTGCCTGAACCCAAAGGCCACCGCCTCCATGATCGCCCGGTGCACGTGGGCCGGCGTGTGATGCAGCGAAAGGCCGAAGAACACCCCGCGCGCCAGCGGGTCGTGAATGGGGGTCTTTTCGCCGATGAAGTACGGCAAAACAACAAGGCTGTCAGGGCCGGGGGCCAGATCCGCCGCAGCCGCGTCCAACTGCTCATAGATGTTGGCTCCGGCCTGCCCCGTCGCACGCCCCTGCTCCAGCGATCCGGCCGCGAAGCCCCGGGCGAACCACCGCACCGCGGAGCCGCTCGCGGCCATGCATCCGTTCAGGAGGAACTTACCCGGAATGAGATGATAGTCAATGAACAGCCGTGGGTCGGTGTCCGGCCGGTTCAGGCAGAATAGCACATCCCCCGCCCCGCCGAACTTGATGTTAAGGTCGCCCGCGCCTGTCAGCCCCGCCGCGAACGCCGACGCCACATGATCGGCGCAGCCGGCCACGACCGGCGTCCCGCATTTCAGACCCGTCAGTGCTGCGACGGCCGGCGTCACCTCGCCCACGATCGCCGTGGGCTCGCGCACCGGCGGAAACTGGTCCGGCGTCACACCGACGGCATCCATATACGGTTGGTGCCAGCCGCCCGTGGTCAGATCGAGGAAACCGGACTCCAGCGCCCAGTTGCGCTCCAGCGAAAGGTTGCCCGTCAGGCGGTAGTTGACGTAGTCGTACGACCCCACGAACCATCTGGCGGCTGCATAAACGCGCGGTTCACTATCGGCAAGCCAGCGGAGCTTGGGCGGGATGCTTTGCTGGTTAACAGAACCACCGGTGACCCGGAAAAACTCGTCTTCGCGGACCACGTCCTTGAACCACCGGATCTGGGCCGCGGTGCGCGCGTCGTTTTGCTGTATGGAAGGCCGCAGCGGCCGCCCGGCGCTGTCCAGCACCACCAGCGCCGGCACCATGCCCGAGACACCGATCGCCGCAATATCCTGGGCCGCTACCCGTCCCGAATCCATGAGCTCCCTGATTGTGTCCACGGTGGCCAGCCACCACTGCTCGGGGTCCTGCTCGGCCCATCCGGGCCGCGCGGAGATGAGCTCCCCCGGCCTTGAAGCCTCGGCAATGACGCGGCCGCCGGCCTCGCACAGCACGCTCTTGACCGCTGTCGTGCCGATGTCAACGCCGATGACGTGGCTGGCTCCGGCCAAACGCAACCCTCCCCTGGGCCATCTGCTCCTGTATCTACCGCCAGCGTTCGATGCTGCGCGCCCAGTCGTCCAGGATCTGCCCTTGTCCGGCCTCCGGCGGGTGGAGTATCTCCAGGACCAGGTCAACGCCCGGCAGCGGCGAGGCTGAAAGCACCTCCCGCACCCGGGCCGGCTCAATGATGCCTTGCCGCTGGTAGTCGCCGGCGAAAGGCCAATGCCGGTCCCCCAAGCCGTCGGTCTGTTGCAGGTGCACCATAGGGGTGACCGGAAGCAACTCCGCGAGCCAGCGATAGACCGTCTCCGGGTCCGGACCGGAACCTGACAGGACGTCGGGGGCACACGCGTGCCCAAGGTCAAAACAAAGCCGCACAGGCACCGGGGACAGCTCGTTTGCCCTGGCCAGCAGTTCAGAGGCCTCGGCCGGGGTGTGCGGCGGTTCACAGGCGCTGGGCATCAGCTCCCACAGCAGCATCTTGAGCCCGCGGCGCCCCGCGTCGGCGCCCAGGATCCCGATAGCCTGGGCAAGCCCGGTGAGCCTCTCCGACCGTAGGGCGGGCGCGGCCGCTTCGGCCGCGCTCAGCGCGCCCATGTGGCCGCCGGTCGCTCCGGCGCCCATTGCGGCGCTGAGTTTGACCACGCCCCGGTACCAATTCAGGGCATGGGCCCGGTAGCGGGCATCGGGGTGGGACAGCAAGTTAGAGTGATACGCGCAGGCGCCGGTGAAGGTGCTGTCGATGCTGATCCCATGATCCACGGCCTGCTCGCGGATTTCCTCTGCGGCCCTGGACGCTCCCGGCATGAATGGATCAAGCAGGTCCACCGAAAACTGGACCCGCTCCACGCCCCAGCCGCGCACGATACCGAGCCAGTCCGCTGGCATGGGCCAGTTCTTGACCGCGAAGCACGTATTGACCGCCAGGCGTAGCTCGGCCATCGTCCCACGTCCTCCCCACGTCACCCCGCCTACCGGGTGCGGCCCCTGGCCGCCCGCATGAAGCGCCTGACCCGTGCAGCGTCGACGGGGTTGAATGTCCGCCCGTCGACCTTGAGAGCGGTGCCCACGATGACGGCGTCGGCAATCTCCAGGACCGCCGCCACGGTTTCCTCCCTGATGCCGGTGTTGGCGATCACCGGCACGTCCGGCAGCGCCTTCTTGACCGCCGTCAGCTCGGTGAGCGCGGCCGGCTCGCCCGTCATCGGACCCGACACGCAGACCGCATCGGCCAGCGACGAGAACACCACGCTCCTCGCCACGTCCGGGAGGGGGCGCCGGTCAAAGGAACCCGCGAATTCGGCGTTGATATTAAAGAAGAGCCGCACGCCCGCGGCGTCGATCTGCCGCCGGTAGCGGAGGGACTCGCCGCACGATGTATCCCACAGACCCATGTCCGAGGGGTACACGCCCGTGAAGACCTCGCGCACGAAACCGGCGCCCGTGGCGACGGCCAGGGCCAGGGCCGACTTGGGGTCCCACAGGATATCGACGCCAAACGGCAAACGCAGATCGGCCGTCAGGCGCCCGACGACACTCGCCATCACCGCAAGCGTGGCCGGGTCCGCACGTGTTGTATAAGGTCGATCGCCCTCGTTGCAGAAGAGGACGGCATCGACACCGCAGTCGACAAGGACCGCCAGATCGTCCGCCACATGGCGCCGAATTTTCGCCAATCCGCCGTCGCGGTCGTACAGTGGCGAACCCGGCAACGGCGGGAAATGCGCCATGGCGATCACCGGCTTTTCGCGGCCGAGCATCTCGCTGAGCTTCCAGGACAGGACAGGTCACCTCCACCCGCTGAAACTACGTTGTGAAGGCGAGGGATACCTTTTCCGGCCCGGGGTATGTTTCAGCTCCGGAATAACCGGAGGATGACAGCGTCTATGCGGCGGAATCGATGAAGCCAGGTGTTGCTCCGGGCCGCCAGGCGGCGCGTTTCCCTCAGGGCCGGCGAATCGCAGCCTCGGACCTGGTCGATCGCCTCCGAGAAGCCTCGTGCGTCGCTGGCCAGCTTGACCAGATCGCCCCATCTGGCCGCCTCCGGAATGGGCGTCGAAACGATGGGGACACCTGCGGCCAGGTATTCATAGACCTTAACCGGATCGGCCGAAAGCGCCGTCGGGCAGAGTCTGAAGGGCACAATGCCAACCGACGTCCGGGCGAGCAGCCCGGGAATCTCGGCATGGGGCACGTGGCCGGTCATCTCGACGTTGCCTGGAAAGCGAATGCCACGTCGGCCGCGCAGGACCGGTCCAACGCAGCGGAACCTGAGGTCCGGCCGCATGGCCGCCAACTCGCCGAGCAGCCTTACATCCACCCAGGGGGCGATCGCACCGACGTAGCAGACATCCGCGGGCGGCAGCCAATCCGTGGTATCGGGGGCAAGATGGTCAAACGGTTCGTAGGCGCAGGCGTTGCGAACCAGGGTCACCCGCGAATGGAGCCGCCGCATGCGATCCGCCAGACGGGCTGAGGACGCGAAGACCAGGTCCACCTGCCGGACCAGCCGGCGTTCATCGCTTGCGCAGCGTGGGAACTCATCGAGGCAGTCGTAGACTTCGAGGTCGAGCGGCGCCTTCGAGAGCTTGCGGCTGCCGCGCGCCCTGCTATGCCACAGGACCAGCGGCCGCGGAGTCTCCGGGAGGATGCGGCGCACGAGGTGTTTCTTATCTCGCACTACCCACACCCGTGGGGCCACGGCCGTCAGGCGGTCGTCATACGACGGACGGTTCTCGCAGTAGTAGACGTGCCAGCCGTGAACCGCAAACTCCTCCGCCAAATGCTGCGGCCGCTGTTTCATCCAAGACCATTTGACCGTGGGGGAAAACACAATCGTTGGCATCTTGAGCCCCCATCGCTCCGGCTTGCGGCGGCCAGGCGTGTGTCGCCTAAGGGATGAGCCTGAGCCGGCTGAAAAGATCGGCCAGTCGCTTTGACCACATGTGATCCCGCGCGCAGCGGAGTTGGCCTGCTCTAGCAACCAGCTCGGCCTCCGCGGGGTGATCCAGGAAGTGCCGGAGTCTAGAGACGAGATCGTCCGCCCCCGAGTAGCCGACGATTTCCTCGTCGTACCGGAAGTATGACTCCATTTCCTCGAAGCGCTCAGTGAACAGCAAACGGCCGGTCGCAGCGGCCTCAAACACCCCGACCTTGACATTGGCATAGCCAGCGACGGTCCGAGGGAAGTTCACGACAAACCGCGCCGAGCGCACGGCACGGAACCAGTCCTTGCCCTGTATCGGATGGGAATCCGCCCACGGCCAGTTGCGGCCGTAAACCCTCGCGCCAAACTCCCGCCGTAATCGCCCCGCCAGTTTCAGCCGGTCGGGGCGCCCGTGGCCCACGACTGCGACATCGGTCCGGTAGCCTTCATCGGCTTCCTGCGGGACAAAGAACCTCGAGTCGACGCCGAACGGCATGAGGGAGGTGTTGGCGGTTCCCCGCCTCAAATACCATTCCAGAGCCTGCGTCGAGTTCGTCGTATGGTGTGTGAACAGGCCGGCGTACTCCGAGACGGTGGGGAAAACGTCCGGGTCGCTCAGGGTCACGCCGACGACGGGGCAGCGTTTTCGCACATGGGCCATGTCCTCGTGCGTAAACGTCAGGCCGCCGCCGCAAAGCAGCACGGCGTCCGGTTCAAAGCCGCGGACCCGCCGCTTGATCCGTTCCAACCTCACATATACCGGCCCAAACCCTCCTGTTCGCCTGTCCGGGTTATATGTGTATTTCCGCGTTCCCCACAGGTTGATCTCCTGAACGGCACAGGACATCTCGTGCAGTCCCAGGAGCATGCTCCGCACGATCCCGGTCGTTTCCGCCGGCCGGTAGCCGGCGATGAATGTCACTCGCAGCGGCCGCTTCTCCCCCATTGAGTCCGGCTCACTCCGTCGGCGCAGGCCCTGCCGCAAGTAGCCGCGACAACACCCGCAGGTTGTGTTGCTCCCTTTCGCGCAAGACGTCAATGCCCGCGCGGACCCGAGAGCGCCATTTCGGCAGATCGCCCAGGACTTCCCCGACCCGGACCTGCAACGCTTCCAGGGTGGTCCCTCCGGCGTCAAGGCAGAGCTCGGGGACACCGGCCTCCTCGAAAAACCGGCGTACCTTCGGGTCGTAAGCCAATCCGATGGCGGGAGTCCCGGCGGCCATGGAAAGGACGGAGGCGTGCAGGCGCATTCCGATGACTAGATCGAGCCTGCGACATGTGGCAAGCATCGCGGCGGGCGTGTTTGCCTCGGACAGGATCTCCGACGCGCCGCGCGGGAGCGAACCCTGAAGCTCCCGGGCGAGTCTGAGCTCGTTGCGACCCGAGTTAAACGGCAAAATCAGGACTCCGGCGCCCTTCTCGTCCGCAAGCCACCGCGCGACACCCCGCGCCAACTCCAGCGTGTCATGGCCGATGCTCTTGCTAAAGGGCCACGTCCGCAAGTTGACTCCTACCAGGGTGCGGCCCTCCCCGGCTCCTGCCAGGCGCCGTTCGTCCGGAGCCCGATCCCCCTCCCCGTCAGCACCGCAACACGCGCCAAGGCTGACCGCGGGGTCCGCCGTTACCGAGACGTTGGTAACGCCCAGACCTTGCAGCAACTCGGCTGAGCCCCGGTCACGCACGGTCGCTGCATTGACCGACTGGGCCAACCATCCCGCGGTGTGAGCGGCCTCGTTGGATGCAAAGGGGCCCACGCCCACCGCGTAAAGCATCGCCGGCCGCCCCAAAACACGCGCGATCACGAGCGGGAGCCCGTAGTACCCGAGGGCGCTGCTCTTCGCGGCGCTGGCAAGCGGTTTGTCCAGCAGATCCGACAGCCGGAACCCGTGATAGTCCTGAAGCAATCCGCCCCCACCGACGATAAGCACATGGCTGGCCTCAATGGCCTTGCAGAGGCGGTCCAAATCCCTTCCCGGCACCAGCTCCACCGGGTGCAGGCCGTGGTAGGCAGGCCTGTTCCCATAGACCGAGACCGTGATCGAGTTGACCTCCGGCAACTCCGCGATCTGGTCGACCATGGACTCCAGGATGGCGTCGTCACCCACGTTGCCCGCACCGTAGAAACCGTGGATCAGTACGTCCTTCGTCTCCGTCAGCACACTGGCATTCTACTCACAAATCCGCGCAGCCGAAACCCGCTGGATCGCCAAAAACCCTGCTAGTTAAACTTCCGCGAACCTGACCAGCAATAATGCCACGTGACGCATGTTCTCGAAGTAGTCATCCACCCTGATGCTCTCATCCGGCGCATGGTTATTGGCCCGGTGCCATCCCACGCCGATCGAGCCGGTGGGGATGCCGAGCTCGTCGACGAGCCAATGCATCGGCCCGCTCCCGGCCTGCGTCGGCGATACGGAGGGCTCAACCCCGTAGGCTTCGCGCGCGGTCTCGATGAGCACTTTCGCGATCGGAGCGTTGAGCGAGGTCCGGCCGGCGGGCTCGGCGCCGTGCACGATGACCTCAAAGTCGCCGCAGCCCTGCCGGCGCAAGTGATCCCTGAGGCTTGCCAGCACTCGTTGCGGGTCCTGTTTCGGCACCAGGCGGAAGTCCAACTTGGCGCTCGCCACCTTGGGCAGCACGGTCTTGGACCCCTCTCCCTGGTAGCCTGCGGTCAGCCCACAGATCGTGCAGGTGGGCTGAAAGAGGGATTTGACCGCGAGATCAAGGCCGGTCAAACCGAGCAGATACTGCTTGATGCCAAGGCCGGCAAGTCTGGCGGCCTCCTCCTCAGGGGTGGAGCCCCGTGCCCAAACCAGATCCTCCTCGCTGGGGGGGAGCACATCGTCGTAGAAGCCGTCCAGCAACACGCGCTCGTCGGGTCCTTTCAGGGTGTTGAGGAGCCACACCAGCCGCCAGGCGGGGTTCTCGATGACCGCCGCGCCGGCCGAGTGGAGATCGCGGTTGGCGCCGCGGACCCGCAACTCCACGTAGAGGATGCCCTTGACGCCAAAGTAGAGGCCGGGCCGGCCCTGGGCGTCTTTGTAGCCCGATTCCCATACGGCTCCGTCGGCCCCAAGCCGGTCCCGATTGGCGATGATGAACTCGCCGAGGTGCCCCGAGCCGATCTCCTCCTCGCCCTCAACCAGGAACTTCACGTTGACCGGCAGGCCGCCGGCAGCCTCGCGCAAGAGGCGCACAGCCTGGATACGGGCCGCAAAATTGCCCTTGTTGTCGGAGACGCCCCGGGCATAGAGCACGCCATCGTGGATTTCCGCGCCAAAGGGCGGGTGCGTCCACTCGTCCAGCGGCTCGGGCGGCTGCACGTCGTAGTGGTTGTAAAACAACAGTGTGCGTGGCGCCCCCACGTCAAGCTCGCCGTAGACCACCGGGTGCCCGCCGGTGGGCACGATCTCGGCCTTGAGCCCGGCATCCTCCATCATCCGCCGGACCATCTCAGCCGTCTCGGCCATACCCACGTTCTGGGCCGCGATGCTGGGCTGACGGCAAAGGGCCTGCAGCTCGGCCAGCAGGGCCCCGCGCCTCGACTCGATCATCCTGAAGGCCTTATCCAACACAGGCTTGTTAGGAATAGCCACCCCAACCAACTCCCTTCGCCGTGCGACTTCGGCGCCCGCGTCCGGGCCCCTCCCGTCCAGGACGGCTTAGGAGACCTGCCCTACGGCGTTCCGGACACCACCTGGGACGCCTATTCTGAATGTGCCGCGCCTGGCACGGATAAGACGTTGAGGGCGCGGACAGTGAGGTGCGGGTGGGTACACAACAGAGGTGCCAGGTGATGGTCGCGGGCGGAGGGCTGGGGGGCGTTGCTGCCGCGCTCAGCGCGACGGCCATGGGGGCCCATGCAGTCCTTGTCGAGGAAACCGACTGGCTGGGAGGACAGGCCACCTCCCAGGGCGTCTCGGCACTCGACGAACACAGGTTTATCGAGGCCTATGGCGCAACGGCCCGCTACACGGACTTTAGGGAGCGTATCCGGCTCCATTACCGGACCGGTTACGATCTATCAGACGCCGGGTGCTCGGCACGGTACTTAAACCCTGGATCGGCGGACCCCGGGCGGCGCTTTGCCTTCGAGCCGGCCGTTGGAGCGTCTGTTCTGGCGGAGATGGTGCGCCCCCCCCGCGAGAGCGGGCTGCTCGAAGTGGCGTTTGACTCAAGGGTAGTGGGCGTGGAATGCAAGCTGGGCCGCATCACCCAGGTGTCAGTGCTTGACCGCCGCACCGGGCGCTGCCGCGACCTGGCCCCGGAATGCGTGGTTGATGCCACTGAGCTTGGAGACATCCTCCCGCTCGCGGGCGCGCCCTATCGGACCGGCGTGGAATCCCACGCCGAAACCGGCGAGCCCAGCGCACCGGTGCAAGAGCTCCGCGCCGCAACGCAGGCGATAACGTTCACCTTTGCCGTGGAGATGCGCCCGGGCGAATCGCACGTCATATCGAGACCGCCCCAGTACGACGAGCTGCTTGCCACACACGGGTTCACGTTCAACGGCTTCAGAATGTTTGAGCCGGCGGTTTTCGGCCGCTCCTTTTGGGAGTACCGCAGGATCCTGGATGCGCGCAACTTCACAGATCCGCGAGTGCAAGAGGACGTAAGCTTGGTCAACTGGGTCAGCACCGAGTACCACGAGGAAACCCTTATTGACCAGCCGGAAGAAACCGTGCCAGTACACCTCGACCGGGCCAGGCAGCTGGCGCTGAGCTTCCTGTTCTGGCTGCAAACCGAGGCCCCGCGGGATGACGGCGGCACAGGTTACCCCGAGCTCAAGCTCCGCCCAGACATAATGGGCACCCCTGACGGACTCGCCAAGTACCCCTACATCCGCGAGTCGCGCCGGCTGATGGCCCTGCATACCGTCCGCGAGCAGGACGTCACAGCGGCGTACAACCCCGGTGCCCGCGCGCGTCTGTTGCCGGACGCCTGCGCCCTCGGTTTCTACTACCGAATCGATATTCACCGGTGCTGCCATACCAGGCTCCGGTCGGGATCGGGTGGGATGCTGGTTCCGTTTCAGATTCCGCTCGGCGCGCTGCTGAGCGGCGAGATCTCCAACCTGATCGCCGGTGCCAAGAATATCGGCACGACACACATAACCAACGGGGCATGCCGCTATCACCCGATTGAGTGGAGTATCGGCGAGGCGGCTGGAACGCTGGCGGGTATGTCGGCCCTCACGGGGATCCAACCGGCCGCCGTCTGCCGACAGCAAGCTCTCCTGCAGCGCTACCAGCTCGAACTGCTCCGCCACGGGGCCCCGCTGTTTTGGTTCTGCGATCTGCCCCACACCCACCCGGCCTTCGTCGCCGCCAGCTTCCTGGCCGTCCAGGGAATCATCGGCGCCGCACCTGCTCACCTGCACTTTTACCCTGATAGAGCGGCTGCCGTGGCTACTGCCGACGCCTGGGTGGAAAGGGCGCGCCGGCGCTACCGGTTGCGCCGCCAGGTGGCTCTGGCCCTGCGTGAGGCCTGCCGCGGCGCGACCCATGCCGAATGCGCGATCCGCCTACTCGGCGCGCTGGGCCGCCCGCTCGCCCTCCCCGGCGAGACGGGATCTAGCCCGACCTCAACGCCGGCATGACCACATCGCGGACCCGGTGCAGGTACGTGTGCTCGCGGTACACATGTGCCTGGCCGCACTCCGCGATCCGGCTCCGTTCCGACTCGCGGGCGGCGTAGTGGTTGATCTTGTCCAGAGCTTCTTCCCTTGATGTGGCCGTCACCAGGTGTTGGCCATCCACGAAGATCCCCGAGATGGCGGGAGTCCACTGGGTGAGATGAAAGCCCCTGCACCCCAGGATTTCATATGGACGCATGTTGGTCTGGGTCGACGACGAGTCCACACTTTGCACCCCGAGCACGATTAGGGCGCTGGCGCACAGCTGAGGAAGCATGTGGTTGGGAAGGTATCCTCGATGTAGGCTGGGATCGCCCAGCCTCTCTCTGCCCTGAGCAGAGTCCCACCCGGCACCCCATACCCTGAACGAACGTCCCGAGTCCCTGGCGGCGTCCAGGATGATCTCGTAGCCCTTCATGCGGGCCTTCCACCCGTAGAAGGATGCCGCGAGGGCGAGGTCCAGATCGAGCTGCGGACGGTATGTCCCGGGGCGGTGGTAATCGGGGTTAGCCGCGAACAAAAGGAGGGCGGCGCGAATCCCATGCTCCGAGTACCGCTCGATGCACTCGGCCGTGGTGGTGAACACGTGATTGGCACACCGGGCCAGAAAGAGCGTGCGCTCAAAACCAACCGGGTCCTCAATGGCCCAATAGACGAAAGCCGCTCCGGCATCGTGGCACATGCCGCCGAGAGCCTCAAAGTAGGCAGGGGCGTACCCGCCGAAGACGACGACATCGGGGCGGGTGTCGCCCAAGTCCTGTGCCAGCGCGGCCAGCCCCTTGTCGGCGCTTAGCTTGAACCAGCTCCGGTGCGGGAAGCTTCCGGTCGCCATCCCCACCTGCCGGAAACCGGCAAGCAGCCCCTGGGTCATCAGCGGGGACGTTCCCACGGAAACGATCTTTACTTGCGCCCACCCCCTGCTGCTTTGCCGGTCCCCTGGCCCGCGGCAACCTGCGGTCCGGGTCTACCGGCATAGTAGTCCTGCACTGAAGGGGGCGAGCCCGAGGCCCGGTGCCTCGCCCGGCCCCGTGTGCGGGTTCGTCACGGTCAGCCGCCGCTAAGATGACGTAGAAGCCTCTGGAGGTGCCGTCCCTGGAAACGCAGCCCCCCCGGCGAGCAGCGAGAACCCACGAGCATTCCCACACCGGCGCGTTCAAGCTTAGTATGTGGCCCCCCTTGCGCGTAACCTTTATCTGCCGCTACACCCGCGAACTCACCGGCGTTGTCCGCAGCATCCTCATGGGCCTCTATGAACTGGGCTGCAAGGCACAGGAAATCAACGTCGCGGGCCGGCCCGACCTGCTGGACAACCCGATGGGCCATCGCGGCGGCAACGGCCCGGTGGCGGTCCGCCTACGCCGCATCGAAGCTGAGCTTGCCGCCTTCGGGCCCGATGTGATCATCTTCTGCGCGGGGGGCCTGACGTTTTGCCCCAAGGATATGGCGCAGGTCAAGGCACGGTACCCGGTTGTGGGCATCACGCTCAGCGACCCCGACGTGTTCCCCACCGTCTCGCGGTACGCTGGGACTTTCACGATGCACACAACCAACTCGCCGCTCGCCCTGAGCTGGTACCGGTCGGAGGGAATCCACAATACGGTGCTGCTACCCTTCGCCGTCGATTCGCGGTTCTTCGTGCCCTGGCCGGTGGACGCAAGGTACCGCGCCGACGTGGCCGTTATCGGTCACGCATGGCCGGAGCGCCTGCCTATTGCCGAGCGCCTGGTCGAGGAGTTTACCACGCGGCTGTATGGCAACAACTGGCCGTGGGCAAGTTCCGGCCCTGTCCACGGCGATGACTGGTTCCGCGCCGCCTGGTCCGCGCGGTGCCTCGTCAACTTCCCCCGAACCAGGGCCGGCCACATCAATGTCAAGGTGGGCCTATTCGAAGCGACGGCTACAGGGCGATTGGTCTGCACCGAGTTTTTTGAGGAGATGGGCCTGTACTTCGCATACGGGCACGAGGTCGTCGGCTACAGCGGCGCCGACGACCTTGTGGCGAAATTGCGGTACTACCTCAGCCACCCCGAGGAAGCCGAACGCGTTGCGAGGGCCGGACAGCTCCGCTGCGGCACGGACCACACCTGGGCCAGGCGCCTGTCGGTCCTTTTCACCCGGCTGGACGGCATCCTTCGCAACGAGGGTTCCAGCTTCCCTGTTTCGCAGGGTTTTCCCCTCAGCAGGCAAACTAGGACATAGACCTACCCGGCCGCCCGGTCGGGCGACACCACTATGGAGAGGGGAGACGCACGTGCGCATCGCCATTGCCGGTTTTTCTGACGAAACCTGCACATTCTGCCCCGAACCCACTACGATCGAGCGTTACGAGCCGTGGGCCCTGCGCGGGGAAGCCATCCTGGACCAGAATCGCGGCATCCCCACCTATATCAACGGGTACATGAAGGTGCTCGAGGCGGAGGGCGCCGAGATTGTGCCGGTGACCTACGCCGCCCGCGGTCCGGGCGGGTTCACCAGCTGGCTCACAAACGACTGCTACGAGAAGTACGCCAATGAGATCGCCGATGGCCTCCGCAACGCCGGCAAGCTCGATGGGGTGTTGCTGTCCCTCCACGGCGCGATGGCGGCGACCGGCGTCCCCAAGCCTGAGGCCGAGCTCGTGCGCCGTTGCCGCGCAGCGGTCGGAAACATCCCGATCATGGTCACCCTCGACCTGCACGCCAACGAGGACCACGAGCTGACGGATGCCTCGGACGGGGTGTTCGTCCTCAAGACCTACCCGCACATCGACTCCGAGGAAATCGGGGAAATCGCCGCCCGGTGCATGCTCATGACCGTGCGCGGACACTTCTGGCCGGCTCAGGCCCTGCGCAAGCCGGGGATCGTCTCCGCCAGCATCTATCAGGCTTCCGGCTACCCTCCCATGAAGACGGTCTTCGACCGCTGCCGCGAGTGGGAAAAGAACGGCAAGGTCTACTGCGTCTCGGTCGCCCCCGGCTACGCCTACGCCGACGTGGAGGACATCGGCATGTCGGTCATCGCCGTCACCAACGGCGACCAGGCCCTGGCCGAAAAGGTCGTGAACGATGTGTCTGACCTGGCCTGGAGTCTGCGCGAGGCCTTTACCCGTCCGCTCCCCAAGCCAAAAGAGGCGGTCGCGGAGGTCATGCGTCTGGTCGCACAGGGCAAGGGGCCGATCGTCATCGCCGACGGGGCCGACCGGACCGGCGACAGCACGCACGTCCTGGCCGAGTTGCTGGCCCAGGGGGCCAAGAACTGGGCCATTCCCGGCATTGCCGATCCCCAGGCGGCCAAGCTGCTCCAGGAGCACCACAAGGTCGGAGACAAGGTAACCCTCAGCGTCGGCGGCTGGGCCAGCGAGTTCTCCGGCCCGCCGGTGCTGATCACGGGCACGATCGAGTACATGGGCGAGCCGCAGTACGAGATGATCGGCCCTATGATGAAAGGCGCCAAGATCCGCGAGGGCTTCGTGGCGCGGCTCAACCTCGGCGACAGCCGCCACGTCGGCGTATCCGCCCACATGCGCGGGGCGCTTGATAGCGCCGCGCTGACCGCCATCGGCGTTGACGTCAATACGCTGGACATCATCCCGCTCAAGGACCGCGTCCACCACAGGGCCTATTGGGAGACGTTCGGAGCCACGAGCTTCCCGATCGACGCGCCGGGCATCGGCCCCGCCAACCTGAGCATTTTGCACTACGACAACGCGCCAGCGGACGCCTATCCGATCGGCAGCAAGTGGAGTAGGTAGCACCGGCTCGCCTGCACTGAACGCGAAGTGCGGGCCTCTGCCGCCTCCAGGTGGCGGAGCATCAGAAGCACGTCGTCGCGCCCAACTCGGTCTCCATCGCGGAGGCCTCTTTCCACCGCGAAAAGGCCTGGTTCCGCGGCATCTACGCGGACGAGGAGCCGGTCGGTTTCGTCATGATCTACGACGATCCCGACAAGGCCGAGTACTTCCTGTGGCGTTACATGATCGACGCGCGCTTCCAGGGGCGGGGTTTCGGCCGCAAGGCTTTGGAGCTGGTGGTCGAGCACGTCAAGACGAGGCCCGGGGCCAAGGAGTTATCCGTCAGTTTCCATAAGGGGCCCGGCGGGCCGGAGGGTTTCTACCGGCTGATGGGCTTCGTGGACACAGGCGGGATGTCCGGCGACGAACACCTGGCGAAGCTGGCACTGCAGCCTTGATTGGCGCTCAATCTGACCGGACGGGATTTGCGGCGCTGTTGTGCTGTAGAGATCAACCTGCCCGCCCCACGCCCAACCCTTGCACAACCCTCCCACTGCGGTATTATGGTGTGAACCCGGCCTGACCCGCAGGGAGGAGGCGAGTATGTGCCCGACATTATCCTGCGCGACCTCTCAAAGAGCTTCCAAACCCGCATCAAGAAACCGGGGTTGGGTGGCAGCGTTTCGGCGCTCCTGCGCCCGCAATATCGGGCGGTATCGGCCGTCCGCGGGGTTTCGTTTGAGGTTGACAGGGGCGAAATCCTGGCCTTCATCGGCCCGAACGGCGCCGGCAAATCCACGACGATCAAGATGCTCACGGGCATCCTGTTCCCCACGTCCGGCCAGGCGGAGGTCCTCGGCCTGGTGCCGTGGATCCAGCGCGAACGGCTATCGTTCCTGATTGGTTCGGTCTTTGGGCAGAAATCGCAGCTCTGGTACCATTTGCCCGCGGCCGATAGCTTCGACCTGCTGGCGCGGATCTACGAGCTGGACAACCAGGCCTATCGGGCACGGCGCGCCGAGCTTGTCGACGCGTTCGGCATCGCCCCGCACCTTGAGACCCCCGTTCGCAAGCTTTCGCTCGGCGAGCGGATGCGCTGCGAGGTCGCCGCCGCCCTCCTGCACCGGCCCCGGGTGCTGTTCCTCGACGAGCCGTCCATCGGTCTCGACGTACTTGCCAAGCGGGCCATCCGCGACACCCTGCGCCGCATGAGCAGGGAGGAGAGCATCACCGTCTTCCTGACCTCCCACGATGTCGGCGACATCGAGGAGCTGGCCAAACGGGTCATCGTCGTAAACCACGGGCGGGTCATCTACGACGACCGGGTCTCGCGCCTGCGCCACGACCTGCTGCACACCAAGATCCTGGACCTGCGCATCGAGGGCCCTTCCGAGGTTCCCGAGCTGGCCGGGGTCACGATTCTAAAGCGCAGCGAGGTGGGCGTCAAGCTCGAGGTTGACACCGCGGTCCAGGCCACAGAGCGGGTAGTCGCTCAGTTGCTCGGGTGCAACCGGGTCGTGGACTTGAGCGTCACCGACCCGCCCCTGGAGCAGGTCATCGGCCAGATCTACGAGCGCGGGGTGCCCGAATGAGCGCCGCGATGCGCAGAGTAACGCGCCGCGCCCGCCTTCGGGCCGGCAAGTACCTGGCCGTCGCCCGCGTGGCCCTGGCCACCGGACTCACTTATCGCGGGGACTACCTCTTCCGGGCGAGCTTCCTGGTTGTGGTGATGTTCGTGTTTATGGTCTTGTGGCGGACGACATACGACGTCACCGGCGAAACCGTCATAGACGGCTTCACCCTCCGCGACATGATCTGGTACCTTGCGATCACCGAGACGATCATCGCCAGCCGCCCGCGCCTGGCGGGCCGTATCGACACGGAGGTCAAGTCCGGCAGCCTGGCATACACGCTCGGGCGCCCGTACAACTATGTGCTGTTTCAGTTCGCCCAGTCGGCGGGAGACATCGCGGCCAGGGCCGTGGTCAATTTCACCGTCGCGGGGGGGATGGCGGCGCTGCTCGTCGGTCCGCCGCCCTTTGGCCTGTGCGAACTCGGCGCCTTCGTTCCGGTTTTGCTGCTGGCCCTGACGCTCGATTTCTTCCTGACCATGCCGGTCGGGCTGCTCGCCTTCTGGGTGGAGGAAACCGGCCCGTTCAGCTTCCTCCAGGACCGGCTGCTCATGCTGCTCGGCGGTATGATGCTCCCCCTGGAGGTTTTCCCGCCGCTGCTGCGCCGGATTGCCGGCTGGCTGCCCATGAGCCTGATCGTGTACGCCCCGGCCCGGACGCTGGCGGGCGAGAGGCTGCCCTTTCCGGGGCAGGTCATCGCGGCTCAGGTGAGTTGGCTGGCGGTGGGCATTGTCGTGTGCACGCTCGTCTTCCGGGCCGGGGTCAAGAAGGTCAACCTGCATGGCGGATAACCCGGAAACGGGGCGGCCGGGCCGCCTCCGCAGCCACCTGGCCCTGCTGCGGGCCTACCTTGCCGCCAACATGGCCATGGCCATGGAGTACAGGGCTGCGTTCTTCGGGCAGGTCTTCGGCATGCTCATCAGCAACGGGCTGTGGCTCTCGTACTGGATCCTCTTCTTCGGCCGCTTCCGCGTCGTCCGCGGATGGGAGCGCCAGGATGTGTTGATGCTGTGGGCGATCATCGCCGTGGGCTACGGTCTGGCGGAGGTCCTCTTCGGGGCCTGGCGCCGGCTCGCCGCGCTGATCGCCGACGGGCAGCTCGATTTCTACCTGGTCCTGCCCAAGAGCCCGCTGTGGCACCTGCTGATGAGCCGGTCTTCGCCGGCCGGGTGGGGCGACCTGGTCTTTGGCGTCACGGTGTTCGCGGTGTGGGGACAGCCGACGATTGCGCGGGCCGGCCTGTTCTCACTCGCGGCGATTGCGGCTGGCGGGCTGCTGCTCGGCGTGGGCATCGTCTTCAATGCCCTGGCCTTCTTCCTCGGCCACTCAATCGGCCTGTCCAGCCAGGTCGAGATGGCGATGATCCACTTCTCCACCTACCCAGGGGCCATCTTCGGCGGCTTCACGCGCGTCCTGCTCTTCACGCTGATCCCGGCCGGCTTCATCAACGGCATGCCGGTCTCGGTTATGCGCGAGGGGCATGTGGCGCCTCTTGTGATCGCCCTGGCGGCGGCGGCGGCGTGGATCGCCGCCGGACAGCTCCTGTTTGCGCTGGGGCTTCGGCGGTATGAGTCTGGGAACCTCATGGGGCCCAGGCTTTAGGAGCTTCCTGCTTTGTGGCGAGCAAATGTTTGCGTCACACCTTCGGGAATCTGAGGGCAGGCCGTCGAGCCTGCCCAAACCCGCCTATCGCCCTATCCCCTAAACTCCGCCCAGGCCTTCTCGACCAGCTCGGGGCGCAGGAAGAGATCCAGCGCCGTCATGGCCATGCATTTGGCGGCGTTGATGACCGCCCGGTGTCCCTCCTCGGATCGGGATGCGTCGCACATCTCTCTGGTATGGCCGACGAGCGTCGCCGGCCCTATCGCGATGCTCGGGTGGATGGCCGGCAGGGCCTGGCTGATGTTGCCCATATCGGTTGAGCCCGCCCCCCGGCGCGGCTCCGCCGGCTCGCTGAGGCCGAGCGCTCCCATGTTGTGCCGGTGGAGATCCTCGAGCACGGTGTTGGATTTCATGGGGTCGTACGGAATGCCGGTTTCGACGAACTCCACCGTGGCGCCGGTCTGCAGGGCCGCCCCGCGGGCGCAGTCCTTGACCTTGGCGATAACCTCCTGGTTGTAGGCTTTGTCGGCAGACCGGATGATGAAGCTGCCCTCTGTCAGCTCAGGGATGATGTTTGGCGCGTCGCCGCCCTTGGTAATGATCCCGTGGATGCGAACGTCCGGCTTGAGCTGCTGGCGCAGGGCGCTGATCGCGCTGTAGGTCAGGACGAGCGCGTCGAGCGCGTTGATTCCCTGGTGCGGGGAGGCGGCTGCGTGTGCGGGGCGCCCATGGAAACGGATGTCCATCTTAAAGGACGCGATGCTTTCCGCATGGGCCCGGTTGGCGTTGCCGGGATGAACGATCAGGGCGGCGTCCACGCCCTCCAACACGCCCTCGCGCAGCATGATGACCTTGCCGCCGCCGCCCTCCTCGGCCGGGGTCCCCAGGACCAGGAGGCGGCCGTTCAGGCCGGCCGCCCGCGCTGCGTCGCCCGACATCACCTTGGCCAGGGCCAGACCCGCGCCCACCGCGGCCGTCCCCATGATGTTATGCCCGCAGGCGTGCCCCAGGACGGGCAGGGCGTCGTATTCACCCAGGATGGCCACGGCCGGGCCGCCCTGGCCGGTACCGGTTTCGCCCTTGAAGGCGGTCTCCATTCCGGCGGTGCCGCGCTCGACCGCGAGCCCGCCGCCTTCCAGGGTATCCGCCAGCAGCTTCGCGGCGTACCGTTCCTCAAACCTGATCTCGGGGTGAGCGTGAATATCATCGGAAATCCCGATGAGTCGCGGAGCGAGCGCGTCGATCTCCTCGGCCACGGCTTTCTTGAGAGCGGCTAGATGTGCGTCGGAGCACGTCCCGGTGCTGTCCATCCATACGACCTCCTCGCTGGGTTAGGTGAGGATTCTTTCAGGGCCGCCGCTGCCAGCACCTTCACGGCGCAGAGACACCGCGACGCACGGCAACCCGGACCGTTCAAACCGGTTTCCCACGCGCCGCATTCCGCCGCCCGGAGCCAGGCCCGCCATGTTGCCTACGAATCCCCGCCGACCGCGCGCTCTGCCGCTGCTTGCGCAGCCATAGCCGCCCCCTTGCCGCCGAGGGCCATGCGCTCGATGTACTCCCGGTCCTCGACCCTCCGCATCGCCGGGTTGAGCAACTGCGCCACACAGAACACCGTCATGACCACGTACAGGGCTGCCATCAGCATGCCGGGGTTAAACCGCCCCGCGGCCCATCCCGCGAACGCGGCACTCATCGGCCAGGTAAACTGGGCGATGACGCGGCGCACGGAAAACACCCGCCCGTGAAGCTCACGCGGGGTCTGGGTCTGCCAAATGGTCTGCGAATGGGCGTTGACAACAGGCAGCATGAAGCTGCTGAAGGCCAGGCAACCTGCGGACACGTATAGCCAGCGGGAGAAACCGTACGCCATTCCGGCAAGTCCCATCAGGACGGCTCCTCCCAGCACGGCGTATACGCGTCTTGCCTTGAGCCCGCCCCAGGTGCTGATAAACAGCCCGCCGATCAAGCCGCCCGCTCCCTGCACGGTGGCGAGCAGGGCAAGCGCCGTCTCATAGCCGAAACCGCGCGCGCCCCAATCCGCCGCCAGGTTGAGCTTGAGCACCAGCGGCTGGACCACGCCGAGCGGGCCGCCGCAGAAGTTGATGACCGCGAACGTCCCCAGCAGCCACAGCAGCGGCCGGCGGCGCACGATGTAGACCGCGCCCTCCTTGATGTCGGCCAGCAGGTTTTTCCGGACCTTGCCCCGCGCATCACGCAGGTCGGTCCGCACCGGCGACGGGATGGTCAGGAACGCTAGCACCGCCGCCGCGATGAAGAAGGTGAGCGCATCAATCGTGACGGCCAGGGCGGTGCCGCTCGACATCCGCGCCAGAAAGGCGCCGGCAGCGCCAGCAATCGTCCCCCGCCGCGCCATCGCCGGCAGCGCTATCAATGTCGCCGCTATCCCGGGAGACAGCACACCGGACAGCGACCACATCGTCTGCATCATGCCGTTGGCCCGCGGGAGCTGCTCCGCCGGCACGATCATGGCCGCCGACGCGTCAAACGCGGACCCGTGGAAGGCCTGCAACACGGCAAACCCAGCCTGGATCAGCGCCAGAACCCATAGCTCAAGCCCGCGCCCAAGAATCAGCCCTACCAGCACCATGCTGAGGCAGCCAGCCAGGATGTTGGTCACGAGCATGATCCGCCTGCGGTCGTGGCGGTCGGCCGCCGCTCCCGCAATCGGAACGAACAGCAGCGTGGGAAGCGCAAACGCCAGAGCGACGATCGATAGGGCGGCCGCAAGCCGGGGCTGCTGGCCCGCGTCAGGGTACATCTCCTGCGTCAGATACACGGTTGTCGCGAAAAACGTGAGGGCCGTCCCGATCACCGATATCGACTGGCTGGCCCACAGGATCAGAAACGTCCGCAGCCCCTGCGGCGGGGTGGCCCCGCTCCCAGGGCGCGTGGCCTGCTGCACGGTGTTACCCATTGTTTCCGCCTTCCTTTCGAAGCAGGTAATCATGAAGTGAGGCAAGCCCATCCCGGAGCGCCTCCGCCCGCAGGCTGTAGCGCTCGCTGCCGCCGGCGACCCGCCGCCCGGAGTCCTCGCGGGACTGCACCGCCATCCGGGTGTGGACCCGGACCAGGCCCGCTGCGCGGAGAGTGACCATGTGATAGTGAACCGTGCTCTTGGGCTGACCCAGGAACCGGACGACCTCGGTAAAGGTGCGCGGACCCTCACCGAGAAACCTGAGCGTCCGCATCCGCTGCACGTCCGACAGCGCACGGATGAGCCGGACCGACGAGGGCTTCGGGTGGTCCGGCGACAGGGGCGGCGTCTCGGCCGGGTAGTAGTTGATCAGCAGGCCTCGGTAGACCGCATACATGTTGACGGGACTCGCGTGGTACTGCGGCACCAGGAGGACCGTGCCGAGGTCCGCGTCGGGCTCAAGGACCAACCCGCCGGACACTTCCTCAACCAGGGCCCGGGCATCGACGTTTTCGGCCTTGGCCTTGGCCGCCCAGTGCTCCGCGCTCGCAGCCAGCGTAGCGTCTATCGCCGGGTCAAGACGCCCGAAATACTCCTGATTCCAGAGCTCGAGGATCCGCCCCCAGCGGTCCCTCGCACCGGCGAGGTCCCGGGGGAGGCTGTACCCGTCAGGGATATACCCGGCCACCAGCTCGTAAATGTCGCCTGCCGACAGCCCCCGCAGCCAGCGGACGAAGCCGCCCGCGCTCCGGTCGCCGGGGCACTGACGCACCAGCAGGTCAAGAGGCAGCGAAGACTGCTCCTCGAGGGCCGTCTTCAGGGCATCCCGCAGTTCGGGGCTTAGCTGCCGCCGTACCTTCGCCGGCCAGTCAGGCCCCAGATCCAAAAGACGGTGGAATTTGCGGACCATCAGGGACACCACGCTCACGCCCAATTCGTAGGCGGGCGCGTAGTCGACCTCGACTCGAAACATGGCTCCCCGTTCACCTCCTGTCAAACCGGTAGCTAGTTCTAGCATACTTGAACCATGCATGATGTCAAGAGACATTGAACACACTTCAGGCCGCGCAGATACAAGGCGTGCGGCTGCCGACCGTAGCGGGAGGGTGGTTGGACCCAGCCAGGCCTGAAGGCCTAGTACACGCTGAGCTTGCGGTCCCCCAGGCTGTCAGCGTTGAGGCTGTCGAGGATCACCGCGGGGAACGTGATGGTTTGCGGGTCGCCGTCGCTGATGTAGCGCAACTCGGGCTTGTCACGAAGATAGTCCAGCCACCGGTCAAGCCGTAGCTGGTCGGCCCGGATCCGGGGAGCCGCTTGCGCTTCGAAGCTCACGTGGTTCGGCGGCAGGCAGGGGTTTCCGCCAGCCAGTAGCACAAGTTCGTGCTTGTACGTGACCCCCGCGTGTTCGCCGGCCATGAGCAGGTGCCGCAGACCGGACGGCGGCAATTGCCCGAACGGAGTGGCAAAGGCCCGCACCTGATAACCGGGCACGAGTTCCGCGGTCCTGCCTGCGGCCATCGCCAACTCCTTCTCAATCTCGGCGGCGCCGGCCTCGCTGAGGTACGGATGGCTGTAGGTATGGTTGCCAATCTCGAATCCAAGCGCGACGAGGTGCTTGAGCTTTGCCTCCACTAGGCCGGCCTGCCGGAACGGAATCGGATAGTAGACAAAGAATGTGGCCGCCCGACCGAAATCCGGGTGGCGCTCGCGGAAATCCAGCAGGATCCCGACCGCGCAGTCCGGGTCGATCGCATACGAGCCGTCGGGCTGTTTGATGTAGCGGAGTTGCCCGGCGGTCCCGTCGTCAAAGGTCAGAATGACAGGGGACAGACCGGGCGGGACATCGATGTTGTTGTCGATGAAGTCATCGAGCGACACCAGCCGGTAGCCCAGGCCGTACAGCCGCTCAAGATCGGCGCGGAAGTTGTCGGGGGTCCTGCACCACTCGGACTCAACCGGCCCAACCTCATGGTACATGAGGATCGGGAGTATGCCGAGCTCGTTGGGGCGCACGACCGCCAGGTCGATCGGAGGCGGCACCACCACTGGCGGCTCGACGACAGGCGGCTCGTCCGGAGGGACCACGAGCGGAGGCGGCACCGGAAGGGTGACCGCGGCCAGCAGGTGCGCGGCAACGCCAAGACAGAGGGCAGCGGCAAGGAGCAGCGCGGCCCAAGTGTACCTTGTCCTGATCACCGTTTGCACTCGAGTCAACTCGCTTGACACATTCGTGAATTGTGGAGGTACGACGGCGGCACCGCCTGGCACCAACATACCACCTTGCGCCGCTCCGAGGGCTAATACCGGATGCTTCCATACCTCAGCTTCACGACCGTCGCGTGGTGCACGTAGCCGAGTCGCCGGTACAGCCGCACGGCGGGGACGTTGCCTTTCGACACGTAGAGGAAAGGTGTGAGATCCAGCTCCAACAGGTCATGAGTCAGCTGCCCGACCGCTCTGGTCGCGAACCCGCGGCCGGCGGAAGCCGGGTGGGTGACCAGCGACCCCCTGAAGGGGTCACGAGCCACCAGCTCCATGGCGGCCTGACGGTCGGCTTCAGTCAGGCGTCGCAGGTGCGTACGCTTTCACCTCCGGGCCTTGCGGCCTGCTCCGGCTTGCGCCGCCTACTCCGCGGCCCTTCGAACCATCCGCAGCCCGGTGGAGACCGCCCAGGCGGGGGCGCGCCCGTCAGACGGGAGGTGGAACCGCAGCGGTTTCTCCTGTCTCTGCATCTGGTAGACTGCCCGGTCCGGCGCGGTGACCCGCAGGGGACGGTTGAGCCCCTCGCCCTCCACCCTCAGCGTGCCGTCATCAGACCTGCACACCCTGAGCCTCACTCCCTCGTCGGCCGCATACAGGCCGGTGAGCCTTGCGAGCTGGTCATCCGAGGCCGGGTAGGTCGCTTCCGGTTCGGTTCGGGGGGACTCCGGAGCAAGTCCCAGCCAGGTGTTGACGAGCCCAGTCCAGATCAAGTCAGACGGCGCCCCGCCGACGTTGGTCAATACCACCGCGGCCACGCCTTCCTCCGGGATGTAGCCCCACCGTGAGGCGACCCCGGGCAGCGAGCCGCCGTGCTCGACCAGGGTGACCCCGTGGTAGCCCGGGGTGAGCTGCAGCGCGTAGCAGTAGTGACTCCCCGACGTCACGGGAATCACCGGGGCGCGCATCCTGAGGACTCCGGCCTCGGAGACGACCCTGCCGCCGCCTGGCGCATGTCCAAGGGCGCAGTACATGTCACCGTAGCGCAGAAGGTCCAGTACCGTTGAGCGAATGCCGCCGCCGACGTGGTACGTGCCGAGCTCAGGCCACTGCTTTGCCTGGAGTTCCGTCTTGGCGCTGTCCAGGTTGTATAGCCCGGTCACGTTATCCCAGCTTGCCAGCTGTTCGAGCTCATAGGTCGTCCGGGACATGCCCAGGGGTTCAAGGATCCTCTCCCGCACCTGATCCCGAAAGCGGCGGCCGGTAAGCCTCTCCAAAATCGCCCCCGACAGCATGAACGTGTCGTTGCAGTAGCTGAGGTACTCTCCCGGGCGCCCGAGCATCTCGGTGTCATATCCGGAAAGGTACTCGATGTGCCGGCCAAACTCCGAAAACTCGCCCTGTCGCCGCTTGAGGGGCGGCACGCCCGTCGTATGGGACAGGCAGTGATGCACGCGGACCGCCCGCACGTCTCCCAGCCGCGGCAGGCTAAACTCTGGCAGATACTCCACGACCGGCGCCAGCGGATCCACCAGGCCGTCGTCTACAAGCTGCATCACCGCAAGCGCGGCAAAGGACTTGGAAACCGAGGCGATGCCGAATACGGTGTCCTCCGTAACCGGGCGCCGGGTTTCGATGCTGCCCTCGCCGAAGCCCCGGGCGTAGATAACCTGGCCGCGCAGCGAAACCCCAACGGCCGCACCGGCGACATGCTCCTGCGCCATGATCTCCGAAATGAACGACTCGAACCGGGCCCAGTCGGGACTGGTCCTCACGGCAACACCCCCAAAGTTGGCGCGTATGCCCTGGGGGCTTGTTCTGGATGGGCATCGGCCCTTTCCTCCCATGCGCTGAAACCTCGGGGGCCATAGACAGGTGGGCAGAGGAGGAGAGTTGAAATGTTCACGCATGGTGCTGTTCATTCAGAATGACCCGGTGGCTCCGGCATGCAGTTTTGCCCCCTGGCTGGACGAGGTGGATGTCAGCCACGGCCTGGTCCGCGCCTATGCCGGTGAGCCTCTCCCGGCCGCTGACAGCTGGCACCCGTTGATCGTTCTCGGCGGGGTGATGGGAGTGCATGACGCCGGCAGGCACCCCTTCCTCGCGGCGGAGATAGACCACCTCCGAGAAGCGGCGGTGGCAGGAGTGCCGATCCTGGGGATTTGTTTGGGCGGGCAGTTGCTGGCGGCCGCTCTGGGTGCCAGGGTTGCTCCGGGGACCCGTGGTGAACGCGGATGCTGCCCGATCACCCTTACGGCGGAGGGCGAGGGGGATCCGCTGTTCGCCGGTATCCCTGGCCAGTTTGCGGCGATCGAACTGCACAATGACAGCTTTGACCTGCCCGAGGGGGCGACACATCTAGCTTCTTCAGCGGGGTGCTTATATCAGGCCTTTCGCTTTGGCAGGGCCGCGTACGGACTCCAGTTCCATCCTGAAGTCGATGAGCAAACCCTCAGCTACTGGATGCGGATGGCCCCCATGGAGGAGCAGACCCGCACCTCATACCTCACGGCCTTCCGCGCCTACTTCCATACCTGGCAATCCGTCCACAGACGGTTACTGTCTAACTTCCTGGCCCTGGCCGGCTCGGCGAAATGACCCTGGCGCCCGCGCAAGGGACCACCGTGTTGGACGCCCATGGGTCGACCCTGCGGCCTTTCCCTCCTACGTTATCTCCCATCCGGCCCGGCTGCAGGGGCGCGGACGTTACCAATACCATTCTTGCTGTAAATGCCAATATGAGGCAGGCTCCCGGCGTCCCGACCGCGAAAAGAGGGGCCTGAAATCCGTAACGTCCCCGAATGGAAGGAGGCGGACCCTTGAGCACCACGGCCCGTGCCGCTAACCCATCCCAGGTGGGAGGCTGGCAGCGCTACCGAAGAGTGCTCCGGCATAGGAACTTCGCCCTGCTCTGGATGGGACAGACCGTGAGCTGGTTTGGCGACAGCCTCTACTTCGTGTCCTTGCTCTGGCTCGTACAGGAACTCACGGGCTCGCGCGCGCTCATGGGCGTTGTGGCCGCCTGCCGCACGATTCCGGCGCTGTTTGGGCTGTTTGCCGGGGTGCTCGTTGACCGCATGGACCGCAGGCGGATCATGATGGTGGCCGATACCGTACGTGCCTGCATCGTGTTGTCTGTGCCTCTTCTGATGGCGGCCGGCCTGCTAGAGACATGGCACATCCCGGTCGTGGCGTTTTTGCTTGCAGCCGCGGGGGTACCTTTCAACCCGTCTCAGCAGGCCGTGTTGCCGGGCATCGTTGAGCGCGAGGACCTAGCTCAAGCCAACTCGCTGCTCACCATATCCCAGCAGTTTGCCAACGTAATCGGCTACGCGGTGGCCGGCCTGCTCATCGCCGCTATCGGCGTGGGGCCGATGTTCAGCATCGACGCGATAACGTTCCTGGTATCGGTGGCAGCCATCTGGGCCATGCGCCTCGCCCCGGCCGTATCCAATCCGGCTCTGGCCCAGGCGACCTCAGGAGGGCAACAGGGGGGGCCAGCCGGAAGGCGGCCCGGCGGCAGGCAGTGGTGGGGACAGCTCCAGGAGGGTCTTCACTTCATCAAGAGCCAGCGCGCGATGATGACCGTCATCCCCCTGGTCATGTTGCTCAACTTCCTGGTTGCCCCGTTTGCCGTGCTTCTTCCGGCCTGGGTATCCGACATCCTCCGCGCCGGCCCGGGTGTTTTTGGCCTGCTGCAGACGGCGATCACGGCCGGGATGATCGCGGGATCCCTGGTCGTGGGGCTGGCCGCGGCGCGGGCGCGCCGGTCAACGCTCGCCCTTGGGGCGCTCGGCGGCTTCGGGCTGGGCGCGCTGCTATTTTCGCTGTCACGCACCGTCGCGCTTACGGTCGCGATCATGGCTGCGATGGGCTGCGCAAATACCGTCGCCAACATCATGTTTGTGACCTGGGCTCAGACCATCGTGCCCAAACAGATGATGGGGCGTGTATTCGGAGCGCTGGGGACCATGAGTCAGGCCGTCTCGCCGCTGGGCCAGACGCTCGCCGGCTTCGCCGGGCAGGTCTTAGCGCTACCCTTGATTTACGGTGGCGTCGGGACGGTGCTGGTTGCCGTCGCCGCGGTTTATGCGGCAGTGCCGGTGCTGCGGGGGGCGTTCAACATGATAGAGTCCGATCTCAGTCCAGTGACGCAGGCGGCCGCCAGACAGCAGGTGGCGGCAACGAGGGAGTAGCCCGGCACAGCCGTGATCTCTGGGGCTGCGGGCCGCCTACCGCTGTTTGGGAGGTGGGGTGGCAGCAACGGCCCGCGTACGGTCCTTCTTGGCTCCCGCGAGCTCCGCGCCGGCCAGTCCTTGGGTCTCATAAAGGGTACGGTATAGATCACTGGTTCTGAGCATCTCTTCGTGAGTACCCTGACCGACGATCGCCCCACGATCAAGTACCGCGATCTCGTCCGCAAGCGCCACGCCGCGAAGACGGTGGGCGATGACGATCCCCGTTCGCCCAACCAGCGCTGTCTCCAGTCCGGCGTTGATCATGGCCTCGGTGCGCCCGTCCACGTTTGAGGTCGCCTCGTCCAGCACCAGAACCAGCGGATCACGCAGCACTGCACGCAGAATGGCGATGACCTGGCGCTGACCACCGGAAACCCGCCCGGTCCCGCCGGGCCCGATCCTCGTCCCGTAGCCCTGGGGGAGACCTGCGAGAAGTTCGTTGACGCCCAACTGCTCGGCAAGGGCAGTAACCTGCTCAAGGCCGGCCTGTTTGACCCCATACGCGATGTTGTCCAGGACCGTCCCTGGAAGAAGACCTGCTTCCTGTGGTATCACGGCAACGACCTTGCGCAATTCCTCAATCGGCCAATGTCGAACGTCCACCCCATCCACCAGCACCGCACCAGTCTCGGTGTCCCAGAAACGCGTGAGTAGATTGACCAACGTCGTCTTGCCCGCGCCGCTCGGGCCCACAATGGCCAGTCTGCGCCCTGCGGGGATCGTGAGCGAGAGGCCCGAGAACACCGGCGTGCCGCGTCCGTAGCCAAAAAAGACTTCACGGAACTCAACTTCCCCGCGCGGCCGTTCCGGCCGGACCGGTTCGGCGGGAGGCTGCACCGATGGTTTATGCTGAAGCACCTGCCAGAAACGGGCCAAGGACGCACCGGCCGCCTCGAAGGTGTTATGAACCTGGCTCAATTCGCGGAGAGGCCCGAAGAAGCTCCGCACATATGCCAGGAAGGCAACCACTGTCCCCAGCGTAACGGCGCCACGGGAAAGGAGGTGCCCGCCATAGGCGAGTACAGCCGCCGTGCCGAGATTACCGGTAATGGTCATCAGGGGGAAGAAGACCGCGAACACGACCATGGCATACATGCTCGCTCGCAGGCTGCCGATGTTTACCTGATCGAACCGGTCGAGGCTGGCCGATTCCTGAGCCAGCGATTGCACGACGCGCATTCCGGCCAAGGTCTCCTGCAGGTTTGAGCCCATCTCCGCTGCTTTGGACCGTACCTGCGCATAGGCCTGACGAAGCTTGCGCCCAAAGAACACGGACGATCCAAGCACCACCGGAATCATCGCCAGGGCAACGAGCGCCAGCCGCCAATCGAGGACGAACATCACCACCGCGGTGAGCAAGACACCGACAAGGTCCGCCACCAGCCCAAGGCTGCCGGAACTGGCCACCTCGGCGACGGAGTTGAGATCGCCGGTGAGCCTCGAGAGCAGTCCGCCGACTTGGTGCTGCGAAAAGAAATCCATTCCCTGTGTGAGCAGGTGCGCAAACAGATCGCGGCGCATGGAGGCGACTAGCCTCTGGCCAATCCTTTCGGCCAGCAGCCGCTGCCAGTAGGCTGTCCACCAGACCACTCCCTGGAGGAGAACATAGGTCAGGATGACCAGCCCCAACCCGGCCAGGTCTCCAGCTGCGATGTGTGTGTCAATCCCGAGCCGGAGGAGGAGAGGCAGCCCGGCGGACACCACCGCAGCCAGAACGGTTGCCCCGAGGGCGCGGATTAGGTCCCGCCGGTATGTCCCGGCCCTCCGGACTAGATCCCGGACCGCGTCACGATCGAGGCGACCGAGTTTGTAGCTCTCCTGCTCACTGCCGATCCTGGAGCCCAACCCCCCGCGCATCATCGAACGTTCCGCCCTCCCTGACGGAAGCCGACGGCGAGGGCCGGGTCACCGTCGGCCGGGGCTTGCTCCGCTCCCGCGGTGCTTCCGGTCAGGTGCTTGTTAATATCCTGGTACAGGCCGGGAGTCGAGACCAACTCGTCATGGGTGCCCTGCTGGACGATATGCCCCTGGTCAAGGACGACGATCCGGTCCGCGCGCCGAACGGTCCACAGCCGGTGGGCTATCACAATGGTGGTCCGGCCGCGGAAGGCCTCCTGAAGAGCTGAGCGGAGCCGTGCCTCGGTTATGGCGTCCAGTTCTGACGAGACTTCGTCGAGGATGAGCACCTTGGGATCGGTCAACAGCACACGCGCAAGGGCCAGTCGCTGGCGCTGGCCCCCCGAAAGGGCCAGCCCCCTTTCGCCGAGCGGCGTATCGTAGCCCTTGGGCAGGGCGGCGATTTCGTCGTGAATCTGGGCGAGCCTGGCGGCCTGTTGTACATCGGCAAATGTCGCCTCGGGGTTGCCGAAGGCGATATTTTCCCTTATCGTACCGCCAAACAGGAACACGCTCTGAAGAACAGTACCCACCTGGCGTCTCAGACTTGAGAGGGTAACCTTCCGCACGTCGTGCCCATCAATGAGCACTCGTCCGTTCCGGGGATCGTAAAATCGCGGCACAAGGTGTACGAGCGTGGTCTTTCCGGCGCCGGTCGGACCAACCACGGCCAGGACCTCACCGGGCCTGACGGACAGGTCGATGCCATCCAGGACAAGGGGACCGCCCTCATAGGCGAAACTCACCTGCTCAAACCGTACCTCGCCCCGTGCCTGCGGGAGATCATATGCGGCAGCAGCCTCAGCCACAGTGGGCTTTTGGTCGATGACCTCGAACACCCTTCCGGCGGCGGCAGCAGCCCGGACCACGACAGCCGTCAGCATTCCCGTCTGCCTGATCGGCCGAAACAACAGGCCGGCAAGGCTGATGAAGGCAACGAGCGTGCCCGTCGACGCCCGGCCCGCGATGACCTCCAGCCCCCCAACACCCAACGCCACTGCGGTGGTGATCCCCACAAGGAAGTTGACATGAGGCATCCAGTAGGCCCCGATCCTGGCGACCTCCACGTTGACGTCAAGGAGCGTCCGGTTTTGCGCCTCTGCCCGGTTAAGCTCTCTTCCCTCTTGCGCAAAGAGCTTGACCTCACGAATGCTGCTGAGGACGATCCGGAAAACCTCGGTGAGCCGGCCCAAGGTTGCCTGTGACCTCTGGAAGGCCGGCTGCACCCGGAAGGCGTAGCCGCGCATGGCCCTAACCATCAGCGGCATCAGGAGTACGAAGCTCAACCCGAGACGCACGTTCCATGTGAACAGAACGAGGGCGGCGCCGGCAATTGTGAGCAGGTTGGCGCCGATGTATGGGAGCGCGAATCCGAACATCCTGCTGAGTACCTCGGTATCTGCTGTGAGCCTGGACATGATGTCCCCAACGTGGGCGTTGTCGTGAAACTCGAACGATAGCTCGTGGAGATGGCGATAGAGGCTGGCGCGAAGCCGGTAGATAAACTTGAACCCCACGCTCTCCATCAGGTAGCGGGATCCGAAGCTCGCCATCCCTTCGAGCAATCCCACGAGGACAATCAGTGCGGCCGCCCGGTAAAGCCCTCCGGGCTCGGAGGTCGCGGCCAGCCGGTCCAGAGCGCCGCGGATAATCACCGGCACAGCCAACGTCAGACCGGCGGACGCAACGATTGCGCAGACCGATAGAAACAGCACGAAGGCGTGAGGCTTTAGATAAACCCACATCCGGCTGAGTACGACCCGCAAGCGGATGTCGGGCGTTGGAGCTTCTCTAGCCTGCTGGTCACCCACATTTAGCGGGTGGGCCGGGTTACCTCCGAGAAACACTGGCTGCCCCCGTTTGCTCTTATATGTGGCCAGAAACTATATGCAGCTAGCACTATAGTACCGGGAGAGAACTCTGTCAACGAGGGGGCTTCCTCGAGCGGGTTGGAGGGACCGATGGCCGTTCGCCGGCCTGTCACCAGCTGGCTTTCCCCACCACACGGTCCCCGGCTCGCTCAACGGCGATCTTGAGCCCAAACGGCTCCGACAGCTGATCGAGCTGCCGGAGGATGTCAGTCCCGGCTTCCACGTCCGCAAGGCGAGGTTCACCGAGCTGTGATCTGTGCCGCGCCCGGTAGTTGAGCTCGATAGGATGAAAGTCCAGCGAAACCAGGCGCCAATCCTCGAAGCGGCACACGGGGATCACCGACTGCCAGAACCTGGCGTCCGCCGCGAACCCCCGTGGGTTTCCGTCCTTGTCCCTGGTGTTGATGTCCTGGACGTCCGCCGGGGTCGCGGTGTCGGGTAGCCCGAGGTTGCGGTAGATTTCGGCGGGGTACCGCTGAATGCCGCTGCTCACGTAGTAGAAGTCGCCCAGCGAGTAAAAGATCGGCTTGCCCTTATAGACCTCGCAGGCGCGGAGCATGTGCGGACCGTGCCCGACCAGCACGTCGGCACCCGCGTCGATGCAGCGCCGGGCCACCTCGGGCAGGAAATCCGCGAGCGCGGGCGTGTTGCCGCCGCGGCCTTTACCCTGATGGGCATGCAGGCTCATGACCACGAACTCGGCCTGCCGCTTGGCGTCGCTGATCCAGCGGCAGATGTCGTCGAGATCCCGGTAATTGACCTTCTCCCGGATCGCGGGGGCCTCGCCCTTCAAAACCTGCAGGCCCTGGAAGACCAGCACACCCTCGGGAAGAGGCATCCTGGCCGATGCCCGCCGCTCGCGGCTCACCTGAGCGGTGCCGAGCGCTTCGTCGATTTCCGCCAGGGCAGCCCAGCGCAAGGGGTCAAGGGCGTACTCGTAGTCGACGCGCAAGGGGCTGATCCCGGGCCTCCCGGGCATGTCCTCGCGTGACGGGCCGGCGGGGGCCCCGACCACGAAGCTCGACGCGGCAGCCAGGACCGCCACCCGTGCGTCGGCCGTGTCCAGGTAGGCGGGCGACCGGGCCTCGCCGAGGTTCATGCCGCCGCCGGCAAACACCATTCCCCGCTCGCGCAGGGCATCCATGGTGTCGATCAGGCCGTGGAAGGTGTAGTCGTTGGAGTGGTTGTTTGCCACGCCGTAGAGGTTGAAACCCATCCACCTGAGCTCATCCAGCACGTACTCCTGTGCGCCGAGGTTGGCGCCGCCGTGTTCGGCCGACGGGATCAGGGGCGGCCGGGGCGTCACCACTTCCAAGTTGACGAACGCCGCATCGGCCTGCCGGATCAGGTCCACCATCGCCAGAAACGCGGGGTCGGTCTTCTGGGAACAGCGCTTGGTGATGATGGCGTCACCTGCGGCCACGAAGGTGAATGATGGCATCGCCGGGCCTCCTCGACTGCGAAAGCGGTATGCCCCAGGTATTGGCCACGGCATGTCAAATGGCCTGCGGCTGGACCCCACCATCATCTCAAACGGGTATCCCTCAATCCTTGAGGTGATGGGGCAAAGCAGCCCGAGATCCGAACGCACGTTGTACACGGCGGGCGAGACAACCAACGCGGGACGGCGGACGGAGAGCTCGTGACCTGTCTGGGAATCAAACAAGAGCCAGACGAGATGGCCGCGGGAAGGGCTCGCCCCGCAAGCGCCGGGTCTACTCCCGTCTAGGGGATCTTGATCTCCGCCGCGGCTCTCAGGTCCTCCACGAGGGTCTCAATGATCTGCAATTCGTGGATTTTCTCGTCCAGCAGCTCTTCCTTGAGATAGTCGTACACGTCTTCAAAGGCAGGCGGCTCTTCCATTTCGGCGACGTAGGAGTCATAGCGCCCGCGAATCTCAGCCTCGGAGATCTGCAGGTCGTCCGGATCAACGTTGTCCGCGATATGCTGATCGATCAGCAGCTGAATCGCCATCTGCTCCGCCAACCTGACCCTAAAGGTCTTGGCGGTGTAACCGTACTCGGTCAGCAGGGTCACGAACTGCTCTTCGTTCTCGTAGCTGGCAAGGAGCGTTTGGTACTGGTCCTCCACGTCCGCCTCGTCCACCGCAATGCCGGCGGCGTCTGCCGCCTGCATCAGCAGCACCTCCACCACCAACTGATCAAGCACGCTTTCTCTAATCTCCGACAGGGTCTCCTTGGTGACTTCCATGCCGTATGACTCGTACTGTTTGGCGACCTCGTTGACGCGCAAGTTCAGGTCCGCCCTGCCGATTTCCTGACCGTTGACCACCGCCGCGACGTCGCTTTCCCGCCACAGAAACCAGTAGCCGGCGAAGGCAAGGATGGCTATGATGGCTGTTACCGCGATCACGCGCCTGGCCATCACGGGTCGCTCCCCTCACAAGCCGCCGGGCGAGGCCGATCGGACCTGACCCAGATAGCCCGTCTATTCACGCTTTTGTGCAGTTTCCTCATGCATGATAACTTCAAGATGTTAAGTATGTGTTTGCGGAGGCACGACGCACAAGAAATCCGCCGGTGAACAGATCAGCATACCGCCGACAGCCTTTCCATAGAAAGCACCGAAGTGCCGCCGGTCCCCGGTCAGGAAATGGGTAGCCCCTGCCTGCAGAGCTGTAAGCAGCACGGGACGGTCCTTGTCAGCCAAACTGAGGGGACAGGGCAGCGTGGCCGGGGCTTCGGAGACAACCGTCACTATCTTGCCGGCGGCCTCAAGCCTTACGAGCTGGTCCGGACCCCCATGATTGCGCCGTGCCTCCTCCCACGCGTACGCCGATGTCAGCAGCACCGCCCGCCCATTGGATGCCAGCGTTGTCGAGCAGAAACTCCGCCTTACGCTCCACGGTGTAAACCTCAACAGGATAGATGGCGGCGGGGCGCAGAAGGATGCCCTCCGGACGCGCTTCGGCTATCAAAAGGGAGCCTTCTTCGATGCCGAAGCTCTTGCGAAGAGATCCCGGTATGATCACAGCTCCCCGCTTGCCGACCCTGACCGAATGGCAATTCAGCAGGGCTCCCCGCGTTTCCGCAGAAACGCCCGCCACGTCATCGCCCACCTGTCCGGGTCATCAAACGCGCTCGCGTCAACCTTGTGCACCGGCGCCTGATGGGGAGCGGTCTTGACCCGGTCAGGCTCCGAGTAGGCCTCCTCGCACACCTGCCTGATCACCGCGGCGTACCAGTCGAGGTCCTCCTTTGAGCTGGACTCGGTCGGCTCGAACGTCGCCGGCTCGGGCACCACGAACGGGTGGTGGCTGGTCCAGTAGTGCGTGGCGAAGTCCGTCACCCGGGCGCGGACGTCGTGTGTGCTCACGCCGGTTTCGTCCATGAGCTGCCGCAGCGAGTACCTGACCTGCTCGATACGACGCCTGTGCGCATACGGGATCCCGACGCCCCGGATCTCGAGCATCTTCTTGAGCAGGTAGTTGTTGTTGAGGACGGCGGTCTCGGCCACGGCCTTGAGCCCTTCGGCACCAAGGCCCAGCACCCACATGTACGCCCTCAGCACCCCCTGCACCGCCCCGTGAAACTGCCTGACCTTGCCGATGCTGTCCGGCCTGTCGTAGTTGAGCCAGTAGCGCCTGCCGGCGGCGTCGTACTCAACCGTCGGGACCGGCAGGTACCTGGCCAACTCCCCCGTTGCGCCGCTCGCGCCCGAGCCCGGCCCGCCGGACCCGTGTGGCGACGAGAACGTCTTGTGCAGGTTGAAATGACAGAGGTCGAAACCGGCCTCGCGGGCCCTCGTTATCCCCAGCAGCCCGTTGGCGTTGGCCTGGTCGTACACGCAGATGCCGCCCGCGTCCTTGACGACCCGCACCAGATCGTCAATCCCCGGGTTGAAAATGCCGCTGTCCTCGGGGTTGGTGATGAACAGGCCGGCCGTTCGCTCGGAAACCTGCCGCCTGACGTCGGCCAGGTCCGGATATCCGTCCGGCCCGGGCCGCAGCGTGACCACCTCGAAGCCCGCGGTCCGCGGGCAGGCCGCGTTGGCCGGGTGGGAAAAGATCGTGGTCAGTACCTGGTCCTTCTTCCCGGGCCCGAACTCCCCGCGCGACTCGTGGTACGCGCGCACGATCAGGGCATTCGCGTAGATCGCCTGCGAACCGCCCCCCGGCTGGAAACTGAACCGGTCCATGCCCGAGATCTCTTTCATCATCCGCTCGAACTCGTACAGGATCTGCAGCAGGCCCTGCACGGTCTCGACCGCCTGCAGGGGGTGCAGTTCGGTGAGCTCAGGCACCCTCGCCATATGCTCCTGCACCTTAGGGCTGTACTTGAGGGTGCACGTGCCCTTGCCCATGTCCACGCCGACGTCGTTCCCCATGGTCTCCTGCGACAGCCGCACGTAGTGCCTCAGCACGCTGTACTGGGATATCTCAGGCAGATTGGGGGGAGCCGCGCGCCGCACGCCATCGGGCAGCATGCCGAGGACGTCGCCGGCGATCGCCGCCACCTCAGGCTCGACCTCCGGGAGGAGCACTCCCCTTTCGCCGGGCGTGCCCAGTTCCATGATGATGGGCTCGTTCCAGGCCGCCTGCCGGGGCTGTCTCGGCTTCATGCGCCCACCGCCCCCCGAAGAGCCTCGACAAGCCGGTCCATGTCGGCCTGCCGGTGCACCTCGGTCGCGCAGTACAGCGCGCTCTGCCCCAGCTCGGGGAAGTCCGCCGACAGGTCCCGGCCCCCAAGGATGCCCTCCCGCAGCAGGGCGGCGTTGACCTCCGCGACGGACGCGCCGGTTCCGTTGAAACACACCACGAACTCCTTGAAATGCGGCTCGCGCTGCGCCAGGATGCTGAGCCCCGGCACCGCCGCCAGCCGCTCCATCGCGTAGCGGGTCCGCTGCATGATGCCCTCGCCGAGCTGGCGCATGCCCTCCGGTCCCATTAAGGCCAGGTACACGCCTGCCGTGATGCCCCACAGGTTGGTCCCGGTGCCCACGTACTCCTTGCCCTTCTCCCGCCCGATAAACGAGGTCCGTCCAAAGGCCACCTCGCCGAAACCGTACTCGCCCTCAACGCCCGTCCCAGCGATGCCGACGAGCCGCGTGGGCAACTCCATGACCAGCCGCGGCTCATCCCGCGTCGCGATGAAGCCGGCCAGCCCGCCGCCGTAGTTCATATGGATGCCCAGGGGCTGCAAGTCACCCGAGACGATGTCCGCCCCGTAGTCGGCGGGCGGCGCCAGCACGCCGAGCGACGAGGGGTCGGCCCCGACCAGGAACAGCGCGCCGGCATTGTGTGCCGCGTGGGCTATCTGCCCGCCGCTTGTCTGGATGACGCCGAGATACGAGGGGTTTTCGACGTAGACTGCGGCGGTCTCGGCCGCGAGCAGCGGCTCGATGCTCGCCGGGCAGACCTGGCCGGACGGCTCCTCGTCGAATAGCGTTACGCTCATGTAGGGATGGAGATAGGTCCTGAAGATAGCCAGCCGCTCGGGGCTGACGTGACGCGGGACAAGGACCTCGCTCCGGCCGGTCGCCCGCCCGGCCATGCGCATCGACGTGGCCGCGGCCTGCCCCCAGTCGTAGGTGGGCGTGCTCACAACCTCCATATTCAAGAGCTCGCCCAGGAGGCTGGCGAACTCGAACAGGGCCTGCCATCTCCCGTGGTCCTCGTACGTGTCGCCCGTATAGGCCGTGAGGAACTCCCCGCGCCCGGCGATCTCATCGCACACCGCGGGCACGAAATGCTGCCAGCATCCCCCGCCGAGGAAGCTGAGGAGTTCGTCGCCGCACGGCCTATTCTGGGAGAGCAGCCGCTTCACGTGACGTACCAGGTCAAGTTCGGAAAGGGGGCCGGGCAGGTTAAGCGGCCGTTTCAGCCTGAGCCGGTCCGGAATATCGGCAAACAGCTCCTCCATGCTGTTGATGTCGAGCTCCCGCATCATCTCTTGCCTGACGCGAGGGGCGGAGTTGGGAATGTACGGGTGCGCGGAGTTGCGCGGCGCGGCCACGGCTGTCCCTCCCGTGTGGGTCTATGGCTGCGACTTCTGTACGGGAGGGACGGCGACCTGCGCGGGCCCGGCCTCCTTACCGAGGGTTTTGCGTTGTGCGGCCCACGCGGCCGCCTACTTCACGCTCGCGCCAGCACTGGGCTGTTTTCGTCTATGCTCACGGTGTGTAGGGTCATTCTTTCGCAGTTGGGGCATTCGACCACGATCAGATGCAAGAAATGAATGAGGCTGAATATGCGTCGGCCACTCAACGCGGCGGCTCTGCTTACGTTGCTTGACCCATCAGCGCAGCAGCAGGCGCGTGACGAGGACCATGAGCTCGAGGTCGCTCTCCGGGACCAGGCCGGCGACGGATTTGAGGGGGATAAGCTCAGGCACGAGGCCCTCAATCGTCCCCACGGGCAGGATCAAGGCATATCCTTCGGGGACCTGCACAGGAGCTGAGCCCTCCACAGATCCCTCCCCGCCGGGCCCCGCCACCACGCGGCCGATAGCGATGGGCTTCGGCAGCAGGATACCTTTCCGGATCGGCAGCGCCTCGCGGTCCCGGTAGAAGGCGACCAGGCCACCGGGTTGCGGCAGCCCGGGTAGGTGCATCACCCGGAGCCGTGAGTATGCTTGCGGGATTGACTCCAAAGCCTCGATGACCGCCGGGTTGGCACCAAGAGCACGGTAGATACCCCAGTCAACTGACGCAATCGCCACGTCGGGCGCGGGGGGCCCCTGCCGGTAGACTCCGGCTGCCATGCTCCCGAGCAGCGTCACGATCACACCTATCACGATGGCCTGTCCCCAGGTTCCAAGGTACACCGTGCGTACGATGCGCAGCCTAAAGATCGCAATCCAGATCCAGCCGGCGATATACAGCGGAACTATCCCCACGACTGCTGCCTTGACCGCGACCGACGATCCGGAACGCACGGCAAGCAAGACGGCGCCAGTCAGCGTCAGACTGAGCAGGCCTGACGGCAGGTACCAATACCCGCCGAGGTGGAGGAGCGTGCGCATTCCAGCGGGCATCGGAGGGCTTTGGTCATTTGCCCTGGCCTTGGCGTCAAATCCCCCCCGCCATATCACAACGGCGGCAAAGTGAATCAGCAGCATGGTCCCGAGGAACTGGGCCGCGAGGATTCCGATGCCTCTCAGCCAGTAGAGCCAGAACCGATAGTCGAGGCGGTCAACCATCATGACAAAGACTGCCTGACTCAGCCCAAGCCCGCCCAAAACCCCGGCGGACACAAGAGAGAGCCAGAGCGGCCCCTCGTCGCGCACCTTCCACATCGTCGCCGCCGGCCTAAACAGCAGGCCGCCGATCACCTGCGGCACACTCAGGCGCCGCGTGGCAGGGATCGCGTTCACTGGAGGCCCCTCCATCTTTCAACCAGGGTTGCGACCGCCGTGTACAGACCATCTAGTCTAAACCCCAACGCTGCCAGGAAGAGCGCCACCCCGAGCGCGGCCGAGGGCGCGACGATGCGCTGCAGCGGCGCCTGAGCGAGCCTTGCGAGGAGCGGACTGTGAGTGGGCTGGTCGGCTTGTTGGACGGGCAGCGCCATCGGCGAAGCCCAGGCCCTGAGGCGGCAGTCAAGGGCCGTTCGCCCGGCCAACGCAGCCCGCTTCGCCTCGCGCGAAGAGTCCAACAGCCGCAGGGCCCGCCCATGGGATCCCGGCATGGCCTGGCCGTCCACGATGGCCCAGAGGATCTGCTCCGTCTGGTCCGCTCCGGCGGCGACGGTCCGCTTCTGCTGCAGCCGTCTCATCCCGTCTCACCCCCACACATCTCGTCCGCCAGCGCCCGCTGCAGCTTGCCCCGTGCCGCGGCCAGTCGCGACATCACGGTACCGATGGGACAGCCCATGACCGCGGCAATTTCCCGGTAGCGGAGGCCCAGGAAGTAGTGGAGGACGAGCGCCACCCGTTGCTCGCCTGGCAGGCCGGCCACGGCGGCTTCGAGGTCCAGATCGCGGCCGGCGCTTGCCGCACCAACCACGGTGGCCAACGCGGCGACGGACATGGGCTCCTGTTCGTGCCGGCGCCGGCGCAGCCAACTGATGAACTTATGCCGCGCCACGACCCGCAGCCAGGGACGGAACGCCTGCGGATCGTGTAAGGTGCTGAAGTGCTCGCAGGCAAGAGCCATCACTTCCTGAGCCAATTCCTGGCCCTCGTCCGTGTTCCCGGCCAGAGCGGCGCACATGCGGCGCACCCACGGGTAATGGCTCTCGGCAAGCGCGGCCAGGGCTCCGGCCTGCTCGACCGCCGCCAGGGTCCTGGCATCGACGTGCTCGGTCACCCATATGCCTCCTGAACGGTTGCGCTACTCCTACACCCAAAGACGCATGGAAGGGCGGCTTTATTCGGGCCCTTTGCCCGGATTCATCTTGACCCAGCACACGTGCCTGGACAGCTTCCTAAACCCGATGGCAAGGTAGAAAGGCTGCCCGGACCCCACGTAGGCCACGGTGGCGCCGAGCTCAGCGCACCGGCGGACCCCTTCCAGCACTGCCGCCCGGCCAAGACCCATGCGCCGGTAGTCCGGGTCGGTCGCGACCGGCTCCACGTAGGCGATCCGGTTAGAGGGCTCGTACCACAGCCCCGCATAGGCAACGAAGTTGCCGTCGGGGGCCTCCACGACGATGTTGAGGTCCTTCCGGAAATTGGGCCCGGACTGCATTTGCACCCGCCACGCAAGGCCTTCCTCCGGCGGCTCACCGGTATGGTTGAAACCCCGCCACATCACCCGGTGGACCTTGCGGATATCGTTGTCATCGGCCAGGCTCTTGAGGCGGAAACCCTCCCGCGGGGCGGGCACGGCGACCGGCCCCGTGACCTCAAGCTTGGCCATCGGCCTTGCGCCGTCCTCCCGGCGGCGGAATCCCCGCGACTCCGCCATGGCCGCGAACTCGCGGTCGTGCTCAAAGATGAAAGCCCTGAAAACCGTGCCGCCTCCGACGGCGGGAGCAGAAAGGCGCCGTTCAGATGCCGATATGGTCGAGACAGGCCTGGTTGAGGCCGGGGTGAGAGTGCATGTATGCCCACACCGGCTGCAGCCAGTTACCGTCCTGGTTTCCGGGAAGGTAGTGGTCCACGAGGAAGCGGCCGACGAGCTCGAAATCCCCCTGGCGCCCGTACGGCCGGAGCGAAATGGGCATGCCTGAAGGCCCTCCCCTACAGGGTGGTCGCGTGCCTCGCTGCGCGCACGCCAATTGTGCCTTCACTGAGGGCGCCACGCAAGAGCTTGATCAGACGACCGGGTGATGCGGCGAAAACCTGCGCTCGTCCCCAAGCCGGGCAGCAGGAGACCGGCCGATCCTGGTCCAAGACGTGCGCCAACGGACCCGTTAGGGGGGCAGCAACGTGCTTATTCTGCACAACGCCTCTATTTGGCCAGGCTCGGGGGGCGAGGTTCTACCCGCCCGCTCGGTGGCAGTAGAGGGGGAGACTATCCACAACGTCGGCCCCGCATCAGCTTTCGAGGGCGAGAGCAGCCGCACTGGCGCAACCGTGATCGACTGCCGCGAGAAGTGGGTCATACCCGGTCTTATCGACCTTCACGTCCATCTTGTCTGGTCAAGCGGCGAGGACCCGGCCAGGCTGCTCACCTCCGAGAGCCCCCTGATGACCGCGTATCGGGCG
>JAUYEG010000061.1 GCA_030691505.1 Bacillota bacterium | reverse complement strand
GGCTGCGGCATGGACGCTTACGGGCTGTGGCGCAACCTGCCCGCCATTTACGCTTTGAAGGACAAATAATATGTTGGGAATTATCGGCGGCACCGGGCTCACCCAGCTCGCCAATCTTGAAATCACCCACCGCCAGGTGGGGCGCACGCCTTATGGCGAACCTTCCGGCGCGCTCACCTTCGGCCGCATCTGCGGGCAGGAAGTGATCTTTCTGGCGCGTCACGGCTACGGCCACACCATTCCGCCGCACGAGGTGAACTACCGTGCCAACCTGTGGGCGCTGAAGGACCATGGTGTCGATCGCGTGGTGTCGGTGGCCACGGTCGGCGGCATTCACCCCGGGCTGATCCCGGGCACGCTGGTCATCCCCGACCAGATCATCGACTACACGCATGGCCGTGCCGCGACGTATTTTGTCGAGAGCGACAAGCCGGTCGTCCATCTGGATTTCACCTTCCCCTATTGCGAGGCCATGCGCGCCGCCCTGCTGCAGGCCGCCGCCAGCGCCGGCATCAGTCTGCGCGACGGCGGCGTGTATGGGGCGGTGCAGGGGCCGCGCCTGGAAACGGCGGCCGAAATCAATCGCATCGAACGCGACGGCGCCGACCTGGTGGGGATGACCGGCATGCCCGAAGCCTATCTGGCGCGCGAACTGGCGCTTTGCTACGCGACGGTGGGGGCGGTGGTGAACCATGCCGCCGGGCGCGGCTTGTCGACCGACGGCATCCAGATGCAGGAAATCCAGCCCGTGCTGGGCGAAGTGATGCTGCAGGTGCGGCACTTGCTCGAGCAGCTGGTGACCAACGACGCCGCCGGGCTGTGCGAATTCTGAGCATGAAGCAGCGTCCCATGAAGCTCTACCATGCCTTGCAGTCGCAAGGATTCGGCACCCGCAAGGTCTGCGTCGCGCGCGTGCGCGCGGGCGAGGTCGCGGTCAACGGCGAGGTCTGCGACGATCCCGAGGTCAGGGTCGCCCCGGCCCAGTTGGAACTGACGCTCGATGGCGTCGCCTGGCCGTATCGGGACAAGGCCTATGTGCTGATGCACTAGCCCGCCGGCTACGAATGCTCGCACCACGCC
>JAUYEG010000096.1 GCA_030691505.1 Bacillota bacterium | reverse complement strand
TTATTGTCAATTAAAGCAATTAATATAGAAGGGATTCTATTGCTGACATTTGAAACTCCATTTATATATATACCATTGTAGTGTTCTCCTTTCACTCTTTTTCCTCTTAACCTTAATATCCTCTCGTATTCCAGGCATAAAAGTATTTCTCCTGTTTCATAATTTAATAAACATAAAGAATAATCATGACAATTATCGTGAATGCAAACAATTAAAGGGATATTTCTAAAATTTATATTTACATTGGATAAATCGTAATTTACATCTTTCTCATTTACATATTCCATCATCTTTCCCATTAATAAAATTCTACTTCATGAAGAAAAAATTCGCGCATTATAAATTGCCGGTTTATTTTTGAATCTCTTCAAGATATAAACCATGCATCCGCCGCCACACGTTCCATCGTGAAAATATGCACAGCCTGCGCATTTCTTTAAAGCTCCATAACGCTGCTTTATCACAAGTGAACAAAGGTCAAAATATCTATGCACCTCCTGCAGGGTTGAAAATTGCTTCAAACTTACAGGTTTCTCATTTTTCTTACTCCACATCCCGAAACATCTCTGAGTCATTAAATTCGGCCTTACTTCAACAGCTGCACGACAATTCGTATTCGGAACAAAATTCACGTTTTCTCGCAATTCTCGTAACTCCTGCTTGCTAAATCCGCACAAAATAAAACCAGCGTCTGTATACCATGAAATTTTTCTCTTCTTGCTTTCTTTTGACCATTTAACCATCTCTTTTGCCATCTCGCTGTATTTATTTAATGGCAAATATCGGGACTCAGTATCGAGACTTGGTAGAGCAGGAGCAAAATTGATTTCACGCCTTAACCCAAATTCATCTATTAAATTGAACAAGAATCTTATATTAAGCCCTAAACGATAGATTCGAAAAATCAAGTTTACTTTTTTTATATACTTTAACGTAGTCCGTATTTTATTCCAGTCTTCAGTTGAATACTCCCAGGGCTTTCTAATATTTAACAAAATATCTGCCAACGAATTTTTTTTGCTTAAATAAATTGCTGTGTCTTCATCCATAACGCA
>JAUYEG010000052.1 GCA_030691505.1 Bacillota bacterium | reverse complement strand
CACGGCAACTTCACCCCAACTCTCCGTGCAGCCAGGTGGCAGTACTGCCATAGGCCGCCGGGTCGGTGCCGCCATGGAATCTTCAAGGAAGAGGTTACCATTCCGAACCGAGCGTGTCAACCGGATTTACGGGTTATGGGCACTGTTCGAAAAACGGCCTGGGCAGGTTCGCTAGCCAAAGGCCGCTTGTCCCTGCGGAGAGCCGCCCGTACAATGGGCCAAAGGGGGAGTGTGGATTGCCGCGTATGCCCGCTGCGGAATTTCCGGAGGTCATGGACCTCGCAAGGGACAGCCTGAGACGCCGCCTGGAGAGCGCGGAAGCTCTGGAGCGGGCCGCTTGGCAGGAGATGGCCCTAAATCAGCGCTTGGGTTTCGTTCTCGACTGGCTCTACAACTGGTCCAAGCACTTCAGCATGAGCCGCGTCGCCCAGCGGATCGGGGTTTCACGGCAGGCTATCTCAAAAATCCGCAAAGGAGAGGTCGTGCCCACCAGCAAGCTACTAATGCCGCTGGCACGGGAGCTGGGGATCAGCTACAGGTTCCTGACCGATGGGACTCTGGATTTTCCGCAGACGGACCGGACCCAGGCTTTCTTTCGGGATCTACCCCTGAACCTCGCACAGTGGGTGCTGTCCGAGGTTCCCGGAAGGCGTGACTACGTTTCCACCGCGTTGGAGTTGGCCAGGGCGGCCGAGCACAGCAACGTTGACTTGCGGTTCCTCGAGCAGTTCCTAAAGGTCGTCCGGGATCTCTAGCCGGAGCCGATTGAGTTGCCGTCCCCGCCGCCACCAGGCGGTGGCGGGTAGGGGTAGGCTGGGCCATCCGCAAGCTCGATGATGCTATTCTCTCCGCCGCCGGGCGGCGGTGGATATGGATAAGCTGGTCCGTCCGCGAAAGCGAGCAATGGGGTAACCAACAGGCAAGCCAGCAGCAGGAGCGCTGCCAGACTACGCAGGAGCTTTGTCATTGCCACGTGCCCCCCTCTTCTTGTGTATCCGGCTCATCGCCCGCACCGTCAGATCGTACTCGGGCCGGACGCTTCGCCGGCGGAAAACCCTGAATGCCTCTTCGAGCAGGGCAAGGGCCGCGTGGTGTTCACCTGCCTTTGCCAGGACCAGCCCCATCGCTCTTCGCACCCGGGCCGACTCCAGTTGAGTGTCGAACGGGAGGGAATCGAGAAGGGCTTGTGCCTCAATCAGCGTGTCCCAAGCATCGGGGTGTTCCAAGAATGCCTTGGCCGTTCCCTGCTCCACCATCAACGCGCTACGCTCGACCGCCCTATTGGTAATGTCGTAGTTTTCCAGGGCCGCATTATGGGCAGTATCGAGCCCGGCCTGGGCCTCGACCAGCGCTTTGGCATGCCGTCCGGCCAGGTTGTGAAGGTACGATTTGACGCTGAAAGCGGTGGCCTTCAAGGTGGGTTCACATTGCACTGCTTCGGCGAAACTGGCCTCGGCAGACTCGGTCTCGCCGAAGTAGAGAAGGACCTGTCCCAATGCCAGCGACGCCCGTCCCCGGTCGGCCTGGCGCTCAGAGGTCAAGTAGGACAATTGAGCTTGCTGGCGGGAGAGGCTGTATTCCCCCAAATCCCACAGCGCCCAGGCAAACAGCAGGTATCCGCGCGCACGGAATCCCCGTGACAAAGAGGCAAAGGCGGGATAACTAATGACATCCTGCAGGGTCCGCGCTGCCTGCCAGGTTCGGCCGTCCAGCCCCTGGGCCCAAGCAAGGGAGAGACCGGCTTCGGCGGCCTCCATGTCGCGGCCGGCCGCCTTGAGGGAGAGCATGGCCCAAGCCAGCGAAAAACACGCATCCGCCAGCTTGCCCGCAACGGCCAGTCGCTCGCCACGCGCGCGCTCCTCCAACGCACGTTCGGGCATTAACAGGGCCACGGGACTCATCCTCTCTAGCCTTCGGTTACCCCCTGTTTGCCGCTGAACGGTCTTAGCTCGTCACCCGCAAGAACTCATCAAGGTCCCCGAGCACGAGATCGATCGCGCCCTGCCAGAACCCGGCCGTGGTCAGATCCGCATCCAGGTGCCGGCCCGCCAGGTCCTCCACGCGCATCCGTCCCGTGTCCCTTAGCAGCGCCGAATACCGATCCTCAAAAGCCGGACCGCCTGCCATGGCCTTTGCGTAGACACCGGCGCTGAAAAGGAAGCCAAACGTATACGGGAAGTTGTAGAACGGCACGCGGGTGGTGTAGAAATGCAGCTTGGACGCCCAGAAGTGCGGATGGTACCTGCCGAGCAGGCCGGCAAAGGCATCCTTCTGGGCGCCTTCCATGAGCGAGTTTAGGCGTTCGACGCTGACGATACCTTTGGCCCGTTCCTCGTAAAACCGCGTCTCGAACAGAAAGCGGCACTGGATGTTCATCAGCAGGGTCGCCGCCCGCCGTAGCTTATCTTCGAGAAGCACCAGCTTCTCCTCGGCGGTCCTCGCGCTGTGGAGAGCGGCATCGGCAACAACCATCTCCGCGAAGGTGGACGCGGTCTCGGCGACGTTCATCGCGTATTGCTGGTTGAAAGGGGCCAGGTCGTTCATCACGTGCTGGTGGTATGCGTGTCCGAGCTCATGGGCGACCGTGGCTGTGTTCCCGAGGGTCCCCGAGAAGGTGACGAAGATCCGAGATTGGCGTTTGTCTGGGAAGCTGGTGCAGAAACCGCCCATGCGCTTGCCGGGACGGTCTTCGGACTCAATCCAGCGGTCCTGAAACGCCTTGCCCGCGAGCTGCGCCATGCGTGGACTTACCTTCTGGAAGTGCGTCACAACGAAATTGGCGGCCTCGTCGTAGGTCAGCTTGGCGCTGGTTTCACCCACAGGGGCGTCTACGTCTTGCCACCCAAGCTGCTCAAGGCCCAGCATCCGCCGCTTACGCTCGAGGTATGCGGCGAGCCGGTCCTTGCTGGCGTCGATGGCATCCCACATTGACTGCAGTGTCTCGGCCTTCATCCGGTTGATCTCCAGCGGCTCGCGGAGGACGGAGTCCCAGCCGCGCTTCGCGTACAGGGCCCGCCGGAAACCTGCGAGGTGGTTAAGGGCCAGCGCGCAAGACTCAGCCTCGCCTGCCCAGGCATCCTCCCACTTGGTCATCAGATGGTTCCGGACCGCGGGGTCGGCGTCAGACAGCCTGTTGGCCAGTTGCCCGGGGGAGATGCTCACAGGACGTCCATCTTCCTCGACCTCGATCGTCATCCGTCCGGTTGTCAGGTCGTAGAGGTTGGACCAAGCATGGTAGCCGTCGACCGACAGGTCATTGACCAGGGTTTCCTGCTCGGGCGGGAGCATATCCCGCGCGCGCTGGCGGCGCTCGCCAAGAACATAGGCGAGATCCGTGAGCTCGCCGCCGCTCAGCAGACTCGTCCATTCCGCGTCCGCAACCTTGAGAAGCTGTTCGTCCAGCCGGGTAAGGACCGATGCGAACGCGGCGTTGATCCGGGAAGTACGGCCGCCAAGGATTCGGGCGGGGCGGTCGTGCACGTTCTGGGCATTCAGGCATGAAACGAAAGCACTCGCATGGCGCAGCCGCTTGACCACGCCCTGGACCCTGGCCAGCTTGGCTGCCCATTCGGCGGGACTCCGGGGCGTTTCGCCGGCCTCGCCAGAGAGGGCGTCCACGTCCGCCGACAGGCTATCGACGTAGGCAGCGAACTCCGGCGACGCGCTCCCTCCGGGAAAGAAAGTATCAAGGTCCCACGTGCGGCTCAGGTTGCTCAGCGACATCCGTCAGGCCCCCCTTTTCTCGCCCCGGCGACAAGAGGCCAGGCCGAGTACTGGTAGCTCTGGTATCCAGCGCCAATCTATTCGCTGTCGGTTGCGGATAATCTTGCCTTACCCTCTCGTGCAAGTATCGAAGCACTGTCGGAGACCAGCTAGCAGCCATTCATGCAGGTACACGGCAACCATCCCGGGAACGACCAAGAACTTGATGAAAACCGAGGGGCTACCGAAGGCTGTGGTGTCCGTCTGCTACTACCACATGCCACACACACACCGAAGGAACTTGCGGCCTACGAGTCGCATCATTTCCCGTAGTTGAGAGCAGGATCATGCCTCACGTAGCCAAGGAGGGAGTCCCATGCCACAGCGTTTCGCACAGCTGGACCGGTTCGTTCTCGAGCGGATGAGCTCGACCAAGTTGCCGGGGTTGAGCCTGGCGGTCGTGGAGGACGGCGAAGTAACCCACCGCCGGGGATACGGTTTCCGCGACTGGAATGCGGGCATCGCGGCCACGCCGGCGACCCTGTACGCAATCGGCAGCGTCACCAAGTCGTTTACCTGTATTGCCCTCATGCAGTTGCAGGAGCGCGGGCTGCTCGACATCGACGACCCGGTTGACAAGTATCTGGACTTCGCGGTCAAGCCACACGGCAAGCCGGTGCTGCTGCGGCACTTCATGAGCCACACCAGCGGGATACCTGCCCTCGGGTTTGCGGAACACGTTATTCGCCAGACCACGCACCCGAGGAGTTCACTGCTGACGGTGGGCGGGCCCGAGGACATGCTTGGGTTCGTCCACGACGCCGGAGAATGGGTGGAGTCGGCCCCTGGTGAGCGCTGGTTTTACCTCAACGAGGGATACGTACTGCTTGGCGGGGTCATCTCCGCCGTTTCCAGGATGAGCTACAACGAGTACGTGCGGAGTCACATTCTTGAACCGCTTGGCATGAACCGCAGCTTCTTCGCCCGTGCGGACGTCGAGCGCGACCCCGATGCCGCGGTGCCCAGCGTCTTTGATCGGGAAGGCAACTACCATCCCAGCGAATACGCGTGGGGCAAGATCACCAGCGAGGGCGGCCTGATCAGCAACGTCGACGACATGGCGCTCTACATCCAGATGTACCTTGACGGCGGAAAGACGAAGTCCGGAGAGCGGCTGGTGGGCAGCGCGTCGCTCGCGGAGATGGCACGGCCCCGGATCGCCACCCCGCCGGAGTACTACCAGCCCCTGTCTGGGCAGCCGGCCAGCGGAGCGGCGAGCCCGGCCGGTCCAGGGGACGACGTCCCGAACTGGTATGGTTACGGGCTGCGCATGACTCCCCTGCTCGGGCAGACCGTCGTCGGACACGGCGGCAGCGTGCTCGTGGCCACGGCGGAAATGGCTTTCATACCCGAGAAGGCACTCGGGGTGATGGTGCTGACCAACGCCGCCGGCTACCCGTGCAGCCAGATTGCGCAGTATGCTCTCGCGGCGGCGCTCGGCGCGGACCCGGACGCGCTGCCGTTTGCGCAGGCGGAGCGGCGGCTTGAGGCGCTCGAGGGAACGTATGAGACCTACCGGGGCACGGTCAAGGTGACCGTCAAACGCCGCGGCAGCTTCCTCGCCGCCGAAACCCACGACCCCTACGTCCCGCAGACCGCGATCCTCATACCTGAGCAGTTGGACGACTCGGGCGGCCGGTTCTGGACGCTGTCGGGCGTTCACCGGCTGCCCGTTCAGTTCAGACGTGACGGCGACAGGGTCGAGATGATTCAGGAGAGGTACAAGTTCAGGCGGACGGGTTCCTAACGACCCCACTGTCCATATAGGAGAAACGTGACGGCCGGAGCCCCTCACCTTCGGCGCGAGGGGCTCTGCCTGCCGGGGAGTACCCCGCTATCGGCAAATCAGGCTCTCGAGGTCGCGCGGATAGTATGTAATCATGTCAATCTCCGTCTCCGTGACGACCACGGTGTCGGAGTGGCGGTACCCCCCAAGGCCGGGCACGTAGATCCCCGGCTCGACACTGAAGACCATCCCTGGCTGGATCACGGTCTTGTCCCCAATGTCAAGGAACGGCGCCTCGTGGCCCAGCAAACCCAGGTTGTGACCAACGTGGTGCCGCCAATACCGCATCAGGTCTTCGCGTTCGTAGTAGGCGAGCACCGCGCGGTCCACCTCGCTGCAGGCGATGCCCGGCCGGATATTTTCGAAGGCGATGTCCTGTAAATTGACCATGTGGTCAAAGAAGCGGCGGTGATCGGCCGAAACCTCCTCCACGAACATGGTCCTTTCCAGCTCGCTGCCGTACCCCCAAACCACCGACCCTGCCCCTGTTCCAAGGACATCGCCGCGTTTGAACGTGAGGTTCTTGGTAATAGCATGGGGCAGCGCGGAGTGGGGGCCGATCTGGCTCCGGAAACCGGCGTGGGCCCCGCTGCGCATGAACCCGCCCCTCGGCTCAAACGTCGAGCCCAGCGTCGCGTTCATGGTCTCGGTGGCCTCGAAGCTGGCTTTCGCCTCAACCAGGGTCTCAGGCAGGCTCGCCTTCGTGTACTTCTGCAGCAGGGCGTGCGCCAGGTTGCCCCACCGCGCGCTCTCCCTGATAAGCGCAATTTCCTGCGGCGACTTGATCATCCGGTGGCGCTCGACAAGCTTGGGAAAGAGCTTGACCTCAGTGCCGGGCAGGACCTCTTCCAGGCTCGGACCGTCGTAGCCCCACGGCGAAGCATACCCTCGCGCGTCGGCCGCCAGCGGCCTGCCCGCCAGCTTCTTCTGCGCCAGCAGCCCGGCCAGCAGCTTCATGGGGTGAGTCTCGCCAGGGTACTCCGGGTACGTCAGTACCTCGTCCACATCCGCGGCTTCCTGGCCGTGTTCGATCTCGAGGTGGGGAACAAACAAAAACGACTCATTGCCTCCGTGCACCACGAGACACGCCGGTCTCTCAGTCGAGATGAAGGGGAACCCGGTCAGGTAGAATATGGACGTCGAATTGAACAGAACCATCGCCTTGCAGCCCTTTTCCCCGATTTCCCGGAGGACCCGCTCCCGCCGCTGCCGCATCTCCTCCGCGCTGATGCGTAGATTCATGACCCTCACCTCTCTCCGAAGTGTGTAGCCGCCACGACTGCCGCTCGCCCGGTTTCGTGCCTTCCGTTCGCGGCGGCCGGGAGCACCTTCGGCAGGGAGCGAGACGAATCATGGGGCCCTTTCCACAAACTCAGGCTGCCGTTTTCTAAGGAACCCACAGAATGCGGTGCCCCGCGGATTAGGCTGCTTGAGGACAGGATCAGGCAGGGCCGGCGGTCTGGCTGGGAGTCACTGCCGTACCCGGCGCCCCAACACTCCGGCTGGGCTTCCCCGCATACAGGCGGCGGATCACAAGCCCATGGACCAGGAAGAGACTTGCCACCAGCGAGAACGCCATCGGCATCGACCATCTGTCTGCGATGTACCCGACAGCCGGGCTCGCCAGAGAGCCACCCAAGGACATGGCGCCGAACACCAGTCCAAAAGTGCTACCGGACTTGCCGCGCGGCGCTATCTCCGAGGTGATCGCGTTGAGGCAAGGCCGTGGGATGGAACGAAAAACGCCCACCAGGACCAGCAGCACAACCAGGCCCGCAGCGCCCAGCGGCGTCCAGGCCAGCGCCAGGACCAGCGCGGCCGTGACGGCAGTGGCGATCAGGACCACCAGCGACCGGTCGTACCGATCTCCTGCTCTCCCCCCGCCGATCGACCCGACTGTTCCCGCAAGCAGCGTTATCGTTGAGAACGCGCCGGCCACAGCTACGCTGACGCCGCGAGTCGTCGTCAGGAACGCGGGCAGGAAGGATTGCAGCGCGTTGCCAAATGCGCCAGAAAGCGCGGCTGCGGCCGCGAGAGACACCACCGGCAGCCACTGCTTCCCGAGGAGTTCCCGGGCTGGTCTTGAGCTGGCGGTCGCGGCGGCGGGCTTCTTGGCCAGTTCGTCGTCCTCGTCCGCCGGGAGCCGCGGGTAGACGAATGCAAAGGCCGCGATGAGCAGGGCTCCGGCCACGCACAACACACGCAACGACCCGCGCCACCCAAACCAGCCTGCCAGGAGGGCGGTGAGCCCATAGCCAAGTGACATCCCAAGACTGCCCCCGACATTGTGCAGCGCCATTCCCATGCCCACACCGGAGTGCCTCGCCGCCTTGGCCATTTCCGGGAAACTCGCGGGGTGAAACGTCGCGTTGCCAATCCCGATGACGACACGGGCGAGCAGCATTACGGGTAGAGTTGCGGCGGTTGAAAATAGGAACGAACCGCCCAAGGCCAACCCGAAGCCGACGAGCATCAGGCTTCTTGCCCCCAAGAAGTCAACGAGCAGACCGGCTGGAAACTGGACGAGCCCGCCGGTGAGGCTGCCCGCGGCGATGATGATACCCATGTCGGTAAAGCTCAGGTCAAGTTCTTGGCGAATGAATATCAGCAGCACCGGCAAGGACGAGGACAGCACGTGTTCGAGTGCGTGTGCCCCCACGAGGAGGTTGCGGGCGCGGTTAGCGGTTGCGCGGGCCAGGGCATCGCTGCTGACGGGAGGCGAAGAGGTCGTGGACGCCGGCAAGGTGGGACTCCTTTCGCCTGCGGAGACCGTCTGTAGCTGGGACAGCCCTCGGGCGTGAGTTTGTGTGGGTTTCAACACGTTTTCACCCGAGCCCTGCTACTGACACGTGCGGCCCTGTGCCTGCTCTGTCGCCTCGGCGGCGTTGCCACGCGCGTGACGTCCTTGGAGCTTGTAAGGCGGGGCATGCTGGTAGTGGCAAAAGCTCCTCGCCCTGAGAAGCTCCTCGCCCACTGTGACAGAGAGCTGTTTCTTATGAGCTGGCGATCGCGTTCTCAGAGCCGCTGGACTCGTTGCTTGTAGACGCTGTGCGGGATTTTCATTGTAGTCCCCCCTCTAGCCCTGGCGATCTGGCAGTGACTTTACAGGTTTACCTCTTCGCGAAGCACTTGACCTACAGCTGTCGCCAACCTTGCCTTCCCGGCTTCAATGCCGGCGCGAAGCTTCGCTACGTGCTCCTGCTCCCTCCGGATTAACTCCTCGGCGTGTTCCACCATGCGCAAGACTTCGCGCGGGTTGACGCTGCCAATGGTTTCACGGGTGTGTAGGAAGCGCTCGGGATCAAGCGCGTCGCTGATTGCTCCAACTGGCATCTCGACCGGCTTTCCGGTAATCTCAAGCCCTGCCTGGTCCAGGTGCGCTGGTGTGACCTCGGCGGGCGAGACGCCGTCTCGGACGCAATTGCGGACGAGCCGGCCGACGATACCATGGGCGGTACGGAAGGGTAGATCCCTCTGGCGCACGATCTCATCCGCCAGGTTGCTGGCCGTGCTCCAAAAGGCGCCGGCACGTGCACGCATGACCTCAGGATTGACGATCATTGTCCGTACGGTCTCGCGCATGGCCGACAGGGCCGAGTTGGTACTCTCAACGGCACTTGGTAGGATGTAGTCCTGGCCGTCGGAGAAGCCCAGGTCGCGATCAGACGTGCTCGCCATTTTGAGTGCCCCGAGGATCCCGGCGACCCAGCCGATCGCCTCGCCAGACAGCCCACGCGTCTTCTCGAGGAGGTACGGGTTTTTCTTCTGCGGCATAATGCTGCTCGAGCCGCACAGGTCATCTGCCAGCTCAATAAGGTTAAACTCCCAAGAACTCCAGATATAGAGGTCGCTGGCCAGGCGGCCGAGGTTGACCATCAATATGGCGAGGGTGGCTGCGATTTCGGCAAGGTAATCAATCGCCAGGCCCGACGCGTCACGCGAGTTGACAACCAGGCCGTCAAACCCCAATAGCTCGGCCGTCCGGTTGCGGTCAACTGCCCAACCCGTGCCCGCCAGCGCAGCGCCGCCGAGAGTGTTGAGGTTAGTTCTCGCGTATGCCCCCACGAGCCGCTGGAAGTCCCGCTCGGAGACATAGAACTCACCCGTCAGGTGATGCCCCAGGGTAACCGGTTGGGCGTGCTGAAGGTGAGTGTAGCCGGGCATCATGGTGTCGTTGTGGCGCCTAGCCACCTCTATCAAAGTCGCCTGATAAGCGATCACATTCTCCATCACCTGCAGCAAGTAGCCTCGAGCGACGAGGCGCTTGGCGCATGTACCCAGGTCGTTGCGGCTGCGGCCCGTGTGCATCCGGCCTGCCGCGTCTTCGCCGATTTCTGCCGCAAGGTAGGACTCAACCTGCAGCAGATGGCTGCCGAGGGCCGGGTCCCAGGGGAGCGCGTCAGGACCAGCGATATACAAACCTACCAGGCTCCCCAATATGGCGCGCGCAACCCCTGGCTTGAGGATCCCCTGCTCGGCGAGCATCACGGTGTGGGCGAGGTCAACCAAGCAATAGTCGAAGAAACCTCGCCTTGACGCGGCAAGGCCGGGTGCGGTCACATAGTTCTTGAGCTCGTCCGCCTGCGGCTTGCCGAGGCGGGCGTCGGTGAAGGCAGACGGGGGCTCATGTGTCATGGAGAGTCCCTCCCGGACATCGTTTTCCACGCTTTCGCTGCGGAGGGTCGAGAAATCCTTCGGGGCTCGTGTTATGCATCAACGCGATGCGGGCCCTTGGGCCCGATCAGGATCGCTGCCATCGAGGATAGGCTGGGACCGTCGGCGCGCGCTTTGCTCCTCTGCACAGCCAAGCCGTCTCCGGGCTGAATGCCATACTGGGCATTTTGCCAGCCGAGGATTTGCAGGGGATTGGCAAACCCAATGGAAAGGCCCCTTGCCGCTGGGCAAAGGGCCTGCTATCTCTGGAGCTGGCGATGGGACTCGAACCCGCAACCTGCTGATTACAAATCAGTCCCACCCGTCTTCTTCCCGCTTCCCCGGAGGTCGCGTCGGTACGCTATCACCTGCTCAGATAGGGTATGACGAACGCCTGTTCTCGCCGGAGGTCATGCCAGTTCCGGCCCTTGCGGCGGAGTTGGCACACATCTGGCACACAAGAACCTGAGGTGCTGCGGCCTGCTGGGCAAACCTTTGGACGACCACCTGAAGACGGTCCCGAGTCGGAAACATGGGCCACGCGTCCAGTACTGATCCACAGGAACGACCGCTCGGCCATTGAATGGATAAGCAACAGACGGAGACTGATTCGAGGTTGCCGATT
>JAUYEG010000177.1 GCA_030691505.1 Bacillota bacterium | reverse complement strand
AAATCGATGTTGGTCACAACGGCATAGGTGGGGCGGTACCTGAGGAAGTGCCGCCGGTACTCGCAGGCTTCCAGGACTATCACGTCGCCGTCGCCGACGTACGCCGGTCCGCCGCCGGCGATAACGACCGGATCGCGGCCGAGCTGGCGCAACAGGTGCCCGATGAGCTGCACCGTCGTGGTCTTGCCGTGCGTTCCGGCCACCGCGACGGTGGGGACGACGTTGGTCAGAAGACCCACAAACTCGGGATAGCTGGTCAGCACGAGCCCGCGGCGCGCGGCGGCGGCGATCTCTACGTGCTCGGGCAGGTATCCCGCCGAGTAGATGACATGCCGTGCGTCCGCCGGGATGTGGTCCGCCGAAAAACCGGCCATGACCCGGATGCGCGGGTGCGCGAGACGGAAATCGGTGACGTAGGGCGCGTCGGTGTCCGAGCCGACCACATCGACCCCGCTCTCTGCCAGCACGTGTGCCAGGGCCGACATCCCCTGGCCCTTGATGCCCACCATATATACCGGCCGGTCGCCGTAGTTGTCCTTGAGCCAAGCCTGGAGCCGCATACTACTACGCCTCTTTTCAACCCGAAACGTCGCGCCCGACATCTTATCCGTTGCGGTGCCGTTCGGTTTCTCATCCGGCCCGCGTACGTCATCTTACCATCGACTATCCCCAGCCGGCGAGGCGACGAAACAGCCGGCTATCACGGTCAGGCGGGTCAGCCGCGATGGGAAACAGCCCAATAGGCCCCGCCCACGAGTCAATTATGGACAGGGCATGGGCTATCCTTTTCCCATCTCTGATTGTACGCCTTGAGGCGCTTGTCCGGCTCCGAATTTCAGCGGGCGGCCGGCTGGTCAGCGCGGGCTCTGCTACCGCTTGACGTCGACGTTGCCCCGTGCGAACAGGTAGTACGCGTTGTAGAGGGCCACAACGGCGCCGACGATCACGTTGTTCCAGAAGAGCCCCCTGGTCATGGTGTCAAACACGCCAAGGTTAGGGGAGATGATGAGCCACGCACCGACAATGATGTGGATGATGTGAAACGTCGTCACAGCCATTACCATCCTTTCCGCGAGTCAGGATCGGTGGATGCCAGCGTACATGCTTTTCCACCGTAGGCAGTCGGCTGCCATCGAGGGGTATTATGCGCGGGGCTTACAATACGTATTTGCCTGCCCTAGCAAGGTGTGGCTGAAATGCGGGCCCGGCTGGCCCGCGATCCGCATGTCGGCGCGAAGCACACCCTGGCGGACAAGGTCGCCGGCGACCTCGGCGACATCGGATGGCGCCCAGCCGAAGAGCCCGGCCACGTCGCGCGGCCGGCAACAGACCAGGTTGCGCACGGCAACGGTCACCAGCCGGCTCTGGGCCTCAGCGGGTGAGGGCAGCTTGTCCAGCAGCCCGGGCGGGGCGCAGCGGGCGGCAAGATCCCAGTGATGCATGGACCAGCCCTTGAGGTCGCCGCCGGCAACGGTGACGAAGAAGCGTTTCTGCAGCACGGCCAGAGCCGCCAACAGGTCCGAGCGGCGGGCCAGGCGGGACCGCAGGCGAAACCACAGCTCGCGGCTGCTGATGGGCCCATGCTCGGCGATGACGTCCAGAACCTCGAGCTCGGGCCGGCTCAACAGGCCGGCCCGGTACGAGTCGCTCTGGTCGCCGCGCGGCCCCCAGAGCGCGTAGAAACTTGGGTACTCGCCCCATGAGATAAAGGTGCCCTGCCCGCGGAACCACTTCAGGTAGGCACAGGAACGGGCGGCGGGCAGGACCTCTTTCCAGCGCCAGGCGCGCCAGGACACGTTCCATTCCCGCTCCTCGTCGGCACCGGAGAGGCTGGGCAGGCCGAGCCGGGGCATCACGCCGAGCAACATGAAGCCGCGCTGGCGGACCAGCTCCGCGGCATCGGAATCCTCGAGCGGCGGCCGGCTGTCGTCCAGGTAGCACAGGGCGACGCGGGCGGCGTTGAGCTTGGGCAGGGTGATCTCGCGGGCGCTCTCCGTGCCGGTCACCTCCTCCCGTAGGGCCATTTGCGGCCCTCAGGTTTCGACAGGTGGGGCAGCCCTCCCTGCCCAAAGTGCAGGATGCCCGGTCACCGCGGCGAAACGCAGGTCAAGGCGGCTATGCCGTCTATCAGGACAACAAGGGGTGGTCCGGTTGACTTTGGCGGGAGATAGCACGGCTGGTGGTCCGGCACGGCTGCCGGTTGGGCCTTTCGGGAAGCATGGCCCGCTGGTGACCAGGCTGGGTTTCGGCGGGATACCGATCCAGCAGCTGCCCGAGGCGGACGCGGTTGCTGTGGTGCGGAAATGCTACAACGCCGGCATCCGCCTCTTTGACACCGCGTATGGCTATACCAACAGCGAAGAACGCATCGGCAAGGCGCTGGCCGGGGTGCGGGACGAGGTGTTTGTGATCACCAAGTCGCCCGCGCGGGACCGGGAGACGCTGCGGACGCATTTCGAGACGAGCCTGAGGCGCACGGGGTTCGAGCGCTTTGACGTGTTCCTGTTTCACAACGTGGTCAGCCACGATCACTTGAGCGCGATCCTGGGCGGGGCGGACCTCATGGGCTGGATGCGCCGGCAGCAGGAGGCCGGGCGCGTCGGGCTGATCGGCATTTCCAGCCACCGGGCGGAGACGGCGGTGGACTGCCTCAAGACGGGCGAGTTCGCGGCGGTGGAGTTTCCGTTTAACTACCTTGAGGATCAGGCCCTGCCCGAGCTCCTGCCCCTGGCGCGCGAGACCGGGACGGCCTTTCTGGCGATGAAACCGATGGCCGGCGGCGCGCTCTCAAGCGGGCGGGCCGCGATCAAGTGGCTTATGGCCCAGCCCGACGTGCTGGCTATCCCCGGGATGATGACGCTGCAGCAGGTCGACGAGGCGGTGGCGGCGGCAACGGGCGAGCCTGGGCTGACACCTGACGAGGAGGCGGCGATCGCGCGCGACCGGCGGGAGCTGAGCGGCACGTTTTGCCGGCGGTGCGGCTACTGCCTGCCCTGCCCTCAGGGCATCGAGATCAACACCGTGGTTTCGTCGGAGCTGTTCCTCAACCGGGCCGGCTGGCAGCGCGCCAACGAGGCCTACCTCAAGATGCTCGAACACGCCATAGACAACTGCCAGCAGTGCGGCGAATGCGAAGCGCGCTGTCCCTACTACCTGCCACTGTCGGAGCTCGTGAAGGCGACCGCGGTGCGGGTGGCCGAAAAGGTGCGGGCGCGGCTGGGGCGCCAGCAGGCGGACATGGGGCGGTAGCGCGCCGAGGCAGGAGCCACGTGAGGAGGAGGTGCGGTCGTGTTCTTCTTCTCAGCACCGGCCCTGCTCTGGGGGCTGGGGGCCGGAGCCGTGGGACTGGTGGCGGCCCGATGGGCAGGGCACAGGCAGCCGGCGGCGATAGCGCTGCTCACCGGACTGGCGGTCTATGCTGCCGTCGTTCTGAGCTCCATATGTTTTTCCCCCGGCTGATGAAGGCCGCGCGGCAGTTGCCGCGATAGCCATGCGGGGAGCGGGGCGAAGAGGAGGAGGAAGCCGCTGATCAAAAGTGAGCAGTAAGTCGCGGGGATATGCGCAAGAATGCGCAGTTTCGGGCCCGGATCTGACCATCTATGAGCAGCAAAGGGCCTTGGTGCTCAAGAAGCGCAGGTATTCGCCAAGGCTGCGTGGTCAGGCGACGCGGGAGAGGTCGGGGCGAGTGCCCTTCTCAACGCGGGGGCACCGCTTCCGCGCTAGACGGCAGCCGCAGGAAACGCGTGAGTTCAGCCCTGTGCGGAAATACCACTGTTCCAAGCAACAATGGCAGATGCCTTCTGAGTTTCTGGGTCTGCAGGTACGGGCGTGGGGCTTCCAGGTATAGATCTGCGTACCTGCGCACCTGCTCCACAAGCTGCTCGACTGCTGCAGGGTAACCTCTGCGTTCACCACGATGTCGAGCGGTTCATACACCAGCGTGAGTGACCTGTCATCCTCCTTGATCACCCTACAGGGAGACTCAGGCACGGGTGCCGCCTCGATCAAGGCCTGCAGCATGTTAGCGCCCAGGAGGAAGACCTGCTTCCTTATCGTACCTGGCTGTGAC
>JAUYEG010000135.1 GCA_030691505.1 Bacillota bacterium | reverse complement strand
GGCGCCTTTCTACCTGGCAATGGCCGTGACCGCCGCCAGTACCGCCATCCTGTTTGGGTTCCTTCAGGAAACCGGCGACGGGCGGGCCGCAGCCAAGGCCGTGGCCGCCGGGGCATACACGGCAGGGAGGTAGCGCAACTTCGCTCTGTTGTGGTTTGGCCAGAGCGTGAGCTGGTTTGGCGACAGCCTGTATTTCGTGTCTCTGCTCTGGCTGGTCCAGGAGATGACGGGTTCGAGGGCGATGATGGGTCTGGTGGCAGCCTGCCGAACCTTCCCCGCCCTGCTCAGCGTCGTCGCAGGTGCGTTTGTCGACCGCTGGGACCGTAGGCGGATGATGATCGCGACAGACCTGATCCGCGCGGCGACGGTCGCGCTGATCCCACTGTTCAGGGCCCTTGGGATTCTGCAGCCGTGGCAGATCCCGGTGGTTGCGTTCATGCTCGCGCTTACCGGGGCCTTCTTTGTGCCCGCCCGGCAGGCGCTGCTCCCCGCGACGGTGGAACGCCGCCAGATTGCCCCGGCCAACTCACTGATGACCCTTTCGCAGCAGGCGATATTCGTCGTCGGCTATGCCACGGGAGGGATGCTGATCGCGGCTTTCGGCGTTCTGCCGATGTTCACGATCGATTCCGCAACATTCCTCGTCTCGGTCACGGCGATCACGGCGATGAAGATGAGCCGCGCCGAGACTCACCCTGGGCGGGTGGACCGGGACCGGGTTGCGGCGCAAGAGGCGGGGGGCCAGGCGGGCCAAGAAGGCCAGACAGACCGCGCAGGCCAGGCGGAAAGGCGGGCCGGCCGTTCCGGGCTTGGCCGCGAGCTGGGCGAAGGACTGCGCTACGTCTACAGCAGCCCAGCGCTGAGGATCATCATGCCCCTGTCGGTGGGGCTCAACTTCGTCTTTGCGCCGGTGTCCGTGCTCATGCCGAGCTGGGTGAGCGATGTCCTGCGCGGCGGCCCGCAGGTTTTTGGCCTCATTCAGACTGCGAGTATGGCCGGCATGGCCGTGGGGTCGGTCGCCGCCGGGGTGCTTGTGGCCAAGTGGCGGCGGTCAGTGGTGGCGCTTTCATGCCTTGGCGCAATGGGGCTGTTGCTGGTCGTTTTCTCCATGGTACGGGGAGTGGCGGCCCCGCTCGCGGCCATGGCGGCCATGGGCATGACCAATGCCGTCACCAACATCATCCTGATGACGTGGCTTCAGACGGTCGTGCCGCAGCGGATGATGGGCCGCGTCTTCGGCGCCCTGGGAACGGTCTCGCAGATTGCGGCGCCGGCGGGCCAGGCTCTGGCCGGAATGCTGGGTGAGGTTGTGCCGCTGCCGTTGCTGTTTGGCGGACCCGGATTGGTCGCGGCGGGAGCCGCCGCGGTGTACGCTCTGGTCCCGCCCCTCCGCCGGGCGTTCGATCTGGACCAGGCCGAAGAAGCGGTTCCGGGGCGGCAGGCGCGGGAGGCGGCGGCCTCCGGCGCGTGACAGGGTGCCGCCGGGTGCCGCCGGGTGCCGCAGGCCTACACCGGGTACCCAAACCCCTCTGACCTGAGCAACTCTCTCTGGCGATGCAGGCTGTCCACGAACCTCAGCCTGCCGCGCCACCGTGAAGCTTTCGATTCCTGAAACAGTTCACCGCCCGCTGCAATATCAATTAGGGCCGTGACCCGCTGGGCGGTCCCGGGAGCACAATAGCCCAGAACCCCCGGATGCTGTCAGGAGGTGCAGTCTGCAATGGAGTGGGAAACCCTGCGTGCGTACGCGGTCCTCTTGGTGCCGCTATTCCTGCTGTGGCTGGTCTTGTTGGTTGCCGCCCTGCGGGACCTGATCCCCCGCCGGCCCGATGAGCTTGCCGGCGGCAACAAGGCGCTGTGGTACGGCATTGTGATTGGCGACGTTTGGGCAGATCATCTATTTCGCTTTCGGCCGCCGCAGGGACGCTTAGACTGTGCTTGCCGTCGAAACCTCCGCGCTCACCAAGCGCTACCGTGACAAGGCCGTGGTTGACGGTCTGGATCTCCGGGTTCCGTCCGGGTCGGCCTTCGGCTTCCTGGGCCCCAACGGGGCCGAAGAACAATCCGAAGTCCTCTTCCCGCCGCCTGTCCCGCCACCCTCAGAGTTCTCGCCACCGAAGCGGTAGCGTATTGTCACTTTCGGTGTCCGCTTGCCGTCCTCCACCACGGTCTCGACCGTAATCGACTCGACCAGAGCCTCCACCAAGTCCCGCTTGCCCTCCCAAGCGATGTCGGTGAGCTTGTCGCGAAGCTGTTCGAGAAGTAGGCGGGCAGTCGTGGTCTGGGTCTTGAGGTTCTGAATGGTGTGAGCCTGCGCCAGCAGCTTCGCCCGCCTGTCGTTGAGGGTGGCGACCTCACGGTCGACGCCGGTCAGCTCCCTCTCAACGTCGGAGTCGTCAATCAGGCCACGACGGTAGAGATTGATTACCCGCTGGCGGTCCTCCCGCTTCCTGGTTATCTCCGCGTCGAGCTCGGCCAGTTCGTCCTCGACCGGGCGGCTTTCGGCCAGCTCCGATTTCAGCCTGGCCTCAAGCTGCAGGATTACGGGTCCAGGATTCTGGATAAAGCCTTCTAATATCTGCCCAGACCAGGTCCTCCAGCCTGTCGCAGGGCAGAAGAAAGGAGTAAGTTGCCTCGGTCTTTATGACTTGCCCCTTACTTATGTTGGGCAGAGGGAACAGCCAGCATCAAGTGTCTCTCTAACAGCGTGTCATAGTTGAAGCGGCTGTTCTGGCTGCTAAAGCTCCATGGGTCAGTCAACTGGCTGTATTCCGGCCCTGAGAACCCATCAGGGCAGCAGGTTTTCTATTACAACGTGACAACTACTCCCGGAGGCCCTGATTCGGAGTGCGCAGCAATAGCGCGGTATGGGCCTGACCTTGTTCCGCTGATAGTACCTCCTCTCAGTGAGAAGAGCAACTTCTTTGGCGTCAGCATGATGTATCTTACCTGGCAACGAGCCTATGAGCAGCTTATCAGTGCCACCGATGTCTATGTTGTGGGGTGTTCAATGCCGCCCACTGACTTGACTGTCAGACTCCTATTATCAAATGTAGGGCCGAGTCAGCGTGTCCACGTTGTCAATACCGACACGGGAGACTCCCTCAGGGAACGGTATCATAGGATTTGCCAGGACTGTCAGACACGCTTCTTGACTGGGCCTGATGCTGTACAGTGTATGGTGGGTGAACTGGTCTCAAGCGGTTCCAGGTAACCCGCGTCCAGTTGGTTAGCTGTTCAGCGTTCAACGTGCATTGCAGGTACGGACCCATTCCCAACCGGCGTCAGTGTGTCAGATGTAGCCCGGCGATGTCATCAGCCAGTCTGCATACCCAGACCCCTGACAGGCGTCCACTATCACCAACGCCGGGCACGACCCGTCGGGAGGACACCTACCCGCTTATCCCCAACCGGTCCATGAAGCTCTCGACCTCTTCCCCCAAACGGGCCTTGGCGTAGTTGTCGAGTCGGCCGAAGAACCCCGATAGCACGACAGCAACTTCCTGCCCTCCAAGCACCCCGACGTAGGACGTTCGTTTGGACTCGACAGGCTTGACGATGTCCTTGAGGGCCCTCAAAATCGGCGCTCCATTGCACAGAACAATTCGAGGTTGCCATCGACTCAACTGCTCTTCGAGGTACGGCCTGCAGTTAGCCACAATGGCCTGCGCATCCTTGTTCGTTGCCTGACGGGGCCGGAAGGTCACCGACGAGCACTTGACGATGTCGGTGTGGGCCACACCGTTTTCCTCGCCGAGCAGTTCATAGAGGCGCGCCGACACTCTCTCGAAGTCGCGAAAGAAAGGGTGGTCTTTCAGGCTACGCTTTGCAGGTCCGGCATTGCCGCTTGTCTGGGCGAAGGCCGCGAGTAGGTCATCGGCCGACCGGTCATCACGCCAGTCAGTGGCCGCCTTGGGATTCAGGCTGATCACCCAGACGGGGCTTGAAGGGTGTCCTTCGATGAACTGCTCGGGCCGGTACAAGCGACGGAACCGCAAACCATGGGATTGGTGTCATTTCGCGCATTCATACATCAGCCCCGGGCCTCCCTCCGACGTTGGACCGTGAGGGCACCCGCCGGGCGATACCCTTGGCAGGTTTCTCTTCATTCGGCGATGGAACGAACATCCTGCACTGCGGTTTCTACGCGTGACCGATCAGGGCCTGCATCCAGAACCACCTCAGGGTGGCTGACGTCAGCCATGCCCTCTTCTCGGGCGACGCAGCACGCCTCATCTACCAGTACACCAA
>JAUYEG010000126.1 GCA_030691505.1 Bacillota bacterium | reverse complement strand
CTGATCGAGGCGGGGGGCAGAGTCCTGTTGGGTTTTGGCCGAAACCAGAGGATCCGCTGCTCGGGCACGCTGACCATCGAACGTGAAGCCATGAACATGAACCTCAGCTCCCGCGATACGGTCGTCGTTGCCGGATTGCTGGTCGGCGGCCGCATCACGGCCGGCAGCCGCATCTCCTGCCGGGTGTTGGGCAATGCCAGCGGTACGAGGACCGATCTGGAGGTGGGCGTGGACCAGTCCCTGCTCGAGCAGCGGGCGCAGATAGCCGAGCGCATCAGGCAACTGCGGCAAGTGCTGGCGGCGGGGCCATCCCCACCGCAGCCCGGCGTAGGTCTACGTCAGTCCGCGCCCGGCGTCGCGGGCCCCGACTTGCTGGGCGGCCAACAGCCTCTGTCCGCCGGGGAAATCATGGCTACGGTCAACTCCCTTGAGGACAAACTCAAGACCTTAATGACACAGGCACACAGCGTCGAGGGTGCGCGAGTGGCTGTTCAGGACACGGTCTGGCCAGGCACGCAGGTCAAGATCTGCAACAGCGCGGTACTGAAGGTAACTGAGCGGCTGCCCGGCCCCGTGACCTTTGCCCTTCGAGACGGCGAGGTGAGGTGGGCCTGAGCTTAGATTGCACCGGTAGGGCGGCTGCTTGCGCTACCGCCTTAAAGACTGCACGAGGCTGACCGCCCCGCACCCCCAAGTGGACTGGTTGAAATCCCCCGTCAGCGGCTCTGTCAGGTATACCAATCATGCACCACGCTCATCGTCAACCTGCTACCGGGCGTTGCCTTACGGGGACGGCCGGGCCGGCGTCCGAGCTGTTTTGGCTCGGCAGGGCAGGGGCCGGATGGCTTGCGCTCTTCATGCTGGGGGCCATGTGCCATGAATTGGGTCACCTCATTCTTGATATTGGCAGACAGCTCAACTGCGAGCTGGCATGCCATAGGTTTGCCGGCGCCCTGCTTGCCCCACGGGAAGCGGTCATACGCGAGCTGGGCGAGACTCGCTCGCGTATTGGTGTTCTGGAGCTACACGCCCTCAAGCACGAATACGGGCTGAGCATGCAGGGCTGGCTACATCGGGCGCTCGAGGTCGGGGTGATCCCACAGGCGGAGTATGACCGGATGCGGGCCAGTTTCAGGCGCTTGGGTTGGACCGAGCGAGAGCCTGGAGCGCAAGTGCCGCCCGAATTGCCGCGGCGGATGGAGCAACTGATCGGCCGAGCCTATGCCGAGGGAGTGATCAGCAGGTCGCGCGCAGCAGAGCTGCTCGGACGCGGGCTTGACCTACAGCCGGTCTGAGGCACGGCCTATGGCGGGCCACCCGGTAGTCTATACCCTTGACGCCTCTGTGGCGTTCAACCTCCATGCTGGGCAGATCCTCGATAGGGCTTTGCGCTTGCCGTTTGCCTACCAAGTGGCTGACCTCATGCTGGCCGAGTACGAGGACGACACCTGCCGCGCTGTCGTTGAGCATTCTGCCGCTGTGGTTTGGCTCAGTTCCAGCGAAATGCGGAAGCTGACCTGCTGGCGACGGCACGAGCGGCAGCCGACGCTCTTGAGATCATGCTTGACCAGGGTGCGAGGTTGCCTGATGACGGGTGTGGCAGGAGATTCAGAGCTTGGCGTGGCCTCGGCGGAGGAAAATCGGGCTAGCGGGGAGAGGACGGGGCTAACGCCCAAACCGGCCCGGCTGCCGCGTGCATCCCCTTACCTCCGCACCCTCCCCACCTTGATGCCCCCGGCCTCGCTCACCAGGACCAGCCCGCCGTCGGGTCGCTCAACCACCGCTGACACCGGGCCCGCCCGCGTCCTAAAAACGCGCGTCCCGCCTTCGCCCACCCCCAGCAACAACCCGTACGAGCCGCCGATGAAAGTCACGCCCTGGACATGTCCGGCAAAGTAAAACGCGTCCCGCTCAACCCTCGTCTCCCATAGCTGGCGGCCGTCTGCTGCGTTAAACGCCGTCAGGGTGACATTGACAGGCGGCCAGTCCCAGGACGGGCCGGAGCTGCGCTCCATGACCATCAAATGCCCGTCATGCGCAAAGAGCTCAGCCATCGTGGGTCCGCCGTCCCGCGTCCGACTCTGGCGCGGAAACCCCCAAACTGCGCCTTCACTCGCCGACAGCCCCATGAAGGCATCGCGCGTGGCCACAATCCAGAGGCTGTTGGCATGGTCATAGACTGGAGCAGCGGCGACCTCGCCGTCCACCTGCCAGAACCGGCGCCCGGTGGGCAGGTGGTAGCAGGTCGGCTGCGTGCCGTATGAAGCGACGAAGAGAGTCCCGGCGGCTGCGCGCGCAAACTCGGCTCCGGGGGCGTCAGCGCGCCAAAGCTCGACGGGGCTGGCCTGACCGGCCAGGGCGTAGCAGGCGACCTGTCCTTCGCCGGCCAGCACCGCATACCCGCCATGGACAAGGGCGAGGCGGCCCCACGAGGTCTCGGCGGGAAAGGCCCATGTCTGCGCGACCTCGCCGGCCTCGCAGTCCAATCTGGCGAGGACGGAGTGCCAGACCTGCTCACCCCCGGATGCCCCGGGTGCCTGCAAAGGCTCCACCCAGCTCGCGTAGGGGACGCCGTCAGACTCGTCCACATGGATGCGTGTGCCGCCTGCGCCCTCAGGGAGATCCCAGGCGATCAGGCCGCCGGGTGTGCCGGCCAGATCGAATATCTCCACCGAAACCGACTCGTACAGCCATGGCTGCAAGACGAGCACCCGATCGCCGGCCACGACGCTGCCCGCCCCCTGACCGTCGCGCACAGGCCTGACGGCGAACGCCGCACCGGTCACGAGCCGGCTGTACGACAGGGCGTTGTGGGCAAACGGGTAGACCGCGCCCCCGCATACAATCGCCGCGATGAGCAGAGCCGCGAGCATCGTCCGGTCTCCGCCCTTCGCCGGCAGCGCGCCTCCTCGGCGCAGCATCGCAACGAGAAGGGCACTCCCCACTGCCCCCGCTCCGCCGACCCAGGGCACTCCGTACACCATCACACCTGTCCAGGCCACGGCGCAGGCGCCCGGGTTGGTAATCGACGTGTGCCCGACCAGCAACGTCATACCAGCCAGGCCACCTGCTGCCGCCGCGTGCCACATCGACGCCCGCCCGTACCCTGTCGCCGCCAGGAGGAGGGCTAGACCGGCCCCGGCAAAGGCCGCGCAGGCTGCCATGGCCCACCATGATGCGCTGCGGTGCTGGAAGTACAGAAGGGCGGTGAAGCCCATCACGCCCGTGAGTAGGGTCGGCAGTCCGGTAGGGAAAACGTCCCACGGCAGACGCAGCCGGCGCTGCCGTCGCGTGGGGGAGTCAGGCGTCTCACTATAAGGAGTGGTCGCCGCCGGAAACCGGCTATCCTGGCTGGCCATGGGCATTAACCTCCACCTGCTGATTTCTGTCCCATCCTTATCCATCATACCTGGACGGTCGTCTTGGCGCCGGTCGGGCTGATGACCGGCGCTCGACCTTACTGCACTATCTGCATTGACTCTGCCGTTGCGTCGCCGGTTCCCTGGCTGGCCGCTGGCAACCGGCAGCTGCCCCGCAGACAATCCTCCACCTCGGTGGAAGCAGGACTCTTCATCGGCCAATCCGAAGCCTCTCACCACCCGGGCCTGCCCCGCGTCCCGGCCCCGGGGCTGGCAGCAGGTGCATATCCAGGCCCGTCGCTTCCATCCTACAGAATAAGAAGAGCATGGAAGCAGCAGAGCAGGCTAGAGAGGTTGGTGTCCCGTGCCGGAACAGGAGGGTGGCCCAGGCCACTTCATTCAGGACGTAATCGACCAGGACATGAAGCTGGGCACTTACGGCGGGCGGGTGCATACCCGGTTTCCCCCGGAGCCCAACGGCTACCTGCATATCGGCCACGCCAAGGCCATCTGCGTGGACTTCGGCACCGCCGCCGCCAACGGCGGCCTGTGCAACCTGCGCTTTGACGACACCAACCCGCGCAAGGAAGAGGTCGAGTACGTCGACTCGATCAAGGAGGACGTGCGGTGGCTGGGGTTTGACTGGGGCGACCGGCTCTTCTATGCCTCCGACTACTTTGGGCAGCTATACGAGTACGCCCTCCAGCTGATCCGGCAGGGCAACGCTTACGTCTGCGACCTGAGCCAGGAGGAGATCCGTGCCTACCGCGGCACCCTGACCGAGCCCGGCCGGGAGAGCCCCTACCGCAACCGGTCGGTGGCCGAAAACCTGGACCTGTTCCAGCGGATGCGCGTGGGCGAGTTCCCCGACGGCGCCCGGGTCCTGCGGGCCAAGATCGATATGGCGTCGCCCAACATCACCATGCGTGACCCGGTCCTCTACCGGATCCAGCACTCCACCCACCACCGCACGGGGGACAAGTGGTGCATCTACCCGATGTACGACTACGCCCACCCGCTCTCCGACGCCATCGAGGGGATCACCCACTCCATCTGCACGCTGGAGTTTGAGAACAACCGGGCGTTCTACGACTGGGTGCTGGCGGCGCTGGCGATCCCCCAGCCGCCGAAACAGCTCGAGTTTGCCCGCCTCTACCTGACCCACACCATGACCAGCAAGCGCAAGCTCAAGCAGCTGATCGACCAGGGCCACGTAAGCGGGTGGGACGACCCGCGCATGCCGACGCTGGTGGGGATGCGCCGGCGCGGTCACACCCCGGAGGCGATCAGGGAGTTCTGCGACCAGATCGGGATGGCCAAGACCAACAGCGTGGTCAGCTTTGCCCAGCTGGAGTACTGCATCCGCGAGGACCTCAACCGCCGCTGCCCGCGGGTGATGGCGGTGCTCCGGCCGCTCCGGGCGGCCATCGTCAACTACCCCGAGGGCCAGGAGGAGGAGTTTGCGGTTGAAAACAACCCCGAGGATCCCGGTGCGGGGAGCCGGCCTGTGCCCTTCTCCCGCACCGTCTACATCGAGCGGGAAGATTTCATGGAGGAGCCGCCCAAGGGCTTCTTCCGGCTCGCCCCCGGCCGCGAGGTGCGGCTCAAGGGCGCCTACTACATCACCTGCCAGGAGGTTATCCGGGACCCGGAGACCGGCGCCGTGGCGGAGCTGCGCTGCACCTACGACCCGGCGAGTCGCGGCGGCGAGACGCCCGACGGGCGCAAGGTGCGGGGCACGCTGCACTGGGTTTCCGCCGCCCATGCCCGGCCGGCCGAGGTGCGGCTCTACGATCAGCTGTTCCTGACCGAAGACCCCTCGCAGGGGGATGACTTTACCGCCAACCTTAACCCGGCCTCGCTGGAGGTGTTGACCGGTTGCCTGGTGGAGCCCGGCCTCGCCGGGGCCTCGGCGGGCTCGCGGTTCCAGTTCCTGCGCCACGGCTACTTTTGCGTGGACCCGGACTCCACGCCGGAGCGGCTGGTGTTCAACCGGACCGTCTCGCTGAGGGATACCTGGGCCAAAGTGCGGGATCGATGACCGGTAGGCGGGCCAGGGGCCACTCCCTGGCCTACGTCATTGGATGCCCTGACACGTAAAAGCGCCGAAAGCCCCACGTTTATGCCCGCTTTACACCTCCGGAGGTACACTCCACCTCAGGACACGCCTGCGCGAGGGGTGAGCCGATGCAACAGGATCCGCAATACCAACAGTTGCAGCCGCCGCGGCAACCGCACCAAAACTGGCCGCCGCGGCTCAAATACCGCCGCGAGCATAAGCACACCATCAGCGCCGCGGACGCGATGGCGGTCCGCAGCCGCATGCGGCCGGTGCTCCGCGCCGACCCGAACGCGGGCCCGGACGGCACGTACCTGGTGCGGAGTCTGTACTTCGAAACCCCGGAGGACAAGAACCTGCAAGAGAAGTTGGCCGGAACGCCGTTGCGGGAGAAGTTCCGGATCCGCCTGTACAACCACGATCCGGGCTTCATCCGCCTGGAGAAGAAGATCAAGCACTTCGGCATGACCGCCAAACGCCAGGGGCGCCTAACTGCCAACGAGGTGGAGCGGATCCTGGCGGGCGATGTGGCCTTTCTGGAGCAATCCCCGCAGCCGCTGCTGCGGGAGCTGTACGTGAAGTACCGCGTCGAAAGGCTCCGGCCCAAGGTCATCGTGGACTACAGTAGAGAGGCGTACGCTTTCGCCCCGGGCAACGTGCGGGTGACGCTCGACAGCGACGTGCGGACCGCCGTGGGCTCGGTGGACGTCCTCAACAGCTCGCTTCCCACCACCCCGGCGCTCGGCCCCAATCTCGTCATCCTTGAGGTCAAGTGCGGCGAGTTTATGCCGGACCTGATCTACGACCTGATCCAGCTCAACAACTGCACGACGACCGCGGTCTCCAAGTACGCGCTGTGCCGCAAGTACTTATGAATCCCAGCACGCTGAGCATCCTGACGCATCGCAGGGCATAGGAGGCGCAAGGCATGACGTTCAACGACATCTTCAAGTCGAGTTTCCTCAACCGGGTTTCGGCGTTCTCGTTTATGGATTCGGTCATCGCGCTGGGCACGGCGTTTTTGGTGGGGATGTTCATCTACCTGGTCTATAAGAAGACGTTTGCGGGCGTGATGTACTCGCGGCCTTTCAACATCTCGCTGGTCGCCCTCACGATGCTGGTCACGTTCGTGATCCTGGCCGTCACGTCCGACGTCGTCCTGTCGCTGGGCATGGTCGGCGCGCTGTCGATCGTCCGGTTTCGCACGGCGATCAAGGACCCGCTGGACCTGGTGTTTCTCTTCTGGTCAGTCGGGGCGGGGATCGTCGTCGGTGCCGGGCTCATTCCCCTCGCGGTGGCCGGCTCCGTGGCGATCGGCCTGCTGCTGATCACTTTCGCGGCGCGGACCGCCCTCGAAACCCCGTACATCCTCATCATCAACTGCGCCGACGCCGCCGCGGAGGACAACGCGACGGCGCTGGTCCGCACCACCGTCAGAAGGCACCAGGTCAAATCCAAGACCGTGACCGCCGGCAAGGGCATCGAGCTGATCTTCGAGGTGCGCATGAAGGACGCGCTGACCGGTTTCGTCAATGAGCTGAGCACCCTTAGCGGGGTCTCCAACGCGGTGCTGGTCAGCTACAACGGGGACTACGCGGCCTAGGCTGCGTGCGAGGGCAGGGGGCGACGGCCCGATGTCGACGAACGCCAAGATAGGTGCCCTGGCGCTGGCCCTACTGCTGGTCGGGTCGGCCGTCATCTCGGCCTCCGTGGCTTCCGGGGCCGCCCGATTCAGCCTCTACGGCGACGAATACGTGGACCGGTACTTCCGGCGCGACCAGATTATGCAGGTCAACATCGAGATCGACGAGGCGGACTTCAAGTACATTCTTGCCAATGCCCCGGATGAGGAGTTCAGGGTCGCAAACGTGACCATCAACGGCGACCTCTACCGGTCGGTGCGGGTGCGTGCCAAGGGCAACTCCAGCCTCCGGTCGGTGGCGCAGAGCGGCGGCAACCGTTTCAGCTTTAAGATCAACTTTGGCAAGCTCGTCAAGGGCCAGACCATGGCCGGGGTGACTCAGCTAAACCTCAACAACAACTTCGCCGACCCGTCCTACATGCGGGAATTCCTCGGCTACACGATCTTTGAGGAAATGGGCGTCGCGGCGCCCGCCTTTGCCTACGCCGCCGTGCACGTCAACGGCGAGTACTGGGGGCTGTACCTGGCGGTCGAGAGCATCCTGGAGCCCTACCTGGAGCGCAACTTCGGCAACATCACCGGGGACCTGTACAAGTCCGTGGGCGGCGCCGGCAGCACGCTGGCGTATAGCGGCGCCAGCGCCGCCAACTACGCCGGGCTTGAGCTCAAGAGCAAGCGCAAGAACGCCGAGTGGAACAAGCTGACCGACATGCTCTACGCCCTCCAGACCGGCGAGGATCTCGAGAAGCATCTCGACGTGGACGCCGCCCTGCGCTACCTGGCGGTGAGCACGGCGTTGCTCAACTTTGACAGCTACCAGGGCAACTTCGCCCACAACTACTACCTCTATGAGCAGAACGGGGTCTTCACCATCCTGGTGTGGGACCTCAACATGTCCTTCGGCGGTTTCAACATGGGGAGTTCGGTCGAGCAAATGCAGAGCGTTCCGATCGACGAGCCGGTGTCCGGTAGGCTGGCCGACCGGCCGTTGATCGCGGCGCTGCTGGCCAACGACGAGTACCGGGCCCGCTACCACACCTACCTGGAGGAAATCGCGACCCGCTACCTCGGCGGCGACTACCTGCCCCACATGACCGCCGAGCTCCACGACCTGATCGCGGAGTACGTGCGCACCGATCCGACGGCCTTCTACACCTATGAGCAGTTTGAGGAAAACATCGTGGCGGCGTCCGGCAACGCGCGCAGCGGCGCCCGCGGCGGGGGCATCGGGGGCGGTGTGCCTGGCATCCTGCAGGTGGCTACGGCGATGTCCGAGGGGATCACAAAGCAGCTCAGCGGCGAGCTCCCGTCCACCAACAACGGAAACGGCATGAGCGGCGCCAGCAGGGGCGGCTGGATGCCCGGAGTGGCACCCGGCGAGATGCCGGAGGGAGCGATGCCCGGCCAGATCCCCGGCGGGATACCCCGTGGCGTGCCCAACGTCCCTGGCCAATGGCAGCGGCCGGAGGGCGGCGCCGTGCCGGATCCAGCCGGCGGCCAGCCGCAGGATCCCCGCGCGGGCCGCGCGCCCGGCGAACGCCTTGAGCCTCCGGCCGGTGGGCAAATCCGCCAGCCGGGGCAACTGCCGCAGCAGCAGCCGGGGCAGGGGCGAGTCCTTCCGGGGGTGCCTGCGGTCCCAGGCGGCGCGGGCCCAGGCGGTGCAGCCGCGGGCCGGCAGGCCGCCGCCGCGAATACCGGGGCAGGCGTCAGATGGGCCGCCTCGGTGGGGGTCATGACGGTAGCGACCGGCCTGGTGCTGCCGTTCAGGCGGAGGAGGCTGGTGAGGGGGTAGGGTCGTCCAGTCGGCCCCCGCCGACCCGTGCTCAACCCTATCCGCTGGCCCCGCGCATCTCCGCCAGCCTCTCCCGCATCGCGCCGAGCACCAGTCCGGTGTCCGTGCCGGTCATGACGTATTCCACGTTCCACCGGGTACGCAGGGCCTGCAGTTCCGCGGCGGAGGACGCGAAGTAGAGCACGCCCTTCTTGGCCCGCTCGGCGGCCGCAAACACGGTTTCTTCCGCCGCCAGCACCGCCGGATGCCGGACCTGCCCGGTCAAGCCGAGGCATTGGGCCAAGTCCCCGGGGCCCGTGCAGACCATGTCCACGCCCGGCACGGCGAGGATCTGGTCTACCGCCCGGACTGCCTCCGGAGTCTCGATCTGGACGATGAGGCGGGTGGACGCGTTTCGCGCTGCGGGGAGCTCCACCGTCGGCACAAGGCCGTACCGCGCGGCCCGGCCCGCAGCGAACCAGTTGCGCCTGCCCGCGGGCCCAAACCGGGCCGCATCCGCCGCCCGCCGTGCCTGCGCGGCGTCGTCCACGTGGGGGATCATCACCGCCCTGACGCCCAGCTCCAGGTACGATGCGATAACCTGCGGGTCGTTGGCGGGAACGCGGAACCACGGCTCGACTCCCGCGAGCTCCGCCGCACGCACCATCTCCGCCCGACGTTTGTACGACGCATTCTCCTCATCGAGCCACACGAAGTCGTAGCCGAGCCACCCGGCGATTTCCACGACGGCCGGATCGTCAAGGCGCACGGATACTCCGAGTTTCATCGGGTTACCTCCCGTCATGACTTGTCCTGGGATACTGGCAGCGCACGCTTTGCGGCCAGGGCCTCGGCCACTGTCTTCGCCGTCGCCCCCGCGCGGACCAGCGGCATGACCGCCTCCACGACCGACGCGACATGCCGCACTGCCCCGAGCACCTCGGCAAGGTCCGCGGGCGAGACGAACACGGCCCCATCGCCGTCCGCGACGACTATGTCCCCCGGCAGCACCAGAGCCCCGGCGCAATCGAGCGCCTCGCCGGGCGCCCGGAGCTCGAGCTGTGCCGAGGCGTTCATCAAAACCCCGCGGCAGAGCAGGGGAACGCCGCCCGCGCCAGCCCTCTCGATGAGATCGTACATGGTGAGCCTGGTGGGACGCCGTCCCCTCGACGGCAGAAACCGGGCTGTGGTGGCCCTGCCCGCGAAACGCACGGGCGCCGTGCCAAGTGGCGCGAGTCCGGTGGTGAAGCTGCCCCGCAACCCGAGCAGCCGCATGGCGTCGTGGTAGTTGCTGGTCGGATACCCCGTGAGTACGCTGAGCGGGGTATGGTCGGGCTCGCTCATTCGCTGCTACCTCCCATCTCCAAAGAAGCCATGGACACCTTGGCGTTGTGCGGGGAGCGCCCGCGCACCCGGGGCCAGGACCCAGCGTGGATCGAGCTCGGTTTTTAGCCGGGTCAACAGCGCGGCGAGGGCCGGGCCATAGGCGGTCCCGGTCCCGGTCTCGAGCTCGCTCCCTGGCCCGAAGACCGCCCCTTCCGCGCTTCCTCCCCAGCCGTACAGCCCCGATGTCGCCCCGGCCGGCAGATCGCCGCTGCCCAGCAGGGCTGCGGTGGCCGCCCCGAGCTGCAGGCCGGCCACGGATTGATCCGGGTCTCTCATCGTGAAGTCCATCGTCCCGAGAGCCATGCACGCCGACACTACTGATGACTCCCAGCCCAGGCCACGTATGCGCCTGTGGATCAAACCCGCGGCCCCGCCGAGCGTATCCGGCGGCGCCGCCGCGTAGCCGGCCGCCCACGGGGCGGTTTCGCCCGCCAGCATCCGGCACGCCGCCGGGCCACGGGCGCGGCGGGCCTCGTCCCAGGCCGCCTGGGCATCCGCAGGGCATAGCTCTTCGGGGTCGAGCCCTGCCGCCCGCGCATGCCGGAGCGCGATCCCGCCCCACGAGGCTACGTCCTCCGACGCACCCGCCAGTCCAATGAGCAGCCGCCACCTCCCGTCATCCGGCTCCCCGGGCGAGAGGAGCTCAAGTCCCCAGACGTCAACGTCCCGCCGGATGGTCTGCGCTGCCCGCCCCAGTTCCTCAGCGTCCCGGCTGCGGACGATCAGCGTACTCTCTACCTCCGGCCTGGGCTCAAGGCGCAGCGTCATCTCGGCCACGATCCCCAGGGCGCCCCACGAGCCGCATATTAGCCGTGTCACATCGTAGCCGGCCACGTCCTTGACCACGCGGCCACCTACCCGGCAGACCTCGCCGGCGGCGCTCACGAAGGTCAGCCCAAGCAACCGGTCCCGCGTCGAACCGCACCGCGGGCGGCCGGGGCCGCACGCGTTGGCCGCGACCTCGCCGCCCAGCGTGGACCGTGGCGTGCGCCAGGGGTCGACGGGGTAGGTGAGACCGGGTCCGCCGGCTCCCGCGGCGTGCGCCGCCTCGAGCGCAAGAGCCCGGGTCAAATCATCGCCGCTGCACCCGGCCTCGACCCTGCAGGTCAGATCCTCACCGCAGACCTCCAGCACTCTTCGCATCCCGGCGGTTGAGACGGCCACCCCGCCGCGAAACGGCCGGAACGCGCTTCGCACCAGGCCCCCTCCGCCCAGCGGCCAGCACGGTACGCCCGCCGCCGCGAGGATGCGGACCGTTTCCGCCACCTCCTCGACCGTCGCCGGCAGGGCAACCGCCGCCGGCCTGCGGGCATCATCAAAGCCAAACCCGGCCAGTTCGGGCATCCCGGGCAGCAGCCGGCGGCTCCCCAGCAGGCCCTCGAGACGCGCCAACGCTTGCCCCTCGCGGTCAGCCGCGCACGGCCCCCGGCCACCAACCACAGCCCCAGCCGCCCCAGCCGCCGCCACCGCCCGGGGCGCCTCCGGCAGCACCTTGCCCGGGTTGAGCAGCCCGGCCGGGTCAAACGCCCTCTTGACGGCCCTGAACACGCCGAGCGTCGCCGGCGAAAAGGCCCGCTCCATGAACTCCAGCTTCTCAAGGCCGACGCCGTGTTCGCCGGTCATCGTGCCCCCCAGGCGCAGCGCCTCCTCAACCAGGGCCCGGTTGACCTCGTGCGCCGCCGCCATCTCGCCCGCATCCGCCGGGTCATAGAGCACCGCCGGGTGCAGGTTGCCGTCGCCCGCATGGCCGACCAGTCCCACACAAAGCCCCGAGCTGCGCTCCAGATCTTCGATCTTCCGGAACATCGCCGGGACGAGCTGCCTCGGCACGACGATGTCACCGTTGACGGCGGCTGGTCTGACCTTCCCGTACAGGCCTGTCGTCGTTCGCCGCGCCCGCCACAGCCGCTCCCTGTCGGCCGGGTCCGTGGCGGTTTCGACGAGAGAGGCTCCGGAAGCGGACGCGCAGCTTCTAACCAACTCGATCTGCCGCGCCAGTCCCGGTCCCGGTCCGTCCAGTTCGATGAGCAGCATCGCCTCCGTCCCCGCGGGGAGCCCGAGGCCAAAATGCTCGTTAACTAAGCGGATATCCAGGCGTCCCATGATCTCCGCCGCCGATGGGACCAGCCCGGTGGCCATCAGGTGCGACACTGTTTCCCCGGCGGCCTCGGCGGCAGGGTAAAAGGCCAGCACCGTGGCACTGGCCCCCGCCAAAGGGGCCAGCCGCAGGGCCAGCCCGGTAATGCAGGCCAGCGTGCCCTCCGAGCCGACGACGAGGCTGGAGAGCTCAAGCACGGGACGCGGGAGGTCGGGGCAGGGGACGGGGAGTCCGATCTGGCCGGTCGTCATCAGGGTGCCGTCCGCGAGGGCAAACTCGACCCCCAGCACGTGCCGCCGGAAAACCCCGTGCTTGGCGGCCCGGGGCCCGCCCGCGTTTTCGGCAGCGTTGCCCCCCAGGGTGGAAACCGTCATGCTCGCCGGGTCAGGCATGAAACCCAGGCCGTGCGGTGCCGCGGCACGCTGCAGGTCGGCGTTGACCACGCCGGGCTCGACGACGGCAACCCGGTTTAGGGGGTCAAGTGACAGGATGCGATTGAGCCGCGCAAGCGCGAGGACGACCCCGCCGGCCGCAGGCACCGGGCCACCCGAGAGCGATGTCCCCGCCCCCCGCGGAACGACCGGCACCCGGCGGCGGTGGCAAAGGGCAAGGACCCGTAGGAGTTCGTCCCGGCTGCCCGGGAGGACCACCGCGTCCGGGCGGGCCTCCGCGGATCCAGCGTCATATGCGTAGGCGACCAGGTCAGGGGGGGTGCACAGGACCCATCTGCGGCCGACGATGCGGGTAAGATCGGCGGCCAGGGTGCGGTCCGACGGCATCACAGGGCGCTCCCCATCAAAGGAAGTGCGCGGGCGGCATCGGCAAGCGCTCCTGCGGGCAAGGTGACACCTCGCTTGGGCTCGTTCTCGCCCTTTTTCGCTCGTCCGCGTGCTTGTCCTGCCCGCGGATACTTGACCCTGACGTTACGTCATAGTCTATCGTCACTCGCGCGCCGATCTGGAGCTTCGCCGAGGGCGGCAAGATCGAGCGCGACGCGGCCGCCCTGATGGACCGCGACCCGGCCGACCCGGAGGTTCAGGCCGTCATCCATCGCTGGTATAGGCTCATCGACAGAGGACAGCAGGTTCACGGCGCACTACGACGCGGTCAGGCCGGGGCTGGCCGAGTTCATGCGGGCGGCGATGCACGCGTACTGCGATAAGCAGGAGGGCCACGGCAGATAGGGCGGGCCTCGGGATCGGGGATCGGGGATCGGGGGCAACCAGACATGAATGCAGGTATCCGCACCCGCGCAGGCCGAAAAGACAGGGCAGGGGCGCGCTCGTGCGGCCCCAGTCGAGCACCGAGGAGGCGACACATTGGGAGTCAAGGCCAAGACAGCTGTGGGATACATCGACGAGAAGCGCGACCTGCTCACGGGGCTCTCGGACGCGATCTGGAGGTTCGCGGAGGTGGCCCTGCACGAGCACAAGTCGGCCAAATGCCTGGCGGACGCGCTGGGGGCCGAGGGGTTTTCCGTTGAAAGCGGCGCCGGCGGCATGCCCACGGCCTTCGTGGCCACGTGGGGGTCGGGGCGGCCGGTGGTCGGTTTCCTCGGGGAGTACGACGCTCTGGCGGGGATCTCGCAGAAGACCGTTCCGGTACAGGAGCCGCTGGTTCCCGGCGCGCCCGGCCACGGGTGCGGCCACAACCTGCACGGTGTCGCCGCGTTCGGGGCCGCCGTGGGGCTCAAGCAGGAAATGCAGACGAGGGGCCTGGAGGGAACGATCAAGTACTTCGGCTGCCCGGCGGAGGAAAACCTGAGCGGCAAGGCGTTCATGGCGCGGGACGGCGTGTTTGACGGCTGTGATGTCTGCTTCGAATGGCACGCCGGGGCGATCAACAGGCCCGGCACGGGATCGTCGCTGGCCAACAACGCTGCAAACTTCACCTTTTACGGGCGTTCCGCGCACGCCGCCGGCGATCCGCACAACGGGCGCAGCGCTCTGGACGCGGTCCAGCTGATGAACCTCGGCGTCGAGTTTCTGCGGGAGCACATGCCTCCCCGCACCAGGGCCCACTACGTCATCACCAACGGCGGCGGCCAGCCCAACGTCGTCCCGCCGGTCGCGAAGGTCTGGTACCTCGTGCGCGCCGAGCGCCGGCAGGACGTTGACGAGCTGTGGGCGAGGATCATCAAGTGCGCCAACGGCGCCGCCGAGATGACCGAGACGAGGTACGAAATCGAGCTGCTCAAGGCGATCTGGAACGTCCTGCCCAACCCGCCGCTGACCGACCTGCTGTTCGATTGCTTCGAGCGGGTGGGGGGCCCGTGGCTGGGCCCGGCGGAGATGGAGTTTGCCACGGAGATCGCCAAGTCGATTACGCCCTCCGTGAAGCAGTCCGCGCTGAGACGGGGCCAGGTGCCCGAGGAGTACTGGGACAAGGTGTACTGCGACGTGGTATTGCCGAAACCGCCGACAGCCGACGAGCCGGGCGGATCGACGGACGTCGGCGACGTCAGCTGGTGCTGCCCGACGGCCCGCCTGCGCTCGGCGAGCCAGGTGCTCGGGTCACCCGGCCACTCCTGGCAGAACGTCGCCCAGTCGGGGATGGGCATCGGGCACGCCGGGATGCTGGCCGGCGCCAAGGTGATGGCCGAAGCGGCGTTTGAGTTCCTCACCGACCCGGATCTGCGGGCCAGGGTGAGAGCCGCGTTTGACAGGGAGAGGGGCGGCAAGGTGTACTCGAGCGCCATGCCGCCGGGGCAGAGACCCGCGTTTCACCAGTTCGCGGACGTGTAGCAGGTTCATGCAGTAGCAGCCTTCTTTTACAGGCAGTCCGGTGCCGGAGCCCGATGTGGCTCCGGCACCTGGTTTACGCGCTGAGCTGATAGGATGTCCCTCCGCGGCGCCACGCCGTGGGAATGGGCCCGTCAGCCAATCGAGGTGAAACTTTCCTGGGAGGTCACACGTCTATCCAGTTGCACAAACCCCAAGTTGAGGAGGAGGTGAACCTGTTGGCCCGTCAACGCGTCAGAAACGCGGTCCTATCGCTTTTGGTCACCGCTTTCGTGTTTGGCCCGATAGCCATATACCACTTCGAGGTCAACAGGCTCACCAGCACTCTCGCGGCCTTCGGCGTGGAGGTCACTTCCGTCGCTCTCGTCCGCCCCGCTGAGTCCACGGACCTTTCGGTATACCGCCTGACGTTGAGGCTCACAAATCCAGGTCTGCTTTTGGTCAAGTACACCACGACCGGTGCGACGGCGAGCCTGGGGACGTACACCGCCGGGCTGCGCTGCGGGGACCGTGGCCTGTTGGGTCCGGGCGAGTCCGTCGACCTGACCAAGGATCTTACCCTGCCTGCGGCGGCGCTGGAACAGATCGGCGATTCAGGCCAAGTGGCAATCACGGGCCAAATAGACTTCGAGCTAGCAGCCAGCTGGCGGTGGCTGGCCGTTGAGGCCCG
>JAUYEG010000104.1 GCA_030691505.1 Bacillota bacterium | reverse complement strand
ATCAGCGACGCCGAGTACGATGCGATGCTGCGGGAGCTGGTCGAGCTCGAATCGCTGCACCCCGAGCTGGCGACTGACGATTCGCCGACGCGGCGGGTCGGCGGGCTGCCGTCCGCGGCCTTCGCCCCGGTGCGCCACGAGTGCCGATGCTGAGCCTGGCCAACGCGTTCGGGGCGGAGGAGCTGCTCGACTTTGACCGCCGCGTGCGGTCGCTGGCGGGCCTGGAGCGGGTGACCTACACCGGCGAGCTCAAGATCGACGGCCTGTCCATAGCGCTGCTGTACCGGCACGGCGTCCTTGAGCGGGCGGCGACGCGTGGGGACGGCGAGACGGGCGAGGACGTGACGGCGCAGGTGCGGACGGTCAGGAGCGTGCCGCTGCGCCTGCGCGCGGCGGGGCGCGATCTGGCGGAGCTTGAGGTGCGGGGCGAGGTCTTCTTTCCGATCGCGGATTTCGAGCGCCTCAACCGGGAGCGGGCCCAGCGCGGGGAGACACCCTTCGCCAATCCACGCAATGCCGCGGCGGGCACCGTGCGCCAGCTGGACCCTGCCGTTACTGCGGCGCGTCCCCTCGATTCATTTCTGTACGCGTTGCCGGAGGCGCGCGCGCAGCTTCCCGTCGCGTCCCAGGAGCAGGTCCTGGTGACGCTGCGCGAGCTGGGCTTCAAGGTTAACCCGCATTTCGCCGTTCTTGAGGGCATCGAGGCCGTGCCGGATTACTGCAGGCACTGGGACGCGCGCCGGCACGAGCTGCCCTATGAAATTGACGGAGTCGTCATCAAGGTCAACGACCTCGGCCTGCACGAGCGCTTAGGTGCGACGAGCAAGAGCCCGAGGTGGGCGGTGGCGTACAAGTTTGCCGCGGCGGAGCAGGAGACGCGGGTGCTTGACATCATGGTCACCGTCGGAAGGACCGGGATCATCACGCCGACCGCCGTGCTGGAACCGGTGGAGATTTCAGGGAGCACCGTGGGGCGTGCGGTGCTGCACAACGAGGACGTTATCCGCGAGAAAGGCGTCCGTATCGGCGATGCGGTTGTCGTCCGCAAGGCGGGGGAGGTCATCCCGGAGGTCGTGCGGGTGCTCGAGGAGCGGCGGAGGGGCGACGAGCGCCAGTTTGTGATGCCCGAGCGGTGCCCGGTCTGCGGCGCCGGCGTCGTGCGCGAGCAAGGCGAGGCGGCGCACCGCTGCACGGGCGGACTGACGTGCCCGGCGCAGGTGGCGGAGGGAATCCTGCACTTTGGCTCGCGGGGAGCCATGGACATCGACGGCCTCGGGCCGTCGACGGTCGCCGCGCTGCTTGAGGCGGAGCTGATAGGTGGGGTGGGGGACCTGTACGACCTGACCGTGGAGGCCGCGGAAGGGCTCCCGCGGTTTGCCCGCAAGTCGGCTGAGAATCTGGTGGCTGCCATCGAGCGCAGCAAGCAGCAGCCCCTGCGGCGCCTGCTCTTTGCCCTGGGCATCCGGCATGTGGGCGAGCGTGCGGGCCTGCTGCTGGCACGGCATTTCGGGACGCTTGAGCGGGTCGCCGGGGCGACGGAGGCGGAGTTGACCGCCGTCCACGAGATTGGCCCCAAGATAGCTGCGAGCATCGCTGCCTGGTTTACGCGACCGCAGGCAGGCGAGCTGGTGGAGAAGCTCAGGGCGGCAGGGGTCAATTTCGCCGAGCCGGGCGTGGCAGTGGGGATGGCGGCAGGCGAGCAGGATGTTCTTGCGGTGGCGGCGGAGCGGCGGCAGGCCGCGACAGAGGGGGCAGGCGACCAAAGCGGGCCAGATGAGGCGCCCGAGATAGCGGAGCAGTTGTCGGGCATAACCTTTGTACTGACCGGCACCCTTACGTCATGGACCCGCGAGGAGGCCGAGGAGCGGATCGTCGCGCGGGGCGGGAGGGTCTCGGGCTCAGTCAGCCGAAAAACGTCCTACGTCGTTGCTGGCGAAAACCCGGGGAGCAAGCTCACCCGGGCTCGCGAGCTGGGCGTCACTGTGATCGATGAGGACGACCTGCGTCGTCTATTGCTGTCAAGCGGGGGGTAGGGCGAATGCCGGAACGATGGCGTCCGTATCCACACCGTCGCGGATCTCCATATTGGGCTGCCGTGCTCCTCAACATGACCGTAGGCGCTGGCGTGTTTTGGCTCTTTGGTCGAACACTTCTTCCGTATGGTCGCTTGGCAGCCCTTGCTCTGGGGCTTGTTCTCGTATCAATGGTTGTCGGCACTGTCTCCCGGTGCCGGTCACGCACGAGGATGCTCAACCGCATCCCGCAGGCCGCCTTGTTTGCAGTGCTGAACGCATTGGTTTTCTCCCTCGGGACCGGCCTATGGTGGTTTGGTGTGGTGCTAGGTGCCCTTACCGGGTTCATGGCATACTCGACGCATGAAGGTGAGAACACTCCTTCAGGTGGATCGCCAGTCGACTAGAAGACGGTCTCAGGCGTGTTTACGAGCAGGTACTACGCCTGGCTGGCCGTAACCCGTCGGCCAGGCCAGCCGGGACGCCTGTGGCGCACCCACCTTTACCTCTACCGGCCTTTACCTGATCCGGGCGTTCGTCAGGGCGTTATGGACCGAATCCTTCCACTGCTGTGAGCTGGTGGTCGCGCCCGCCACGATGTCCACGTTGGGCACGTCGGCCGGGGCGGCGACCTTCAGGCGTTCGGCCATCTGTTCAAAGGCGGCCCGCGCCGGCGCCCAGGCGTAGGTCGCGAAGTCCTTGAACTCGCCCGTCTGGTCGGTTTCCTTCAGCAGCACGTCGGTGATGTTGTCGTTTTGGACCGTCACCCACGCGAGCCCGTAGCCGCGCGGGCCGGCAACCGTCCGGCCGAGGAACGTTCCGTCAAAGTGCGTTGTTGTAACAGCGGCCTTGCGCCTGGCCTTTTCCAGGGCGAACTTGACGGCTTCCCGGTACTTGTTGGACGAGCTCGTCGCCTCCGCGACGATGTCGACGTCCCAGGTGTTCTTTTCAACGAAGCGCCCGGGCATCACTTCGTTGGCCTGTCTTGCCTGGGCCCACGGGTAGGTGGCGAAGTCCTTCTCTGCCGCCTTCCCGTCGAACTCCTTGAGCTCCACCGCCGTTATCTTGTCGCGCCTGAGGGTCACCTGCGCCCATGTGTACCCTTTGTCGTTTGCCTGGGAGACCGCCTGGTAGCTCCCGTCGGTGTAGACGGTTGTGCGGAGCCCCGCTGCTGCGGCGATTAACGCAGCTATTAGTGCTATGAGAGCGATGATTCGAATGGTTACGCTCACGGCAAAACCCCCTTGTCGTTGAGCTGGCTCACGTTGCGACGCGCTGAAACCCCATGCTATTATTGCGCAAGAGCAGGGAGGGGATGTGTTTGCCAGCTGTTTCCGCCAGCCAGGTGCGGCATGTGGCCGCGCTGGCCAGGTTGAGCTGGGACGAGCGGTCCGCGCCGAAACTCGTGGACGAGCTCAACGAGATCCTGGCCTACATCAGCAAGCTCAGCGAACTCGACACCGCGCAAGTGCCCCCGACCTCTCACGCGCTGGACCTGCGGGAAAATGTGCTGCGTGAAGACGAGCCGCGCACGGGGCTTACGCAAGATGAGGCCCTGGCGGACGCCCCGGACAGCGAGGCAGGCATGTTTCGCGTGCCAAGGGTGGTCGGCGGACAGTGACGCCGCCATCTCATCGTGCATCTGATGCTGCGGCGCTGACCGCTCTTACTGCCGCCGAGCTAAGCAACATGGTGGTGCACGGGCAGGTTTCCGCCGCGGACGCCTGGCAGGCATATATGGCGCGCGCGGCCGGTCTTGACCCAGTGGTGAGGGCCTTTCTGCAGCTGGCGGATGACCCCGGCAGGACCACGACCCACCTCCCGGGCGCAACGCAGGGTGGCCGCGCAGGCGGGCCTCTTGCAGGAGTGCCGTTTGCCCTCAAGGACAACATCTGTGCCCGGGGGCTTTCGTGCACGTGCGGTTCGCGCATACTTGAGGGGTTTCGGCCGCCTTACGACGCGACCGTGACGGCGCGGCTGCGCGAGGCGGGCGGGCTGCTCATGGGCAAGACCAACATGGACGAGTTTGCCATGGGGTCGTCGTGTGAGCAGTCCGGC
>JAUYEG010000087.1 GCA_030691505.1 Bacillota bacterium | reverse complement strand
CTGCGATCAGCTCGCGAATCTGGTGGACGCTGTCCTGCGAGCAGGTGAAAATGAATTCCTGCGCCCAGGCAACACCCGGTATCCCTGCTGCTGCCTCAACCACCGCGGGCACGTCCACCACGCCGGCGATGTTGATGCCGCACCGGCAAACGAAGACACCGACCCGCGGAATCTCGCCGCTGACGTCACGTTCAGGCGGGTACTCCTTGAGCCTGACAAGCGAGCCGCGCGCCAGCCCCAGGAACTCGGCCGCCGCGGCCGCCGCCGCGCTGCCGTTCATGACCGTCTCGGGGATGTCGCGCGGCCCCTGGAAGCCGCCGGCGACAAAAACGCCGGGACGCGATGTCCGGTTTGGCTCAAGCAGCGGCGTCCGCGCAAAGCCGTCGGGGCGCAGTTCGATGCCCAGGCGCGCCGCCAGATCGGCCGCCCCCGCGGGCGGGCGGACGCCGACCGCGAGCACGACCAGGTCAAACCGCTCCTCCCGGAACTCGCCGGGGACGCCGGCGCCTTCAGCCTCGTGCCAATAGCGGATGACCAGATCCTGAGTCACCGTATCCTCGCGCACCGCCGAGATCATCTGGCGCACGAAGCGGACCTTGTAGTCGGCCTCGGCGCTGTCGGCGTAGCGGTCGAAACCTTTGCCGAACGCCCGCAGGTCAAGCAGGAAGATCGTGGCTTGCACATTGGGGTCGTGCTCGCGGGCGATGATGGCTTCCTTGACCGAGTACATGCAGCAGATTGCCGAGCAGTACTCGGCGCCGCAGGTTGAGGCGCTCGGCGCCTCGCGCGAGCCGACGCACTGGATGAAGGCGATGCGCCCAGGGTGACGGCCGTCCGACGGACGTGCAACCACGCCCACCGTCGGCCCGGTCGCGGAGAGCATCCGCTCGAACTCGATGCTGGTCACGACGTTGGGGTACGTGCCGTACCCGTACTGGCCCTCGGTGCGCGCATCAAAGAGGTCGAAACCCGGCGCGGCGATGACCGCCCCGACCCGGATCTCTTCGTAGACCGGCTGCTCGCTGTGGCGCAGGGCGGCCTTCTTGCATGCCACCTCGCACTGCAGGCACTCCGAACAGACGCTGCAATCAAGGCAGCGCGACGCCTCCGCGATTGCCTCTTCGGGGGTATACCCCAGGCTGACCTCGCGCCAATCGCGGCGCCGCTCGGCGGCCGGCGCCAAGCGGACTTGCTGTCGCCGCTTGACGACCACCTTGCGGCCCTCGGGCGCCGGCAGCTTGGGCTGCTCAGCCTTCGTACGGCCCGCGGCGAGATCCTGGCCGCGCAGGTAGCGGTCGATGGAGATTGCCGCCTCGTGGCCCGCCGCGACGGCCTCGACCACCGAGCCCTGTCCCTGCACCGCGTCGCCGCAGGCGAAGACACCGGGGGCGGATGTGGCCAGAGTCAGCGGGTCGGCGACAATCGTGCCGCCCGGCCGCACCTTGACGCCGCTGGCCTCGGGGTCGGGACCGAGCAGGGACAGGTCCGTGGCCTGGCCGATGGCCAGCACGAGCACGTCGCAGGCAAACTCCTGGTCCGTGCCGTCGGCGAAGACAGGGGCAAACCGCCCCGTCGTGTCAAACACCGACACGCAGCGCTGGAGCACGGCTCCGCGCACCGCGCCGTCTTCCGTTTTTGCGGCCTTGGGGCCCCACGATGGGGAGATGATGACCCCCTCTTGCTCGGCCTCTTCAATCTCCCAGTCATGTGCCGGCATTTCTTCGCGCGACTCAAGGCACGCGGCCTCGACGCGCGCAGCCCCCAGCCGGAGCGCGCTGCGGGCGACATCCATCGCCACGTTTCCACCGCCGATGACGAGCACGCGCCGCCCGGCAAGGTCAGGAGCCCGCCCGGCGTTGACCTCCTTCAGAAAGTCAAGGCCCAGCAGCACGCCTCTGGCGTGGGCGCCCGGGATCGGCAGCCCGCGGGACTTCTGAGTCCCGATCGCGACAAGCACAGCCCCGTACTCGCGCCGTATCTGGTCCAAGGTCACGTCGCGGCCGACGGTCACCCCGCAGCGCAGGTCGATGGTGCCGGTGCCGGTGCCGGTGCTGGTGCCGGTTTCAACATCGTCATCCGCGCCTGCGCCGCTCAGAAGAAACTGCACATCGCGCTCGACAACCTCGTCCGCAAGCCGGTACCTGGGGATCGAGGACAGCATCTGCCCGCCGGCCCGCTCCGCCGACTCGAATACCGTCACCTGCCATCCCAGCGCACGGAGGTCAGCCGCGCAGCTGAGTCCGGCCGGCCCCGCTCCGATAACCGCAACCTTGCCGTCCGCGACGGCCGGCGCCGGGCGGCAGCTCTGCGGCACCGCATCCGCCGCCGGGCCCGGCCAGCCGTGGTCCCAGGCCGCGCGCTTGAGGCTGGCGATCGCGACGGGATCATCGTAATCCGCGCGGTTGCACTGCTCCTCGCACGGGTGATGGCAGATGCGCCCGCAGACCCCGGGGAAAGGCATCCGCCGCCGCACAACCTCAAGCGCCTCGGCGAACTTGCCCTGGGAGACCAGGGCTACGTACCCCTGGGCGTTGGTCCCGGCGGGACACGCCGCACGGCACGGCGGCACGCCGCGCTTTTCGATCAAGTACGCGCTCGGGACGGCCTGCGGGAACAGGCGATAAACGGCCTTGCGCTCCGACATCCCGATGTTGTGCGCATTGGGCACAGTCACCGGGCAGACCGCCTCGCAGTCGCCGCAACCGGTGCATTCGGCGGCATCCACGTAGCGGGGGTTATGGCGCACGCGCACGGTGAAATCCCCGGGCAGACCGGCCACTTCCTCCAGGGTCGTCACCGTGTGGATGACGATGTTGGGGTGGCTGCGGCAATCGCTCATCCTGGGCCCCAGAAGGCACATCGCGCACTCGTTGGTGGGAAAGGTCTTGTCGAGCTGCGTCATCTTTCCGCCGATGGATGAGTCGGAAGTGACGAGGTGCACGAGGAAACCCGCATTTGCCAGATCGAGCGCTGATTGCATGCCGCCGATGCCGGCGCCGAGGACCATCACGGCCCCGGTGCGGGCGGCGGCAGGCGCGACTGCCTGTGTTGCGGCCGGCGTTTCGGGTTTGGGATCCTCGACGGGCTGTCTCATGACGGCCATCTCCGCTGCCTCCCCCCGCCGGCGGCGGCGCGGCCGGTCTGCACGATCGAACCGGAAAGACCAAGACGCTGCAGCAGCGGAGCCGGAGTGACCAGCCGCTTGCGCAGCCAGCGGTTGACCCGCGGCAGGCCGAAAGCCATGGCCATCAGTTCCGTGAAATAAAAGACCGGCACCGGCGGCTCCTTGCGGGCAAGGCGCGCGCCCTGGCGCGAATCCAAGTTGGCAAGGCACATCGGGCAGGGCGTGACCAGCGCGTCGGCCCCGGCGTGCAGGGCTTCGGACAGCAGCCGGTCGACAAGCCCTTCGACGATCTCCGCCCGGGGCATGGTCAGGCTGGCGCCGCAGCACTCCACTTTCCATGACCAGCGCCGGACCTCCGCACCGGTTGCGGCGCAGACCTCGTCCATACTCGTCGGCTGCTCCGGCGACTCGAAAGCCACGACCTCGGGCGGCCTTGACAGGTAGCAGCCGTAGTACGTGACAACCTTGAGACCCTCGAGCGGGCGGACCACCCTCGAGCGGATCTTCTTGAGCTCTTCGGGCCGGCTCAGTACCTGCAGCGGGTGCAGGAACCGCTGCCGTCCCTCGAACCGCCGGCCGAGAATGCTCTCGATTTCGCGGTTCAGGGCTTCGGCGTGCGGACCGCCGGCGAGAATATGCTGCTCCGCCAGCTTGCAGGCGTTGTAGCAGGCACTGCAGGAGCTGGTCGAGGCGTCCAAGTCCATTGCCTCGGCCAGCACCAGGTTTCGCAGGGGAAGGAGATACTGCAGGTTGCTGTCCAGCGCGTGGGCGCTGGACGCGCCGCAGCAGTTCCAGTCGGGAATCTCTCGGAACTCATGACCCAAGACCGACATGACGGCCAGGGTCGACTCTCCGTACTCCTTGGCCGTGCCGCAGAATGAGCATCCCGGAAAGAAGCTCAGCTTCATCGGCGATCCCCCGTTCCCTCGCCGCCCGCCCGCCCCGAGCGGGCAAGCTCGGCGGCGCGGCGGAAGATACGGCGGATCTGCCCGCGCCCGCGGATTATCTCCGGCAAGATCGGAAGCCTGCCGCGCGCCAGCATCCTCCCGCCCATGGCCAGGTCATCAAAGTACGTGCGGCTGCGCATCTTGTACATGCCGATCATGGTGATCTCATGCGCACGCCCGTAAAGGCCGACCGTGTTGAGGAACGATCGGTGGAAATCGTACACCTTGCTCTCGGCCACCCGCCCGCCCGCGGCGAGAATCCGGCCCTTGAGGTAGTCCATGACGTGCGCGATGTTGATGTCGTTGGGGCAGCGGGCCTCACAGGCGCGGCACGAGGCACAGATCCATACGGTCGACGAATTAAGCACCGTCTCCCGCTGTCCCAGCTGGATCAGGCGGATGACGCGGTGCGGGACCAGATCCATGTGCATCGACACCGGGCAGCCGCCGGTGCACTTCTTACAGCCAAAGCACCGGTTGACCGGTTCGCCCGTGGCGGCCTCGACCTCAGCGGCCAGGCGGCCTTCGGGCAGGATCGTCGTCGCCGCGCTGCCGGGGGCCGTGGCCTGCTCGGCCCCGCTCATCTAGCGCACACCCCGGTTCTTGAACACCTTCAGATAGGACTCCGCGTACACGTCCTGGTTGAGCAGGATACGGGCCGTCGCCACGGCATCCATCAACTCGTTGTCGTCAACATCGAGGATGGCTGCGTCGAGACCGCAGGCCATGCCCATGACCAGGAACGTGCGGTTGACCAGCGGCCGGTCCACGCATTTTTGCGACACGTTGGACAGGCCCACGACGGTCCGGGGCGACGGCGTCGCCAGCAGCTTGACCTGACGGATGGTCTCCAGAACCTCAGGCCCGTGGTCCTGCGCGACGTAGCACGGCAGGATCAGCGGGTCGATCAGCAGGTGGTCCATGGGCAGCCCGTAGGCGTCGGCCGTGGCCACGATCTCCATCGCCAGGGCCAGCCGGTTTTCGGCGTTCTTGGGGATGCCGCGCTCGTTCATCGCCAGCCCTATCAGATGCGCGCCGTGGTCCCTGGCCATCGGAATGACCCGCTCCAGCTTGGGCGCATCGGCGGGAACAGAGTTGATCATCGCCGGGCGCTTGCACAGCTCCAAGCCCGCCTCAATCGAGTCGTAATCGGTGGAGTCGAGGCACAGCGGGACATCGCTGACCTCCTGCACCGTATTGACCAGCCATTTCATTGCCGTGACGCGGTCCTCGACGGCCGGACCGACGTTGAGGTCGAGGTAGTCGGCGCCCGCGGCCTGCTGCCGCTTGGCCCAATCCCAGATGGGCTCCGGGTTGCCCTGCTGAATCGCCCGGCGCACATCCTTGAACATGCCGTTGATACGCTCGCCGATCAGGATCACGTGGTTCCCTCCCCCGCATGTGCAACGTGGGCTATCCGGGCGGCCCCGCCCCCGAGCCCCGTGCCTCTTTGGTGACTACCTGTTGCTGACCATCAACTGGTCGATGTGCCCCCGCAAGAGGCCCACCGCCTCGGGGTTGCGCATCACGAAAATGTGCCCGCCGGCCTGCAGGAACAGGGTTGCGGTCATGGCCTCCCACAGCGTGCCGCGTTCGATGGCGTCGCCCCAGCCGGGGAAATCCTCCGCCGGGGCCTTGGTTTCCTTGGCGCGCCAGGCCTCGTAGCCGATGTTGCAGATCACGGGCATCGAGAGCATGCGGTCCCCCTGCAGGGTTCCGAGCCGGATGCGCTCCATGATCGAGTAGGTGTACTCGATCCCGTAGCCGAGGGCGCCGACCGTCGGATCGATGATGATCCGCTCGAGGGGCAGGTTCATCTCGTTGATGAGGATATTGAGCTGCTTGCAGATGTTGATGTCGATCGGCGACAGGGCGACGATGTTGTGTTTATGGACCATGCAGGCGGCCGTCAGGGTCTTGTAGTTGTCCTGCGTGGCCGTCCCGAGCAGCAGGTTCTCCCCCGCCCCGGCCTCGGCGACAGCCGGCATGACCACGTTGTCGATGTCCGCGATGCCGCACCCGATCACAATCAGGGGCACGCCGACGGCCCCAAGGACCGCACGGGTGACCTCAGCGCACTGCTCGGGGCCCGTACCGCCCAAATCGGGATCCGGGCTCAGCAGCTTGAGGCAAATCAGGTCCGCGCCGTGCTCCTCGACGGCTTTGCGGGCCCAGGCGGCGGGATCGCCCCATACATCGCCCCAGAAACGCTTGAGCGACTCATCCCAGGGCGGGGCGATGTCCGGCACCTCGAAGGCAACGGCCGCGCGGTTGGGCATCTCGCCCTCGAAATGCAGGAACGGCATCGTCGAGTCGCCGCCGACCGTGACCGTCCTGGTCCGGGTGCCCCCGCTTTCGGGCAGGGCCCCGAGGGTCACCGTCCCTACCTTGCTTGAATACCTCTCCTTCTGAATCCCGACTGGCATCGGCAAGTCTCCTTTCGCTGAAACGAACGCGAGCGGCGCAGCCCGCGGTCTGGAAGCCCTATAGGGGCAAACGGGCGAACAACTCGCGCATGGCACGCACCGCCGGCCCGTCGACCGGCAGTTCGGTAAGCGGCGTGCCGCGCAGGTCGTACTCCCGGATCGCCGGATCCTCCGGGATGGTGCCGGCGACTTTCAGGCCGGTGCGCTCGATCTCTCCGTCCAGAGCCGCCAGATCTCCGCCGCTGGTCGCCCGGTTGACAATCAGATATGAGTCGGACACCTTGGTCTTGAGATTGCGGATGATTTCGGTCACCCGTCCGGCCGAGCGCACCCCGCGCGCGGTCGGGTCGGTGACCACCAGCAGCACATCGATCTCCTGCTCAACGCGCCGGCTGAGGTGCTCCAGCCCGGCCTCGTTGTCGATCACGACGTATCCGTAGTTGGCTCCAAGCGCTGATAGGTGCCCGCGGAGCAGGTCGTTCGGGTAGCAGTAGCATCCCGGCCCCTCAGGAGTGCCCATGGTCAGGAGGTCAAAGCGATCGCTTTCCTCCACCAGCTGGCTGAGGCGGTACTGAATCCAGCCCTGCCGGGTCATGCCTGCCGGCAGTTCCTTGGTCTGCTTGGTTTCCTCGAGCACGTCGGCAATGGTGCCGCGAGGCGCGAGCCCCAACGCCTCGCCGAAGTTGGAGTTGGGGTCGGCGTCGATAGCCAGGACCGACCGACCGTCCTCGCGCCCGGCGAGGTAACGAACCAGGTTGGCTGCGACGGTGGTCTTGCCTGTCCCACCCTTGCCCGCTACTGCGATGTACTTTGGCATCGGGGCCTCCGTTTTGGCGGACCCGGGGCATCCTCCGCCCTGACCGCCTGATAAATACCTGCTGTGGCCCGCCTCTCTTACTCCCTGACCGATGGGAACAGGCTCAGGTCGGTATGCGGCAGAAACAGGGCCGAAACGTACTCCTCCATGAACCGGTTGCCGACGGACAGCTCGACCACGGTGACTGAACGTGCTAGCTCCAGCGCATGCTGAAAGGCCGGCTGGGAGAGAAGCGCAAGGCGCGCGCCCTTGACGGACGTATTGCCCAGGAAACGGTACCGCTCGCGGGGCACGTCCGGCAGCATGCCTATACGCACGGCGTCCTCGATATTAAGTGCGCTGCCGAAACCCCCGGCTATGTCGATCCGGCTCACGGCATCGATGTCCGACTCCAGAGAGGCAAGCAGTGCGCGCACGCCGGCGAACACGGCCCCCTTGGCCCGGACGAGATTCTTGACGTCAGCCTCGGAGATCACCACGTCGCGGCCCGAGGCACTCTCGGCGGCCCACACCAGCACAAACTCGGGGCCGTCGGGAGTTTCGCGCCGGCGCGGCGACCCACCGTCGCCTTCATGGTGGAACGTCCCCGCGCGGTCGATAACCCCGGCCAAACGCAACTGCGACAGGCAATCGATCAGACCCGACCCGCAGACGCCGGCCGGCAGCCCTCCGCCGATCGTTAGCGCAGTGACCTCCAGGGTCGCCGGGTCGACGGCGAGGGCCTCAATCGCCCCATCCACGGCCCGCATCCCGGCGGTGATGCCGCCGCCCTCGAAGCAGGGGCCGGCGGAGCAGGCGCAGGCGACGAGCCAATCGCGGTTGCCGAGGACCATTTCGCCGTTGGTCCCGATGTCAATAAAAAGAGCCAGGTCATCCTGGGTGTCGAGCCCTGCCACCAGCAGTCCGGCCGTGATGTCCCCACCCACGTAACTGGACATGGCGGGCATCATCAGGACCCTGCCCTCCCGGTGGATGGTGATGCCCAGCTGGCTGGCAGGCAGAGCGGGATACTCGCCGGCAACCGGGACGTACGGCTCGAGCCGGATCTGGTTGGCCGGCAGCCCCAGGAATAGGTGCTGCATCGTTGTGTTGCCCGCGACGACGGCGCACAGGATGTCCGGTTCGGTCCAGCCGGTCCCGGCGAGCGTCTGGGCGATCAGGTCGTTGATGGTACCCTGCACCGCCCGGCGGAGCTCCCCGGCGCCGTCGGGATGCTCGACGCTGTGGATGATCCGGGTGATCACATCGTCACCGTATCGCGCCTGACGGTTGTGGCTGCCCGCCCGCGCCAGCACCGAACCCTTCTCAAGGTCCGTCAGGTGGACCACGACCGTCGTCGTGCCGATATCTATGGCCAGGCCGAGCGGGGGCGGGGCGCCGTCCTGGGGGACGACGCGGATAATCTCGAACCCGCAGGGCAGGTCCAGGCCATAGACCGCCACGCGCCAGTTTTTTGCGCGCAACGCGCCGGGCAACGCGGCGAGCACGCCGAGCGACGCCGACAGCATCCGGTCGCCCCCGGCCCCGCTCCCGGCCCCGCACTTGGGCGGGCCGGGCAGATGAGGCCGTACCGCGGTGACCAGCCGGCTCCAATCGTCGGCGTTGCCCTCGACCGTCGGAGGCGCCACCTGGACCAGCACCCGGAAGCCAAGAGGACGGAAAGAATAGCCGTCAAGGTCCTCGGCCTGCTGTTCGGCCAGTACGGCGCCGCCGCCGGGGCCGTCGAGCAGCACGTCATGCCTTCCCAGGCGTGATGTGGCAGGCACCTCGATTTCGACGTCGCCAAGCACCCTGGTCTGACACGCGGGAACGTAGCCCAGGGCGCGCAGCCGGGCCGGAAACCGCGCCTCGGCCTGTTCGGTCTGTCCGCGTCGCACTTTGACCGCGCACATGCCGCACGTGCCCTGGCCGCCGCACGAACTCTTGAGCTCAATTCCCGCGGCGGCCGCCGCATCGGACAACAGGGTGCCTCGACCCACATCGACCGCGAGGCCGTCGGGCCAGAAGCTCACCTTGAACACGCCAGCGTCTTTGCTCAACATCAAGCCTCCAACGTTCGAGAGCGTGCCTCCCCGGGCGCTGCCCGGGGGCAGCCCGGCCCGCCTTAGTCGTCGGCCGCCAGGTTGCCGAACCGCGACTTGGCGAAGGCCGGGATGCCGGCCGCCTCCCGCGGACCGACCAGCACTTTCCAGCCGGACAGCTCCTGCAGCTTGCCGGACAGCACCGCGACAAACCCCGGAAGAACGAGCGTCTTGTGACCGACAATTTCCTCCATGTTGGATTTCTTGAGCGCCGCGGCGATCGATTCGGCCGAGAACTTGCCTGACGCCCACGCGGTGAGCACCGAGGTGCCCTCCGTGTCGACCGGCAGGATGTACGACGGGACCTTGGACGCGGTAACCTCGCCCTCGACCGTAAAGTAGGTGAGGGAGAAGTTGGTCGTCACGTACACCGGCGACTCCGGATTGACCGCGCCGACGGCGTTTACTTTGGCCTCGACCTGGATCGGCTTCTGCGGATCGGTATAGACGTTGCCGCGCCACGCCAGCACCGGAAGCAGATGGTGAGGCTCTGTCAGCGGCAGCACGACCATGCTCGCGTACTTGCCGATGTAAAGCCCGGCCTGAACGGCGGCAGCCCGCGGCGATTGCTCGGTTGTGAAGGCAACCGTCGGGTAGCCCAGCGGGCGGAACCGGCGGGTGATGGAGAGACGGCGCATCTGCGTAAGGTCGGCAAGCACGCGGCTGGTTTGCCTGGCGCCGCTGTCGAGGACGATGTCCTTGACACCAAGACCGGCGGCTCTTTGCGCCAGGTCGGCCAGGCTGTCCAGGTCGTCACCCTTGACGACCAGCGGGCAGTTGGCGGCCGTGGCCAGCGCGGCCATGGCCTCGTAGTTGTTCTTGTCGGCCCCGGCGAGCAGGCAGCGCGGCCGCCCCGCCGCGGCTGCCGCGGCCTTCATGGCCTCGGCGTCGGACGAGATCAAAACCATCGGGCGGCGGCTGCTCCGGGCGACGATGCCCACGGCCTCAACAAACCGCTGGGCGCTCGCGGACCTCTGGCTGACCGCCAGCATGTCAGGGCGATAGTGCAGTCCCACGCGCTCCAGAACCATGGCGTCAATCTTGGCCGCGCGGGCGGCCAGCTCGTCGTCCGGGAGCGTGGCGGGCAGGTCGACGGCGACCCCGGTCGGATGGAGAAAGGTCTTGTCGTGGCGGTAGATCACAGTTTCGTCGCCGATTTCGACTTTGGCCTCGCCTGCGCCGATTGCCACCAGCTTGATCGGCGGCGCGGCGGCCGCTCCCAGCGCCGCCTTGGCGGCGTCGGAAACGTGCGGGCATTTCTCCAGGGACGCCTTGCCCGAGGCAAGGGCCATGGCCAACGCCAGGCAGGTCGGCAGACCGCATTCCTTGCAGTTGGTCTTGGGGAGTTGCTTAAAGATGTCCAGACCGCTCAGACCCATCGGAACAAATCAGCCTCCTCCGCAAACGTCTTGCGTGACCTCTCGGCAGGCCCCGCCGCGGCCCCGCCCGTCCTGGCGGGCGGGGCTCCAACGGGACGATGTCTCAGATCAGCGCCGCCATGGCCAGCGCCGGGTGCCCCTTTTCCTCCAGGAACGGCAGTATCTCCTCGGAAGTGGTGCCGACCGTCTCGTCGGCGATCTTGTCAATGAAGTCCTCACCGAGCCCCAATTCCTTGGACCTGGCGATGATGTCGTCGCGCAAGAACTCCTTGAGGCCCTTGGGCATCCACACGATGCGGCCGAGGCCCCCGTCGGCGGTGATGAATTTGCGACTGACAATGTAGGACTTGCCGATGCCCATGAACCCAGGAGTCTGCACGCCGCCGCCGACCATGCCGGCGAGGGTCGAGAACGTCATCCCGCAGGGGGTCATCCCCTTGTGCTCACGCGTCGTGATCATGATCCCGTTGGTTTCCGGGAGAATGGCCATGATCGACTCGAAGCAGCCGCAGGATGTCATCGGCTTGTCCATCAGAGTGTACAGGTTGACCTCTTCGAGATTGCGGTTGGTCCCCACGTACAGGGCCTCGTTGACGCTCTGCCACATGCCGCGGACGTCGTCTATCGCCGGGCCCTTGGTAATCGGCCGGTTGGGGCCGGTCGGCGTGATCTCGTACGACGCCTTTCCGTCGAGCCAGGTCACCGCGCCGCACAGCCCCACGCGCTCCGGCGTGATGATGCAGAGGTGGTTGGGCGCGAACGACTGGCAGAGCAGGCAGGAGTAAAACTCCTCAACCGACTCGTCGGTCAGGCCGCGCATGCGGTTGTCGCGAGTCCGGTAGCGCTCGCGGGCCTTTTTCATCTCCTGGAGCACGAGCGACTCGTCGGTGATGATCTGTACCTGGACCCGGTCCACGATGGCCGGGAACTCCTCTTTGAACTTGGCGATCAGTATCTCGCCGAAATGTCGGAATCTAAACCCTTTGGCTGCGGCCTCCTTGCTCACGCGCAGCCAGCACAGGTCGCGCTGCGCCGTGTGCCACAGGCCTTCGGCGTAGTTGGTGAAGTAGTGAATGCGCCGCTCGAGGACGCCTTCAAAGTCCTCCTGCATCTTGCGGCCGTAGATCTCCACGATCGTGGCCAGCGGCACCTGCGACCCGACCTCGAACTGGTCGATGTCGGGTCCGATGAGCTCGACCTTGCCGTCCTGGATGTGCTGCAGGTCCACCATGCGGACGAGCTCGAAGGCCGGGCCCCGGCCGCCGCCGATTTCGACGTACACGTCAGGACGGCGGATCGTCTCGCCCTCGAAGGAGGGGCCGAAGTTGAGCGGGATATCGATCTTGATCTTTGCTAATTTGATGCCGCGCAGCTCCATCGCGTACTGGACTATGTCGTCATAGTCCGGGTGCGACATGTACCAATCCGGCAACTGCAGTTCTTCGGGCAGCACCTGGTCGGTAACCGTCGGGAAGCCCAGGAACATCGCCCCAAACTCGGCGGCGACCTTAACCTCGTCGATCTCGCCCAGCTGCAGCACAAAGGCCCGCACCCGGCGCCGCTGGTAGTCGCGCGCTTCCGCCCGCCGCCCCGGCGGAATGCCGCCGAAGGCGAGGCCGGCCCGCAGTGCGTAATTGACGGCGTGGATGACCTGGGTGAAGTTGCCCACCGGGAACACGATGTAGTCGATGCCGATCTTGACGTTCTCCTCGATCAGCTGCTCGATGATCTCGTTTGAGGCGAAAATCATGAACCCCATGCCCATCAGCTCTTGAACGAGCTTCTTGGCGTGGGCCGACGTCTTGGCCTGGCCAAGGAGGACCGCCTGGCCAGGGATCGTCCAGTCGACGAGCTTGATGCCGTACTGGCGAACGACCGGGTCGGGAAGGAAGCCCGACCACGGCTCAACCTTGGGCTCGTCTCCGACCAGATAATGAAGCGCCTCGATGATCTCCGCGGCGTATAGCGTGGCCTCGCCGCACAGGCGCGCGTTCTCGAACGTCAGCGGCTCCTTGATCTGGTGCCGCAGGCGGTTGAGGATCGCGGGCAGCTCGCCGAGCTTCTTGACCTGCTCTCCGGAGAGGGCGGTGATGACCGGCAGGTAGTAGGCGGTGTCCGGGTACCCCACCGCGGCGTCCGGCCCGTACAGGCGTAAGGCCTGGCTCAGCAGGATCTCGGCGTAACTGGTGGCGATCACGGCGCCTTCATAGGCCATCTTGAACAGGCCGACGGGAGCCTTGGCCGGGTCCTTGATGGCCCCCGCGTATACGCGTTCGACTTCCTCGTGTGTGACTGGCATACCGGCTCCCCCCTACCAGCTGGTGGCGACCGCGGTGCCGTACCGGGTCGCGGCTTCGTGATGTACACGCAGCTTCCAGCTGCGGTAGTCGAGGGCCTCAATCAGCTTCAGGGCCCCTTTGGTCGGATCGGTTTCGAATATGAAGAACCCGCCGTAGACGTCGCGCGCGATCTGGGTCGCCACCCCGTAGACGAGCTGGCTGCCCTCGATGTGCGGCATGACTCCCACGTGGGTCGGGATTCCGAGCGCGACGCACCCGGACCCGATAGATACTGCCTTTTCGTGCATGGCCTCGGGCGCGCTGGCCACGAACGGCACCTTTGGGGTGTCCACGCCGAGCTCCTTGGCCATCAGTGTCAGCAGGTCCTGAGCCCTGGTGTTGTCAACGCATGAACCCATGTGGAAAATGAGCGGAAGCCCGTGCTTGGGGGCGGCAGCCGCTGACAGGCGGGCGAGGAAGGCCTTGAGGCCGCGGCCGGCATAGCGCTCGACGGCGTCGGGGTTCATCATGCCTGCCTTGGCGAACGCCCCGGCCGAGCACCCGGTCGCCACCATGAACACATCGTTCTTGGCGAGTTCCCTGGCCACCGTCAGATGGCCCTCGTCGTGCGGCCCCTTGAGGTTGTTGCACCCGGCCAAAAGGCACACGCCCTTGAGCTCGCCGCTGCGGATCGCATCCGTCAGGACCGCCACCGGGCTCTCCGGGTTGACCTTGGAGAAGACATCCAAAAGCGCCTCCAGGCTCCAACCGGCTATGACGGTCGCCTTGTGCTTGGGAATGTGGATCTTCTCGGGGTCCCGCTCGGCGAACGCGGCGACCGCGAGGCGCACCATTGCCTCGGCCGTCTCGAGCGCCCGGTCCTCGCGGAAATCAAAGTGATGGCTACCGGGAATCTTGGCGATATCCGCCGTCGTTATCAGCTTGGTATGGTAGCACTCGCACACGGCGCGGACGGAAGGCGCGATGCACTGGATATCGACGAGCATCGCATCCACGGCTCCGGTCATCACCGCCAACTCCTGAGAGCTCTGGTTGGCCGCGAGGTAGACTCCCTCACGCATCAGCAACTCGTTGCCGGTGCAGCAGATGCCGACGACGTTGACGCCCTTGGCTCCGACCGCAACCGCCTCGGACTTGAGGTTTCTGGCCGCGTCCACCACGACCTCGGACAAGATCGGGTTGTGGCCGTGGATGGCCAGGTTGACGTATTCCGGATCGATTACGCCAAGGTTTGCCTCGGACACCACCGGCTCCGGCGTGCCGAAGAGAATGTCGGTGATGTCGGTGGCGATGTGCATGCCGGTGTAGTCGGCCAGCGCGGTGCGCAGCGCTCCGAAGATGATGCTGACAGGGTCAGCGTCCATGCCCATCGCGGTGCGGTGAAGGACCTGGACGATAGCCTTGTCGATCCCGTCCGGGGCGATGTCGCAGTGCTTAAACTTGTCCTGCCTGCCGGCCGTGATCGTACTCGACAGCCAGCGGCACGGCTCGCCGTAGCGGTCCGCGTAGTCGGCCAGGGCCGCGAGGGCGACTTCCTTGGCCACCTCATTGTCGCTCCGGCCGCTCGTCTGGACGCGGATGCGCTCAGCGACCACGCGCAGCTTTGCCGTGTCGGTCAGCTTGTAGTCGGGCAGCTTGCCCTCCGCCGCGTGCAGCAGCGTAAGTGCGGCGTGACGGCCGTGATCCGAGTGGCATGCGGCCCCACCGGCTACGTACCGGGCGATGTTGCGGGCCACGATGGTGTACTCGCTCGCGCCGCAGATGCCCTTGTCCGCCCCGGGCCGCCGGGGGTTGATCCGGCACGGCCCCTGAATGCAGATCCGGCAGCAGATGCCGGCCAAGCCGAACGGGCACTGGGGGGACTGGGCCACGTAGCGGTCGAACATCGTCTGCTCGCCGCGGCACGCCGCGCACTCCAGCATCTCCATCGCTGCCGGATCGCACGTGCGCTTGGCGTCGGCGGGCCGCCGCGAAACCGTGCGAGCCGCCTGCTGAGTTTTCTCCTCGCTCATGTCTTGACCACTCACCTCGTCTCTTGGGACATGGATACGATAGATAGAACCTTTCCTAGAAGCTCCTTAAGCTGGTGGCCGAACGGCCCCTCCAGATCGCCCGCCCGCCCGCCCGCGGCGGCGTCCATGACCTCTTCATGCAGGCCGATCATGGCTGCGAGCTTGTCGCCAAACGCGGCTCGCATCGCCTGGCGTTCGAGCTCGTTACGAACCTTGTTGCCGACGTAGCGGATCTCGCGCACCCCTATTTGAGCCGCAAGGCGTCCGATGGTGGCCGCGGTGTCGAGGCTCGCCCGCCCCGATTCGGTGACGATGAGCATCAGGTCGACCCCGCGCGCCGTTCCTCGGGTCAGATGCTCGATGCCGGCCCCCATGTCAAGCAGGACCATCTCGCCCTTGCGCAGGACGATCGAGGACAGCATCGCCCGCAGAAACGAGTTCTCGGGGCAGTAGCACGCGGTCCCCCCGCCCTTGACGCCGCCCATGCGGAACAGCCGGATGCCCTCATGCCAGAGCCCGTAGCTCGATAGCAGGTCGTCAACTGCGGGGTTGAGGAGTAGCATCGTCCCCTCCCCCGTCCTCGAAAGGACGAGATCGCGCGCGGCGATGATCGGCGGCAGGGCCGCCAGGTCTTGAGCCGGAACCCCCAAAGCCAGGCCGAGGCTGACATCGGGGTCGGCGTCGACGGCATAGACGGCCGCGCCCTCGCGGGCCAGCAGCCGGGCCAGTCCGGCGGAGATGGTCGTCTTGCCGACGCCACCCTTGCCTGCGACGGCGATGCGGCCCGACAGCGGCCTCGTGCCGCCGCCTCCGCCCTGGCCATGGCCTAGTGCCTCGTGCACGGTCCCCCACCTCCTGTCGGCGCCGTCGGCGGTGCTTCCGGCGCGGCCCGGCGCAAAGCCGCGACGGCCAACGAGGCCGCGATGACGAGGTCCTCAAGCGGCAGATAGCCGGCCGCCGACCCGTCGAAAAGAACGCTCCCCGATGCCGGCACCTCGTCATCCCCGGACCACACGACGAAGGTCATCGGAAGCCTGGGAAACACGTCGAGCACAACGGCCGCATCTCCAAGCGGCACCGGACGACCTCCAAGGCGCTCCCCGGCCTGGAGCAGGACGTGCGACCGGGCCCCGAAGGCGCCGACCAGCGGCGTGACCGTCCTGGCCAGGAACGGCCCGTAGTAGATCTGGGCACCTGGAAACTCCCGATAGGAGGCGTTGCACCCCGACAGCGGAGACCCATCGGCCAACAGAAGGTAATGTAGGATAAGGGTGTTGACCGTCAGGTCGTCCGCGGCCCCCGGGCCGGACAGAAGATGGCGCACGACGCCGCGCGCGAAGTCCACGTCGTAAGTGCCGCCAAGGAAGTCGACGGTGACTCCGCCGGGGCGAAGGCATGCCCCGGTGCGGCTGGCGGTTTCATCCGGCGATAGCGCCAAAAGCGCAGTACGGGCGCGCTCAAAAACGTCCAGCCGGCTTGCGGCCAGACTGCCGCCGAACGGCGCAAGCCGGGCAGACGGATCTGTCATCGCATCCGCCGGGAACTCGTCCCGGCACGGCCCAAAAACACGGCGCAAGCTTCGTTGCATGCAAGAATCACTCCTGCATCAGGGCAGGCGCGAACGCAAACGCCTAAAGTTAGTGTAATTCAGGTATTCTGACTTCTGCGAATCTTGTGTTAACATAATGTGGTGTGCCGTGGTTTGAGTGTATCACGCGGTGAATCTTGAGGTAAAGCTTGGCCCGGCATAACGCCCTGTTAAGCAGGCTGAATATTGTTTGGCTTCGCGCCGGGGGTATCCGGTCGAGGCAGGAGGAATGCGCGGTGGGTCATCTGATGCCTTCGGTAACTGAATGCCGGCTTCTGCTCAGAAGTGTGGCTGCGGGACCGGGGCTGCTCGGCCATCTCGAGCTGGTGGCGCGTACCGCCGGCGAACTCGCCGTCCTCTGCCGGATCGATAAGGCCGAGTGCCTTGCATGCGCCCTGCTGCACGACGTCGGCCGCGCACCCCTGGCGGTGGAGCTGGCCGCCTCTTTGACCGGCCGGCCGCGGCCTGTCCTGGCCGCCATGGATCACGCCGAGCTGGGGGCATTTCTGCTGGAGGCGGCGGGAGATCCGCTCCGGCAACTGGCCGGGGTTGTTGGGCGGCACGCGCTCGGGTCCGTCCTGGGCCCTGCCCCACCGGTCAGCCCCGTCGAGCAGGTCGTGTTTACCGCCGACAAGCTGGTCGGGCGAACGTGGCTCGGTTTCAGCGGGCGAATGCGGGACCTCGAACGGCGCTACGGCCATGAATATGACATCCGTCTCTGCATCCCCGGGGCCGAGACCATCCTCCGCCAGCTGGCCGGCATGGCCTGCCTCAGCACAAGGCAGCTAGAAGCGCTCGTCGCGGGGGCGGTGACCGGAGCGGTGACCATCAAGCCTTTTACTGCTCTGTAGCGAGCAGGTCGGGCCCGGCACCTGCTCGCTGCAACCCAGGTCGCTCCAGCATCTGCTTGCTGCGAAGCAGGTGGGTCCGAAACACTCCGCACCCCCGGCCTTCATTCTCCCCAACTCAACTCATTCGCCTGCCGCTCGCTAGCCGTACCGGTAGGTAACCCCGTGCCCGCTCGGCGGATAGGCCCAGTCGATGTTGCGTTCCGGGCAAGCCAGGCGGCACGCGCCGCACTCCAGGCAGTTTTCGAAGGATATGACCAGCCTTGCCCCGTCCGTGTCCTCAAGCCATTCATACACGGCGGCGGGGCAGACCGTCGTGCACGGGCGCCCCACGCACTCCGCGCACAGCCCCGGGTCTTTTGCCCGCAGATGGCTCTCGTGGGCCGGCCTGAACGACACCAAAAACAGCCGGTCGGCGACAGTCATCCGGCGGACCGGGCTGCGATTGTCCTCGGACATCGGTTACCCTCCATCCCCAACCGTCAGCTACCTCCCACCAGTCATCCCGTCAGTTATCTCCCGTCAGTCCCGTCAGTCCCGTCAGCCGTTCAGGGCCCGCCACAGCCCCCACAGGTCGCGCAGGGCGCGCAGCGGGCTCCGACGCCGCCTAAGCTCGGCAATCAACTTTCGGGCGCGCTGCCGCCGGGGCTCGCCGGTGGCGAGGAAGACGCTATCCGCCGCAATTGCCGCCAGCTCCGGGTAGAGGCCGAAGAATTCGGGGTGGGCGCGCAAATAGGGCATGGCCTGGCGGTACCTCCGCAGGTCCTGCAGCACAAAGCTGCGCCCTAGGGACTCGGCGTAGCCCGCGAGACCCCGGGCCGAGGAATCGCCAGTCTCGCGCGCGTGGATCACGGCGTCGGCGGCGAGCAGGCCGGAGGTGATCGCGAGATTGGAGCCTTCACGGCGCAAGCTGTTTACCAGGCCCGCCGCATCGCCGGCCACCAGCAACCCGTCACCGGCCAGGTCGGGAAGCCCGGCGTGGCCCGCCTCCGGAATCAGGTGCGCGGAGTATTCGACAACGTCTCCACCGTCAAGGAAAGGCCGCAGCATGGGATGCTCCTTGACCCCGTCGAGAAGCTCGTAGGGCTTGAGCCCGGCGGCGGCCAGGTCGGCAAGCACGACGCCGGCACCAATCGAGACCGTGTCACGATTGGTATAGAGGAAACCGACGCCCGGAAGCCCGCGCGTGATTGTGCCCAGCAGCTCGTACGCCGCGCCCTGACCGGGCGCGAGCGCAAACCGCCGGCCGACCTCTTCCTCCCCCAGGTGCACGACTTCCTTGACCGCGAGCGCAACCTGGTCGGGCCGCAGATCGCCGTGCGGACGGGCGGCAAGCAGCTCCGGCAACGCATGGACCCCGCTGGCGACGATCACGGCGTCGGCCAACAGATCTCCGTCCGGCCGATCGGTCCGCACCCCGATCACCTGGCCCCGCGGGTCTTCGTTGCGCCGGATGAGCCCGGTGACCGTGGTGCCGGTGAGCATCATGGCGCCGGCCTCCTCGGCCTGCCCGGCAAACCAGGGGTCAAACCTGGCGCGCAGCACGGTAAAGCAGTTCTCCGGCGGCGCGGCGTGCCTCGGCGACCTGTAGCTGACCCGGAGCGCGTCCTCTCCGGTAAGCAACCAGTACCCTTGCTCGGCAACGGTACGCTCCAGCGGGGCAGTCCGCGGGTCAAAGTCCGGGATGGCATCGCGCAGGGCGTGGCCGTACATCACGCCGCCCATCACGTTCTTGCCTCCGGGGCTGCTTCCTCGCTCAAGGAGCACGACGTCGAGCCCCGCCCGGGCTGCCCGCATCGCTGCCGCGGCCCCGGCCGGGCCCGCTCCAACCACGATGAGGTCAAACTTGTCCTGTTCCATGTCGCAGGCCGTAGCCGGCCATTCCTCCCTGTCCGGTCACCGCCTAGGCGATGTCCATGGTGAGCCTGAGGACCCTGTCCAAGTCCGCGAGGGTGCTGCACTCGTACATGCGCACGTGCGGCGCGAGGGCGGCCACGGTCGGCAGCCCCGGCCACTCGCTGGCGGGCACCGTGTTGAGCCAGACGATGTCGCGCACCCGGCGGCTCATTTCCGCCAGGATCGCCGCCGCCTCCGTGACTGCCAGCGTCTTGGTGTCGCTGACCACCAGTACGAGCGCGTCTCCGGTGAGGACCTGCCGGTGTTCCGCGTTGAGGCGGCGTAGGGCGACCGCCAGGTTGGTGCCCTTGCCCCAGACGCGGCTGCTCTCCAGCAGGCGCCCGATCGTCAGCTCGACGTCGGCGGCATCCCGCAACTGCTCGGAAACACGCTCGAGATCCTCGGCGAACAAAAAGGCCTCGAGGTCCCGCACCACTTTGGCCAGGCCGTAGCTAAACTGCAGGATAAACGAGGCATAGCGGCTCATCGACCCCGAGACGTCACATACAAGCACGATCTTGGGCTTGAGAACCTTCCTGCGGCTGAAACGCAGCTCGACCGGCACGCCTCCGTAGCGCAGATTGGCCCGCACGGTGCGGCGAAAGTCGACCCTGTCACCGGCCCTGGCCCGCCGGTACCGGCGCATCACGCGGGTCGCCAGCCGCTTGGCCAGCCGCCGCAACAGCACGCGGGCCCGCGGCATGTCGGCCTCGGAGATGTCCTTGATGTCGACGTACAGCAGCGGGTCGCCGCCGGAGCCGCTGCCGGCGCGGACCATGCGGACGACGTCGTCGGCGATTTCGTCACCGGTCGAGGGTCCGCCCGGCCCGTTCTCAATCCCCTGACGCCACCTCTCCAGGTGGCCGCGCACGATATGCTCGATTAGCGGCAGGAAAGACGCGTCTACCCCGTGACCGCCGGACGACCGGGACAGGAACTCACGCAGCCGTTCCTGCTGGGCCTGGGATAGCTGCGCATACGTCTCACGGTGTTCGCCGCTCAGTTCAAGGCTCTGGCCCTGAAAGCGGAGTTCGGCCTCGCTCTGGGCGATCCGCCGCGCACGGGCCTGTCCCTCGGCCTCTCTGGCCCTGGCGCGCACCGCAGCCTGCTCGGCGGAAACGAAGTACAGGTCAAACGCCTGGTCAAAGATCGACCGCGAACGCTCATCCTTTGCGAGAGCGGCGGACAGGACCAGCTTGACCTGTGACCGGTCCCGCATGTTCACGTGGTGCAGGGCGGCCATCGCGTCAAGCACCTCGCCGCTGCCTGCCGGAACGCCCAGCGACCGCAGGGTGCCGACAAACCGCAGAACGTTCCGCCCGGCGGATGTCCCGCGGGCGGCCCGCCGTATGCTCAAGGCTGGTCCTGCCTGCCCAGCAGGCGCTGGACGCCGTGCGCCGCGATTTCGCGCCTCAGGGCGGAGAGGTCGTCGCGGTTCTTGAGCACCAGACTGGCCGTGTCCGAGGCGTCCTTTTCGCCGATGCGCTCGATGCCAAGCGCCACCAGGGCCCGCGCCCAGTCGAGGGCCTCGGCGATGGACGGTTTCTTGCGAAGGTCCATCTCTGTACGCAGAAAACGCATCGCCGCAGCTACCTGTTGGGCGAGCAATTCGCTCGTGCCGGGCACCTTGACCTGGATGATGCGGACTTCGCGGTCTACGTCCGGGAAGTCGATGTAGAGGTAGATGCACCGCCGCTTGAGCCCGTCGGACAGGTCCCGCTCGCTGTTGGAGGTCAGCACGACCACCGGCACGTGGTTGGCCGTTACCGTGCCCAGCTCCGGAATCGAAACCTGGAAGTCCGAGAGGAGCTCAAACAGGAAAGCCTCGAAGGCCTCATCAACCTTGTCGACCTCGTCCACAAGCAGCACAGGACGTTCGGGTGAGCGGATGGCGCGAAGGAGCGGCCGCATCAGCAGGTATTCGTGTGAGAAAAGATCGCGCTCCAGCTCGAGCTCGGGATCGGCATCGGCACCGACACCGGCAGCGGGCCCGCCCGCCGCTGCGATCGACCGGCTGAGCTGGATCCGCAGCAACTGACGCTGGTAGTTCCATTCATAGAGGGCTTTGTTCTCGTCGAGGCCCTCATAGCACTGCAGCCGGATAAGCTCCGCCCCAAGCACGCGCGCCAGCACCTTGGCAACCTCGGTCTTGCCCACCCCGGGAGCCCCTTCGATCAGCAGGGGTTTTCCGAGACGCAGAGCAAGATACACCGGCAGCAGCACTTCCATGCCGCAGATGTACCCGTCACGCTCAAACTCGGTTCTCAGCCAGCCCAGCTCGATATCCAATGGCCCACCGCCCTACCTGGTAATTCCGTCAATGCCGCCGGCGCCCGTCAGCACCCGCAGGACAAGCCTGTTGGGCAGGCACACGATTGCTTTGGCGGGGCTTCCGGTCCACCCGGAGTTCCAGCAGATGCCGAGGGGACAGACCTCCACCGGAAGCGGGAGAACCCGGGCCCGCCCGTCGCGCAACTCGATCGTGACGAGACCGCGCGGAGCCCTGACCGGGATGAGCCGTGGGGGATCCGTTACCTTAAAGGTGACCTCGGTGACCAGGCGGCCTTCGATCTCGACCCGGAGCACGCCCGCCCCCGCCGCTCCCGCAAAGCCGACCCAGTAGAAGCTCACCAACGCCGCGACCAGAATAGCTGCAGCCAGGCCAAGATCGTAGGGAGTCATGAGCCGTCGCAGGCTGAAATGCCGCATTGCGCCGCACCCCCCGTGCCATGATTGTACGTGCGGGTACGCGACGGCGCAACACACGCAAGCTGGTGACGCCCACGCTAGCTGGCAAGGAGTGTCCAGGAGGCGTTCGGCGAAACAGAACTCAGTGAACGGGGCTCAGTGCGCCTGCAGTGCAACGCACCGGGCGTGGAAATCGCTCTCGCTTATCTTGCCGGCCGCGGCGAGGGCGGCGAGAGCGTCGCGCATCGGCACGGAATCCCCGCCGCCGCCCCCATCAAGCAGACGGGAAACCTCATCGAGGCGCATGGTGCGGATGAGCTCGCGCGCGGCGCTTTCAACAACAAACACCTCAAATGCCGCAACCATGCCGTCCCCGCCGGACCTCGGCACAAGCTGCTGGCAGACCACGCCCCGGAGATTGTCGGCCAGGAGCCTGCAGGCCCGCTCCTGCTGGTGCGGCTCAAAGGCCGTGGCCATTTGGCCGAGCACCTCACGAACATCGCGGGCCAGCGCCGAGGTGAGCACCAGAATGCCGCTGCCGGCGGCTGTCAGCATCAGAGGCACAGACTCGGGGTCCATCTCCCCAACTGCAATCACGTCCACGGTCTGGTGAATCGCGGCACGCAGACCCGCGCCGAAGCTCGGGCAGTCGGTGCCGACTTCACGCTGGTTGACCAGGCTGCGGCTATGGCGGTGCAGGAACTCGATCGGGTCCTCGAGGGTCAGCACGTGGGCTTCCCTTTGCGAATTGATGGTATCAACCATGCTCGCCAGCGTCGTCGTACGGCCGCTGCCCGGGGGACCGGCGACGATTACTAGGCCGCTGGCGCTGAGTGCGAGCCGCACGGCGGAGTCGGGAATGCCCAGTTGGATGGCGGACTGCACAGCGGTTGGAATGGTGCGGGCGATCAGCGTTACCGTCCCGCGCTGGCGGAACGCCTGGATCCGGAACCGGCCGGTGCCGAAAACGCTGTAGGAGAGACTGATCTCGCCGGTCCGGGCGAAGGTATCACGGTGCCCCTCCAAGAGCAGTTGCTGAAGGAGTCCGTCCGTGTCCGCGGGCGCCATCCGCTGGCCCTCAAGGCGAACCAGCGTGCCGTTTCTGCGCAGCACCGGCGGACTGCCGACGGTGATAATCAGGTCGGAGGCTCCCTGGTCGACGGCCATCTGCAACAACTCGTGAATGCGCACCGGCGAATCCTCCCTGCTTTGGGGCGACTGGGTGGCGGCTGGACGCCCGGCCCGGGGGCCGGGCCCGACGGATGGCTGGACAGGCACACGAATAGTGGGACCGGGCAACGCCGCTGTCCCGTTTATCCCGGCGCGGAGGGGCATACTTTAGGGCGCTCGGCAAAACCCGCGCAAGACTCAGGTACGGGGGCCGCGCGAAGCCCCGGCCCGGGACCCGGCCCCAAGGCGAAACCACAGCGGCACGACGATACACAACACCCCGAGGCTGACGAGTTGGGCGAGATTGAGCGATCCGGTGACCAAGTCCGACTCACGGTACAAATCGGCCAGAAACCGGGCCACCGCGTAGCCGCCCGCGTACAGCAGGAACAGCTGCCCGGCTGCGCGCGGGCGCTTCATATACCAGGTGAGCCCGACAAAAAGCAGCAGCGCAAGACCTGATTCATATAGCTGGCTGGGATGCCGCAGCCCCCAGGCGTAGACGGTCCGCACACCCCACCCCCCGCCCGTGAGCTCCCCGAAGCAGCAGCCCCGCAGCACGCAACCTATGCGGCCGAGGGTGTGCCCCATCGCCAGGGGCCGTGCGTACAGGTCCGCCATAACCGGAAAGCGCAAACCGTGTCGCGCGCACATAAACCAGCCGGCAATAATGCCGCCGAGCAACCCGCCATGGATCGACAGGCCGGCCAGACCGCCCTCGCCGATCCCCAGAATGCTGACCGGGTTTGAGGCGTAGTACTCCCAGTTGAGAAGGACAAAGACCAGTCTGGACCCAACCACACCCGCCACGACGATCGCCAGGCTGAAATCGAGCGTGATCTGAGGGTCGACGCCCTCGCGGGGCGCCTGGCGGTAGCTGAGCCAGACCGCACTGAGCAGTGACATGCCAAGCATGAAACCATAGCTATAGATGGCCAACCGGCCGATCCGCAGGAGCTCCGGATACACGTCTTGCGCCTCCTTTCATGCTCGGACGCCGGCCGCGGGCACCGCACGCGCGCGCCCTGGCGGCTCAGATCCTGACCAGTTGCGCCCCGAAATCCGCGTGATCGGCCGGCAGCAGCCAGCGTTCCACGCGCAGACCCTCGCTCGCGGCGGCCAGCTCAAGGGCCGCGGGCGTAAGCGTCAGCCAGGCAAACCACTCGCCGACCCTGCCGGCGTACTCGACACGAAACCGGACCGGCAGTGCGTCGCAGCCGCCCGGAGGCGGCCAAGGGGCGAGCCCCGTAGCCAGTATCGTGCCACACGGTCTGAGCAGGCCGCGGAGCCAGCCGAGCATTACGGCCAGGCCGGATGGGTCACCGGCCAGGCCAAGGTTGCCGCCCGCAAGCACCACGCTGTCGAAACGGCCGTGCCAGATGCCTGACTCCATCACCCGTTGCCACGGGCTGTGCACGACCGACCGGAGCCCGAAACGCCTGAGGCAGGAACACGCCCCCTGTGAGGCGTCGACCGCGACTACCTCGGTTACATCCTGGTCCGGTCCGGCCATGGACTGCAAATGCGCGGCGATGCGGCCGCCTCCGGCGCCGAGGTCCAGTACGGCGCCCCGCGCGTGGGCAACGATACATCGCTCCATCGGCGTAAACAGCTCAGGTCCCCCGAAGTAGGATTTCAGATCGAGCACAGCCAGCCGCCCGTCGCCCCGCCGGAGATGGACGGGCAGGCGACGACCTTTGAGGTAATCAAGCAGGGCCCGTCCGTATAGGTCGGGCGACGGCGCATTCAGGCTGGCCATGGGGTTTCAGTACGGAGAGGTTGAGTCGGCTACGTGCTTCTCCAGAAACCTGACGATCGTTCCCACGGCATGGAGCAACTCTTTGCGTTCAGGGGGCGAAAGACGGGCGATGTATGCGGCAGCGAGCCTGTTAAGCCCCGCCCTACGCTCCGCGAGCATGGCACGACCCATTTCCGTGATCCGCACGATGACCACACGCCGGTCCTCGTCGCTGCGCCCGCGCGATATCAAACCATCCTCGATCAGACGGTCCATCATCAGCGTCAGGCTGCCCGGTGAGAGGGCCATCCGGCCCGCAAGATCGCTCATCCGCCACTCATCGCGTTTCGAGGCCAGGACAAGCACCCGAAACTGGGCGTGAGTAAAACGGTGCGCGGTATCGGACTCGTGGTGAAAAGCCTCACCCAATCGCTTCATGAACACGGGCAGGAGACGAAGGAGGTCCTCGAGCCGCCCCAAATCATGTTGCTCATCCATCGCGTAGCCCCCCGGCATTGGTGGGCTGGTCTATGTCTTTGGCTGGAAGCTACCCCACCCAAGCCAACGTGTCAAGCCTGAATATAGACGGCTGCCCATCGCAGGTCAACCCAGCTATCCCGGCCTAACGGATAAGCGTGTTGGCCAGCACGAAGCCGGCGAACACGACCGAGACCATCGACACCAGCTTGATCAGGATATTCAACGAAGGGCCCGACGTGTCCTTGAACGGATCGCCGACTGTGTCGCCGACAACAGCGGCTTTGTGCGCGGCGCTGCCTTTGCCTCCGTGCTGCCCCGCCTCAATGTACTTCTTGGCGTTGTCCCAAGCACCTCCGGCATTGGCCATCATCACCGCCATGGTGAAACCGCCGACCGTGGCGCCGACCAGCAGCCCGGCCACGGCCTCGACGCCGAGGACGACTCCGACCAGAACGGGCGCGATGATCGCCAGCAGCGCCGGGGCGACCATCTCGCGCTGCGCCGCCCGCGTGCAGATATCGACGCAGGCAGCGTAGTCGGCCCGCGCCGTGCCCTCCATAAGGCCCTTGATCTCGCGGAACTGCCGCCTCACCTCGGTGACCACCTCTTGCGCCGCGCGGCCGACCGCGCTCATCGTAAACGCGCCGAACAGGAACGGGAGCATCCCGCCGATAAACATGCCGACAATTACCTTCGGGTTAAGAACGGACAAATTGAGCTCGCGCGTCAGCCCCATTTCCGCCATCAGCGCGAAAACCTGCTCGCGGTAGGCTGCAATCAGGGCCAACGCGGTCAGGGCGGCCGAGCCGATCGCAAAACCCTTTCCCGTGGCCGCTGTGGTGTTGCCGAGCGAGTCGAGGGCGTCGGTACGCTCCCGTACCTCCGGGCCCAGGTGCGCCATCTCGGCAATCCCGCCGGCGTTGTCGGCCACGGGCCCGTACGCATCAGTGGCCAGCGTGATGCCAAGTGTCGAGAGCATGCCCACTGCCGCGATACCCACCCCGTACAGGCCGGCGCTGGTGTCCTGGCCGCCGCCGGCCAGGTAGAAGCTCGCAAGAACGGCGATGCTGACCGTGATCACGGGAACCGCGGTGGAAAGCATGCCGAGCGACAGCCCGCCGATCATGACCGTCGCGGGACCGGTCAGCGAAGTGGCGGCCAGAGACTGCGTCGGCCGGTAGGTGGCCGAGGTGTAATACTCGGTCGCAAAGCCGATCAGGTTGCCGGCCAGCAGCCCGGCCAGCACGGCGAAATAGACGCCCAGGCGTCCATCGCCGAGCGCCTCGCGCACGAGGAAATACGCGCCGATCGCGACAACCAGGCTGGCCGCGTAGACCCCGCGGCGCAGCGCTCCCAGGAGCGCGCTCTGCTCGGCGCGCTCGCCGGCGCGGACGAAGAACGTCCCCAGGATGGCCGCGAATACGCCGAGCGCCGCCAGCCCAAAAGGCAGGCTCAGGCCGCCGACGCCGTAGCCCGCGGCCACAGCCAGTGCTGCGGTCGCCACGATGGACCCGATGTACGACTCGTAGAGGTCGGCGCCCATCCCGGCCACGTCGCCGACGTTGTCGCCGACGTTGTCCGCGATTACGCCGGGGTTGCGCGGGTCGTCCTCGGGAATGCCGGCCTCGAGCTTGCCGACCAGGTCCGCGCCGACGTCGGCGGCCTTGGTGAAAATGCCCCCACCGACCCGGGCGAACAGCGCCATGGAACTGGCGCCCATCCCCGAGGTCAGCAGGATGCTGGTGATCGTACGAATGCGGGCCGACGCCTCGAGGCCGGCATAGTAGCTGTCAAGCGCGAAGTACCAGATCGACAGGTGCAGGAGGCCGAGGCCGACCACAACGAGGCCCATCACCGCGCCGCTGGAAAAGGCAACCTGAAGGCCCTCGTTGAGGCTTCGCGCGGCTCCCTGAGCGGTGCGTGAACTGGACCTGGTGGCCACGCTCATCCCGATGAAACCGGCCAGTCCGGAGAAAAAGCCGCCGGACACGAAGGCGAACGGCACAAACACGGTCATGTAGCCGCGAAGGGCGAAGACGAGCAGAAGGACGAACATCGCCGCAAAAAACAGCGCGACACCGGTGTACTGCCGCCGGAGGTAGGCGCCGGCGCCCTCACGGACGGCGGCCGCGATCTCCTGCATTGCCGGCGTCCCCTCGTCCTTGCGCATGATCGTGCCAGCTAGATAAAGCGCAAACAACAGTGCCGCGGCGGACGCTGCGGGCGCAGACCAAATCAGCGCGGTGCTCATCAAGATGCCCCCCAAAGGATTCCCCCGCTGCGGTCACGGGGCTGACCAGCCACGGGACTTCGAATACCCGCCCGCCGATTCCTGCTTGCCCGTGCAACTCCGATTATGCGCCCGCCCCAAGACCCCTATGCCGTCAGGCGGTGCGCGTCACACGCAGCTCAAGGTGGCTCGGGCCGGAGGATCGACCGGAGCCCTTTTGGACGTAGAGCCGCTCGTCCGCCTTACTCACGAGCGCGTCCGGGGAGTCACCCTCAAGGGGGAAGACGGCCAGGCCCAGAGCCAGGGTGGGCAGGGTAATTTCGTGCTTGTCGGTCTTAATGAGGCGTGAGTGAAGCTCTGCCTGAAACCTCTGAGAGATCATCCCGGCGTCGGGGAGGTCCGTGTCCGGCATGATCAGCCCGAACTCGTCGCCTCCGTAGCGGGCGACAATGTCCGACTTGCGCAGCATGGCGCGGAGGCAGGCCGCGATCTCGCGTAGCACCGCATCGCCTGCCAGATGGCCGTACTCATCGTTGACCTCTTTTAGCTTGTCGACATCCGCAATACCTACGACGAGTGGACGACCATGGCGCTTGCTTCGGGCCATTTCCTCCTCAAGCCGTCGGTAGAAGTACGAGTGGTTGTAGAGCCCTGTCAAACCGTCGACGATGGCTGCGCGGGCGACCTGTTCGTGCTGTTGAGAGACCTCGATGGCGGTCGAGATCTGGCCGGCGACCGCGGAGATCAGGTACAGGTCCTCCGTGGTGAATGCGTTGGGCACCTCCGATTCGATGTCGAGCACCCCGATTACCCGGCCCCTGGCGATCAGGGGAACAGCCAGTTCGGAACGGATGCCCGACGACGGTCCGGCGATATAGCGCGGGTCGTTCTCAACATCCTTGACGAGGAGCGGGACACCCTGCTCCGCCACCCACCCGGTGACTCCCCTCCCTGCCGGTATCCTGTACCTGTGATGGGAACTGCCGAATCCGATCTCCGCCTCGATGAGCAAATCGTTTGAGTCGGGTTCGGCGAGCAGTATGACGTATTTGTGCTTGCCCATCGTGTCGTGCAGGATCCCCAGGATTCGCTGCAGGAGCTGCTGGCGCTGCAGGATGCTGCCAGTCTCAAGGGACACGCGGTACATCACGTTGAGCGCCCTGCCGTGAACGGGCAGGATCCGGCCGGGCTGGTCCGGGCTGCCCCGGCCGGCAACTGGCATGCCGCCCGCCTCCCGGCTTGCCTCGACGCGCTGCTGCAGATCGCGCCAGAGGGGACTCCCGCACTGCCGGGCCTCCGCGAGCACGGCGAGGAAAGCCTGCGCCGCCGCCGGATCAAACTGCGTGTATTGCCCGGCCCGCAACCGTTCCTCCGCCTCGTCGATCGGGAGCGCGGTACGGTAGGGCCGGTCGGACGTCATGGCGTCGAAGGCATCGGCGACGGCCAGGATTCGCGACCCGACGGGGATGTCGTCGTCCTTGATCCCGTCAGGGTACCCCCCGCCCCCGTACCACTCATGATGCCAGCGGACCAGCGGCGCAAGGGCGGCGAGGGCCTCCGTCCGGCGCAGGATGCCGGCCCCGGCGACGGAGTGCTCCATTACCAGGGCCCTTTCCACGGAATCGAGGGGCCCCCGTTTGGCAAGCACGCGGTCCTCCACGACGACCTTGCCGACGTCGTGGAGCAGCCCGGCCAGTCGGAGTTCCTCGACGTCGGGCGTGTTGAGCCCCAGCCGGCACCCGATGGCCACGGCGTATTCCGAGACACGCGCGCCGTGTCCGCGCGCGTACGGGTCGCGGGCCTCCATGGCCCTGACCAGCGATTGGGTCGTCGCAAGGTGCAGACGCCGGATGTGCTGGTACAGGTCGGCGTTGTTGATGGCGATGGCAAGGTGGTCCGACAGCGTCTCTACCACCTGTAGCTCGCGGTCGCCGAAGGCGTTTCTGCGCGCCGACTCGACGTTGAGGACGCCGAGGATCTGGTCGTTGAACTTGAGGGGAACGCACATTTCAGCCTGAGTCGGATTGCCGGGGGCGCCAACGAAGCGGCTGTCGACAGAAACATCGTTGGCTATCACCGGCTGCCCGTCGCCCGCGGCGGCGCCGATCAGCCCCCGACCCAACGGAATGCGCTCGCCCGGCGCCACCAGTGGCGCAAAGCGGCCGCCGTGCGCACGCAGCATCAGATCGCCGGTCCCCTTGTCCTTCAGGTAGATCCCTACCCAGTCTGCTCCCTGGTCCCGCGTGAGGAAGCCGATTACCTCGTCCAGCACGGTTTCCAGGTCCAGGCTGGAGGTAAGACGCCTGCTGGCGCGGCTGATGCCGGCAAGCAGGCTGGCCTGCTGCTTTGCGGCGGCGAGAAGGCCGGCCTGCTGGACACCAAGAGCCATCTGGTCGGCCAGGCCCAGGAGTATTGCCTGTTCCCGCTCACCCGCGAGTCCGCGGCCGTGGGCAAAGCCCAGGATCACGCCCCCGATGAGGTCATCCGCCGAGCACAGCGGTGCGACGGCCAACGACGCCGTGCCGGGCGGCAGGTCGGGCCCCACCTCCGGACCAGTTACTGTGAGTACTCGGGCGCCTGCCGAAGCCGCCTCGATGAGCACGGCGATGGCTGGGCTGAGATCGAATTCGCGGCACGGTGCGCTGTAGCGCTCGAAGTCCGCATGCCCGACGACGTACACGTCGCGGCTGCTGTCCCTGAGTGCGATCAGGGCCCACCGGTGATCGAACAGCCGGCGCAGGACGTCGGCCCCGGCCGCGCAGGTCTCATGCGGCCCCGGGCTGCTCGCCACGGCGCGGGCCATATCCAGCAGGGCCGAGGCCCAGACGGCCTCCTCGCGCGCGGCCTCACCGCTGGAGGTCGCCTCCTCAAACAACACGGCGTTGTTGACTGCCAGGGAAAGGAATTCCGCCAGGGGCACCAGTGTGTCAAGGGTCGCCTGGCTGTAGCGCGGCACAGGCCGGGCCAATCCCACAGCCATAATCCCGCAGCGGGTTTCGCCGACAGCGAGAGGCAGCACACACACCTGCTTCATGCCCAGAGCCCGCAGTTCAGCCGCCGGGCCGCGCAGGGGGCCCTCGGCCAGGAGGTCGGAGGTGACCAGTGCGGACCCTTCCGGGCAGCAGCAGCCGCCGGGCGCTGCAGGGCGGTCGGTTTCCTCCAGCACGGGGCTGTCGGGGAAACGCGGGTCAAGGCGCGCTATGCGGACGGCGCCCCCGACTCCGCGTATGTAGCAGATGGCCGCATCAAACTCCACCGCAGCCGAGAGCCCGTGGGTCAGACCGGCGAAAATGCTGGTGAGATCGAAGCTCGCGGTCAAGGCCCGGGCTATCGAGGCCGAGGCCTCCAGCCTGCGCGCGGCGCGTCGTTCGGCCGTGACATCCTCATAGATCTCGATACGGCCCGCAATACGTCCTTCGTCGTCCCGGACGGGCACGCACCGGCGGCGGATGGTCATCTCAACCGGGCCTGACAGGCACATGTCCTCCTCGAGCTCGCGCCCTTCGATTACCGCGCGAGCGACCTTGGCGGGGGGATAGCGCGACGGCCGGTCGAGCCTGGCGGCAAGCCGGGGCCAGAAGAAACGGCGATACGTCCGTCCGGTCGGGCCGCCGCGGCCGTTAGACTCCAAGCCAAGCATGGCCAGAAGGCGGCCGCTCGCGTGCCTTACCCAGCCCTCCCGGTCGACAAACACGGCGCCGGTGACTGCGGCGTCGAGTAGGCTACCCACCAAGCGTGACCGCACCGCCTCCTGGCGGACCCCGAGTGCGAACCGCAGAGACCGGGCGGCGTTGCGGGAAACGAGGGCAAGGGTGGCGGCCGCGCTGGAGTCGAAGGCCCCCGGGCGCCCGGCTTGGGCCTCAAGCACGCCGACCGGCGTCTCGCCGTCCATCAGGGGCTGGACAAGGTGAGAACGGGTAGTGGGCGACACGCCCTGCGGGGGGACCGCGTCCCCCCGGAAGTCGTAGCTGTCGCACCGGGCACGGCAAGACGCAAACGCCTGCCCGATCGGACCCTCGTTTGCCCTGAGTTTCAGTCCGAGCTGTATTGCGGGGTCAAGTGATGTGTTGCGGGCAGCCAGCACCAGGCGTCCCGATCCCCAATCCTGCAGGTAAAGACCCGCATGGTCGGGGGCAAGCAAGCTAACCACGGCGTCAACCGTAGCTTCCATTGCTGCATTCAGGTCGGACTGTTTCGCAATCTTCCCGAGTGCGAAGGCGGTCGAGCCTTGCTCCACGGTGTTCCCTCCCAGCGGGCGCGTCCGGCCATCGAAACGGGCGTAAGGCGCAGAGTCCGCCAAAAGTGCCTGTACAATGTTTCGGGGGCGAGACCTGGTATTTTAACCCACGGGAACGCTTGTTTCTGAGACAGCTTGCGCCGGGCGGGTGTCCGGGCGGGTGTCCGGGCGGGCAAGGGAGGGCGGTAAGCGGGGCGGAGGAGAGCAGCTCGGACAGGGTCTCAGGCGAGCGCGGGTGCTGCCGCTCGTCGGCAACCCAGGAAATCGAAGAGAAACCGGCAGCCTCAAGCCGGCGGGCCAGCCACGAGGGTGGCCAGCAGCTCAAAGCGCGGGCACGGACCAACCACGTACTCGGTAAGCTCGGCCTCCACGACTGTGACCGATTGGGCGACATCGCCGGGCAGCCGCAGGCAGCGGGCCCTGGCCGAGGCTGCGGGCGGCTGGATCGGCGGCGAGGGTGACCAATGACGGGATCCCGAGCCAGGGCTCGGCGGCGCGGCGCATGCTCAGCAGCCGGAGCAGGTACTCGAGCATCGCCCCCCTGCCCGTGCCCGCCTCGAGCACCCGGTCCCCGCGGGCGAGGACGCCCAAGGCATCCACCAGTTCCGGCCAGTCGCGCATCCGTATGACTCCCTCACCCGGCCAGGTCCGTGATATCGCTGGCATCGTCATCATAGCTAGCCACGCGAAAACGGGGGAAACCGCACCCTTGCAGGTATGCCGCCCAACGACGCATCGTTGGCCCAGCTATCGCCAGTATTCGACAGCCAACGCGCATGGGTCTCTTTGACTGTTGGCGCAAGTTAATGCTAAGATGGTGATGCAATAACAGCCACCACCTTAATCGCTTAATCCCCCGCCTGGGCGGGGGAACGGGGGAACCAGGGCAGTAGGGGCTAATCGCGGGAAGCGCAGCCGGCCAAACATCGGGACGGCAGAGCGCAGACCGCATAGGGTCACACTCTTTCGACCCGAGCCCGTCAGCTAACCTCGTAAGCGTTGAAGGAGGAGGTGGGTCCGCGAAGCGGGTAACCGGCGCAGTAGTCGGCCGGCCCGCCTCGACCTCCGCGGTGCGCCCCCTAGGGCGTGTTCTCGGTCCGACCCAACCTCCCCAGCCAGTGGTCGCCTCAGGCTTCGTGTTCCGGCGCATGTCGGTCGATTGGCCCGCATTTGCGTTGCATTGCCGCGGCCCGGCAACGGTGTACAGCCCGTTCCGTACGACCGCACAGCGCCCGTCATGTCTTGGCTGAGAGGGGGTTCGAGCGTGCATAAAAGCGTCTATGCGGTCATCGGTGCCGGCAGCGGCGGACAGGCCATGGCAGGCTGCCTGGCATTACAGGGCCACGAGGTCCGCCTGTTTAACCGCTCGCCGCTCCGGCTGGCGCCGCTCTGGCGGCGTGGGGGCATCACCTTGACCGGGTCGGTCGCAGGTTTCGCCAGACCGAGCCTCGTTACCACCGATCTTGAGGCGGCCGTGAGCGGTGCGCGCGTTCTGATGGTCGTCGTGCCTGCCACTGCGCACCGAGAGCTTGCCGAGATGCTGGCCCCGTTGGTCCAGCCAGGGCAGATCATCGTGCTCAATCCCGGCCGGACCGGAGGCGCCCTCGAGGTCCGCCATGCCCTCACGGAGGACGGTGCACCGCGCGGCGTCATTGTCGCGGAGGCCCAGACACTCCTTTTCGCCAGCCGTGCGGAGGCCGACGGAACCTGCCGCGTGTTCAGCGTCAAACGATTCGTGCCGCTGGCCGCCCTGCCGGCCGATGACACGCCGCGGGTTCTCGCGGCCCTTAACCCGGCCTTTCCACAGTTCTACGCGGCCAGTTGCGTGCTGGAGACCGGCCTCGACAATATGGGCGCCGTCTTCCATCCCGGAGTCACCCTGCTCAACGCGGCGCACATCGAGGCGACGGGCGGAGAGTTTGACTACTACCTGGAGGGCATAACCCCAACGGTGGCCCGGATTATCGAGCAGATCGACAGCGAACGGGTGGACGTCGCCCGGGCCTACGGCGTACGTGCGCGGTCAGCGCTCGATTGGCTTGGCGAAGCGTACGGCGCCGAGGGAGCGACGCTCCGCGAGGCCGTCCTCAACAATCCCGGCTACGCCGGCATCCGGGCCCCGGCGCACCTCAACCACCGCTACATCTGGGAGGACGTGCCGGCCAGCCTGGTGCCGATTTCGGCGCTGGGACGCATCGCTGGGATAGGCACACCGACCATCAACGCGATGATCGCCCTGGCATCAGCGATGCATGACACAGACTACAGGCGCGAGGGCCGCAACGCCGCGCGGATGGGGATCGCCGGCCGTAGCCCAAGCGAAGTCCTTGACCTGGTTCGGGAAGGAGACACTGAGGTTGACGAGGCGATCTTCGCGGTCACGAGCCCGGCTGCTGGCGACCTGCCTGGGTAACTGCGTTCACGTTGCCGGCGTCCGGCGTTTCTTGGCTCTCGCGGACCAGGCCGGATTTGAGACGCGCTTTCTCGGCGCGGCCCAGCCGCCGGAGGCGATCGTCGCTGAAGTGCAGCGGTGGGAGCCTGATGTACTCGCCCTCAGCTACCGGCTGACTCCTGACGCCCTCGAGCGCATGCTGGCCGACATCGTGCCGCGGCTGCGCCCGCGTATTGACGCCGGCCTGCGCCTGGTCTTCGGCGGCACCGACCCCAACTGCGCCGTGGCGGCGCGGATGGGGGTGTTCGAGGCCACTTTCGGCAGCAGCTCCAGCGACATCGACTGCCGCGCCTACCTGGTGGGCGGCGAGGCGGCAGCTGCGCCGGCGGAGTTGCCGGATACACTCATCGCGAGGATCAAGGCCAGGGCGCCGGCGCCGCTCATCCGTCACCATTTCGGGCAGCCGACAGTGGACGAAACCGTCCGCGGGGCGCGCGAGATTGCCCAAGCGGAGGTGCTCGACGTCCTGTCGCTGGGGCCGGACCAGAACGCGCAGGCAAGCTTTTTCAGGCCCGCCGAGATGGACCCCGCCCAGGATGGGGCCGGCGGCGTACCCATTCGCAGCGAAGACGACCTCCGCCTGATCTACTCTGCTACCCGCACCGGCAACCGGCCGCTTGTCCGGTGCTACAGCGGCACTCGCGATGTACTGCGGATGGCCGATGTGCTGCAGCGAACGATTAATAACGCCTGGGCCGCGATTCCCCTTTTCTGGTACAACGTGCTGGACCGCCGGAGCGACCGCGGCCTCCGGGAGGCCATCGGCGAGGCCCAGGACGGCATCTCCTGGCACGCCGGGCATGGCGTGCCCGTCGAGGTCAACGAATCGCACCAGTGGAGTCTGCGGGCTGCCCCCGACAGCGTCGCCGTCGCGACCTTCTTTCTTGCGGCGTACAACGCAAAGCGGCTGGGCGTGCGGGACTATGTCGGCCAGATGATGTTCAACACCCCTGTAGGGACGGCCCCGGACATGGATCTGGCCAAGATGCTGGCCAAGCTGGAACTGGCGGGAGAGCTCGAGGAGAACGGCGGATTCGCGATCTGGCGCGAGACGCGCACGGGCCTGGCCAGCGTTCCAACGGGGATCGAGCGGGCCGCGGGGCACATGTGCGGGTCCATCGCCCTGCAGCTCGCAATGCGGCCGCATATCGTGCACGTCGTCGGCTATTCGGAGGCCAGCCACGCGGCACGCGCGGGTGACGTCATCGGAAGCGCGCGCATGGCCGGCGGCGTTATCGACGCCCTGTTGCGCGGCCTGCCCGACATGACCCGCGACCGGCGGGTCACCGCCCGGCGGGACGAGCTCCTGAGCGAGGCAAGGCTGCTTCTGGCTGCCATGCGCGAGCTGGCGCCGAGAGGCACTAGCGACCCCTGGGCCGACCCCGAGACGCTCGCCCTAGCGGTCGAGTGCGGGCTGCTTGACGCCCCCGACCTGGCGGGCAATGCGCATGCGCGCGGCACGGTACACACTGCGATTGTGGACGGAGCCTGCCGGGCCACAGATGACAGCGGGCGGCCGGTGGCGGAGGCCAGACGCGTCGCCGGGTGCCTGGATGTAGCCCGCAGCAGATCGGCTTAGACAAGCACGCGGGACCGGCACACCGGACCGGCGCGGAGTGTCCGGCGTGGGGACCTCGGCGAGACCGGAGGCGCGAGATGGGAAACAAACTGAGGATAGCGGTGTTGTTCCGTCCCGGACGGAACGTCGAATGGCAGCGTAGGTACACCGGCAGCGAGATGCCTGACGATGCCATCGAGGAGGCAAGCCTGCACCGCGACGCTCTGTTGGAGGCCGGCCACGAGGCGGAGCTGGTGCAATGGCAGGCCGGCGACCCGCTGGAGACGGTCGCGGCGCTGCGCGGCATGCGGGCGCAACTGGTGTTTAACACCTCTTCGCTGGCCGAGGTGGCGCTCCTGGAGGCCCTTGGCATCCCCTACTGCGGATCAGGCCTGGACCTTGTGGCCCTGGACAAGGCCGTACGGAAGAAGCTGTGGTCTTGCCACGGGGTCAATACCGCCCCGTTCATAGCCATCGGGAAGGACGGCGCCACCACGGGGCACGCGGTGCCGTTGAGTTCGATCGGCCCGGGATGGACGCCACCGCCGCCGCTGGCTTTCCCGCTCTTTGTCAAGCCAGTGCGGGGCCGCGGCAGCGCGGGAATAAGCGACGACTCCATTGTTACCGACGCGGTCTCCCTCCGGCGCCAGGCAGAAGCCATCGTGAGCCGGATGGACCAGGGGGCCCTGGTGGAGTCCTACCTGCAGGGCCGGGAGGTCACGGTCGGGGTCATCGGCGATCCGCCGCAAGCCCTGATCCCGCTCGAGATCGAGTACAACAACGCGCGCACCAACACGTTTGAGCACAAGATGGATAACGAGATCATGCACTGCCCTGCACGGCTGAGCGCTGAGCAGTTGGAGGCCGTGCAGGATACGGCGATGCGGGCGTTTTCGGCGGTGGGGGCGCGCGACTACGGCCGGGTCGACACGATCGTCGGCGAGGACGGCCGGGCGGCGGTCCTCGAGATAAATACCTTTGCCGGGCTGCAGATACTGACCGGCAACGAGCGGCACCTGCACGCAAGCTACATCGGGACCATGGCCAGGGCGATGGGCCTCAGCCGGGCCGACGTGCTGGGCAGGATCGTGGATTCGGCCCGCCGGCGCTACGCGCTTTAGCCTGACGCCTCGGGAGCGGGGAGGCGCGCAAGCCTCCCCCCGGCGTCGAAACCCATCGGGAAGGCCCCTGGCTGCTCCTCGACCTCCACGGTCACACCTGGGGGCGGCTCCATCTTGCCCACGACGTGCGCGGAGACCCTGATTACGTCAAGGTGGAGCGTGTCGCGAATTTGAACCAGCGATGCGCGCCCTCGATCCACCTCCCCCAGGCTAAGCACCGCGGCTGCCAGCGCCTGACGGTCGTCGGGCAGGAAGAGAGGGAGGCGGGCACGGTCAATGAGCGTTGACGTCAGGCAGTTGGTGTAGGTGACCCGCCGGTCCATAGCCTGAACGACGCGGTCGGTCGTGAAATCGGCCAGGCCGATCCCGGTGGCGTTGCCGTGTGATGAGGGGGTCAGGTCCAGCACGACGACCCGCCGGAAGCCGGGCGTCGGCCCGGCCTCGGGACCGGGGTCACTGTCGCCCCAACGCCCGGTGATGTTGGTGTCCATCCCGGTGCCGCTGACCTCCTTGCCGATCTGCTCCACGACCAGGATGTCCGCGGCCGCCAGCGGCAGCCGGGGGAGCAGCTCGCGCGCCCTGGCGAGCAGAGTCTCCTCGCGTGACAGGAATTCCTGGGCCATCAACGGCACGATCTCCGCGGTCTCTTCGTAGCCGTTTTCGAGTATCGCCAGCCCGCCCAGCACCGGCAGCTTTTCGAGCGAAACCGCGGCCATGGACCTGATGGCCGCGCACATCGACCCGGGGCCGCGTGAATGGACGATCGTGGCGCCCGGCTGCCGCCCGAGACCGACGGCAAGCATCTTGAGCAGGCCTGACTCGGTCGGACCGCGGAACGCCGTGTGGGGCTTGACCCTGTTGACGACCAGCACACCGTGCACCTCGCGGACTGTGAAGCGGTCGGCGTGCACCGCCAGACCGTCAGGGGTGTGGCCGATGATGTCGGTTTCGGCTGAACAGATGACCGGCGTGCCGCCCAACGCCTCCTCGGTGATGCCAAGGGAACGGAGTAGATCCCGTTGGCCGGCGGCGGTGCCGCCACCGTGGCTGCCCATCGCCGACACCACGACCGGCTCGACGCCCAGTGTGCGAAGGTACTCGCAGGCGGCGCGGAGAATCGGCGCGATGCCGGTGATGCCGCGACTGCCCGCCGTGACGGCTACCCGCTGCCCTTGCTCAAGCCCGCCGAGGGCCGGAAGCCGGGCCAGCGCGCTCTTCACTTCGCCGGGCACATCGTCGAGCCGCGGACGGGGAAACCGCAGCCGGCACTGAACGAGCGGCCCCAACTGGTCGAGCACTGACACATCGACGAGTTCCGGTGGGTGCGTCACGGCGATGCCTCCCGGGCCGTATGATTTACGATAGATTACGTCGACGGTCGCTTATGTAAACGCAGTGCTACTATCGAGCCGGAGGTGGGACAAGTGCTTGCACGCAAGCTAAAGCTTGTCCGTCCGGGCGCGGTAACCATCGGCTTGGTGATTGGCTTGTGCTTTATCGTCGGCATGGGCGGTGTCCTGCTGACCAACCGGGATTTGATACCCTGGCTGAGAGGCAACGGCGACGGAACGGGCGACGGCGGCAGCCAGGATCCCACGGGCGATCCGGGGGGGTCTGAATACGTCATCTATGCTGGACAGGTGCTCCGCATCCCGGCTGGTGGACCGGCGAGGCCGACGTTTGAGACCCCGACGCCGCCGCGTACCGTCACCCGCATCGAGGCAGGCACGAAGCGCGTTGCGCTTACGTTTGACTGCGGCTGGTTTTGGGAGCCCGCCGGCCCTCTGCTTGATGTACTGAAGCGATACGACCTGCAGGTAACGTTTTTCCCGCGCGGCAAGTGGATCGAGAACAACCCCGATCTCGTCCGGCGCATGCTCGCCGAGGGGCACGAAGTCGGCAATCACTCGTACACCCACCCGGAGGGCCTGGTCAAACAAACTCCGGAGAAGATCGATGCGGAGATCGCACAGGGCAAGCAGGCGCTTGTCGCCGTGGGCGGCGAGGAATCCTTCGTGCCTCTCTACAGGCCGCCCTACGGTGCGCACGGCGATGCGGTATCGCAGGCCCTTGAGGCCCACGGCTACGGCTGGGTTGTGATGTGGCAGGTCGACAGCCTGGACTGGATGGAGACGAGCGGTGTGCAGGCGATTATCGACCGCGTGCTCACGAAGGTCGAGGACGGCGGGATTGTCCTGATGCACGTGGGACGAATCGAGACCGCTCAGGCTCTGCCGGCGATCATAGACGACCTGCTCGGACGCGGGTACGACATCGTCAGGGTGACCGACCTCCTATCGATCAGGAATGATGGTGGAGCGGACACGGCGCAGTACGTCGTCCAGCGGGGCGATACCCTGTACGGCCTGGCCCGCCGGTTCGAGACGACTGTCGACAGGTTGCTGGCTCTAAATCCGGAGGTCAAGCGCTCAACCAAATAGCGTGAAAGCAGCCGGCCGGGCATGTCGTCCGACAGTGAAGCTCGCCGGCGCTGACATCACCGGCAATTCGCTAGAAACCAAAAACCCCGCTGCTTGGCGGGGCTTTTGCGCGTCTCGGGCAGCGGTGCCCGGGCCCGAGGCCATTGTTGCCGGGACTACGGGAGAAGCAGCGCCTTCTCCGGGCACTCATCCACGCAGGTGCCGCAATCGGCGCAGTCAGCCTCTGTAACATGTGCGAAGTTGTCGATCACCTTGATTGCCTCTGTCGGGCAGATGTCAACGCAGGTGCCGCAGCCGCTGCATTTACCACGATCGACTGTTACTGCCACTCCGTCTTCCCCCTTTCCCCCAAATCAAACACGTACAATTGTACAGCGGTCGTTATGGTAAGTCCAGCATGAAGCCTGCTTCAGTTGCGGCGTCGCTGCGCCGCCGCCCGGCCGATTGACCTGCTCGGCGGCACGGGGGCCGGGCTCGAGCACGGGGCCGGTTTGTTCCGAAACTAGAAATCGGGTGCCCGCCGGTAGGCGGCCCCTCCGGCCTCGCCCGCGGCCCCTCCGCCAGCCCCCGTCAGATGCGCCGTGCTGTTGGCCAACGTGAGCACATAGTCCCGACCGTCAAACTCAACCACGCTGATCGAACCGTTGTCAATGCGCATTCGCCAGAACGCCTCGGGCCCGGCGCGCATCACGCCGGCAATCAGGAGCTTGGCGGGCACCCTGTGCGTGAACAGGGCCACAGTGCGGCCTGGAAAGCGGCTGAGGATCTCCGCCAGGGTTCTCATCACGCGGTCCTGAGCGGCCCGGAGCGACTCGCCTCCGGGAAACACGAAGTCCGCGGGCTCCGTCTCCCACATACGGTACGCGGCGGGGTATTGCGCTTTGACCTCATCCCCCGGGCGCCCCTGCCATTCGCCGACGTCCACATCGTGCAGCCCGTCGTGAACAACTGGCTCAAGTCCAGTGATCAGGGCAAGCGGCGCGGCGGTCTGACGGGCCCGGGTTAGAGGGCTGGTGAAGATCGCGACGGGCGGCCCCCACCCCTCCGGCGGCCCGGCCAGAACCTCGCAGACTCGCTGGGCCTGCTCCAAGCCGATTTCATCCAGAGGAATGTCCAGCCGGCCACGGAACTGGTTTGACCGGTTGTACTCGGTCCGGCCGTGGCGGATGATCAGGGCCCGGAAAGGGCGGTCCGCCTGGGCGCGAGGGTCGATTGCGGACGATAGCGAAATAGGTCTGCACCTCCTGGGGGTCTGCCGCCGCCGGGGCTTGCCCGCCGGCATCCCGCATTCCAGGGATATCCTACACCAAGCGACAGGAAAGGAGTCAGACCCATGCCCATATCGGAAGCACCCCAGCCCGGCACCGCCGGATGGCCCGACGAAAGGCTCAAACTCCGGCTAAAGGAGCTCCTGGTCCAACTCACGGCCATCCCGGGTGTGTCGGGGTTTGAGGCCCCGGTGGCCCGCTATATGGCCGACCGGCTGCGCGGCTGCTCGGATCGGCTCGCGGTTGACGCGATGGGCAACCTCTTCGCCACCAGGCACGGCGGGCGGCCGGGACCGGCAATTATGGTCGCCGCTCACTCGGACGAGATCGGCCTAATCGTCAAGAGCATTGAAAAGAGCGGTTTCGTCCGGTTTGACAAGATCGGCGGAATGCTTGACCCGCTGCTCATCGGACGCATGGTGACCATCCGCGGCCACCTGGGGATCATCGGGGTCAAGGCCGGCCACCTGCAGACGTCCAAGGAGCGGACCGAGGTGAAGCCGTACACGGACCTGTTCATCGACGTGGGCGAGCAGAGCGCCGAAGGCGTCGCCGCGCTGGGGATCCGGGTCGGCGACCCGATTGAGCAGCGCAGCGACCTGACGTTTTTCGCTGACGGCGACCGGTTCGCGGGCAAGGCCGTGGACGACCGGCTGGGCTGCGCCGTGCTGGCGGCCCTGTTTGAGTCGCTGGCCGGCGAGGAGTTCGCCGGCACGCTGGTCGGCGTCGTCACGGTGCAGGAAGAGGTCGGGCTGCGCGGTGCTACCGTCGCCGCGCACCGTGTCAACCCGGATCTTGCGATCGCTCTCGATACGATGCCCTGCGGCGACACGCCGGACGTCGACTACGCCCGGGAACTGCCGGTCGGCATCGGCCGTGGGCCGGTCTTGCAGGTCATGAGCGGGGGCACCGGGGGAAAGGGAATCCTGGTTAACCCGGGCGTGCGCCGCCTGCTGGAGGACACCGCCAGGGCGGCCGGGGTCGAGTACCAGGTGACGACGTTCACCGGCGGCAACACCGACGCCACCGCCATGCACCTGGTGCGTGACGGCATCCCCGCGGGCGTGATCACCCTGGCCCGGCGGTACTCGCATTCACCAGTTGAAATGGGCGATATCAACGACGCGATGGGGGCCTGGCGGATACTGCGGGGGCTGGTCAAGACGTCCGAGCAGGTCGGCGGCTACCTGCATGCCGATATCGGGGTACCGACCTGTTGACGCGAGGCTCAATCGCTGGCCCGGGGCGCGGCCGCGGGCCGGCACGGGCCTGAGCCCGTCACTTCAGGGGCGATCTTGGCGGAGGTCGCGGGATATCGCTTCGGACGCCCAGCCCGCGATCTCCGGCTGAAGCCCGATGCCCTCCAGGGCGGCGGCGTCAAACCAGCGCAGGAAGGGCAATTCCTCGCTCAGCCGCAGGCGGAAGCCCGTTGCGGGCCGGGCGAAGTAGACCAGGCTGATGTGCTCATGGCTGAGGGTTATCGCCTCCAGCAGCAGCCCCTCCGGGCGGGCCAGGAAAGGCGATGCCCAAACCGGCGCAAAAGGCAAGATCAGCTCAACGGGCATGCCAGTCTGGGCGAGGGCGACGCGCGCGGCGGCTTGGGCAGGAAGCTCCTCAAGGCGGATGTGGCCCGAGGGTGCGGCCAGCGTCCCGGCCAGCTCATCGTATAGCAGGGCGACACGCCCCTGTTGGACGATGAACACCGTTACCGCGAAGTCGCGGGTTGTCCTCTCCTCCTGCGTCAAAACCTGCACTGGGGCCGGTGGCCTCCCCTGCCGCATTATGGCAAGATGTGCGGTGCATAGGGGGAGTTCTATCCGCCACCGGTTTCCTCCTGCGCGGCGGCCTCGCGGTATGCGTCGAGGATGCCGGCGGCCGTGGCCGCCCACGAGAAACGGGCGACATGCCGTTCCCCGCGTGTCACCAGGCGGTCGCGCAGCCAGGGGTCCCCGGCCAGGCGAAGCATGCCCTCGCTCAGCGCGGTCACGTCGCCTGACCTTACGATCAGCCCGGCCCTGCCCACCACCTCGGGCAGCGAGCCGGCGTCGGAGCACAGCACCGGCGTCCCGCAGGCCATGGCCTCGAGCGGCGGCAGGCCGAATCCCTCATACATCGAGGGGTAGACGGCGAAGGTGGCCAGGCTGTATAGGGCGGGAAGGTCGGACAGGGGCACCTCGCCCGGCAGGCGCACGTAGGATTTGAGCCCCAGAAGCTCGGAGAGCTCTGCCACCTGACTCCCGTGCTGCCCGAGCAGCCCGGAGATGACCAGGGTCATCTGCGGAACAAGCTGACGGCAGATCTTGCCAAACGCATAGACCAGATCAAACAGGTTCTTGCGCGGGGTGATTCCACCCACGTAAAGCGCGTACGGCTCATGTACGCCGTACCGGACCGCCAGCTCGGCCGCGACCCGCCGCCTGGCCGCCGCGGGCACCGGGCGGAACACCTCCTCAGGCGCCGGATAGACAACCCTGATCTTGCCCTCGTCCACTCCGAGGATGCGGGTCAGGTCGCACGCGGAGCGCCGCGAGACCGTGACCACCCGGGCGGCTCGCTTGGCGGCTGCCGGCACCTCGCGCAGAAACCGCCTGGCGAACGAATGGCGCACGTATTCGGGGAGCAGGAACGGGATCAGGTCATGGATCGTCACCACCAGCCGGGTGCGGCCGAGATCGGCGGGGGCGCGCAGCCCGTTTTGCGGCAGGTGATACACGTCCAGATCCTGTTCCCGCAGCCACGGGCCGATCAGTTGCCGCTCGTCACTGCGCTTTTTCGGCATCGCAGTCGCGCGCCAGCGCGGCGGAAGATTGGGAAGCGGGCAATCGTCGGGCCACAGGATGGAGTACATGTTGACCCGGTCCATCCTCTGCAGGTGCTGCACCAGCTGGTACGTGTAGTTGCCGATACCGGTGCCGCGGTACCAGACGGAGGGCCGGGCGTCAATGCCGATGCGAATCATCGCCCGGACCCCTGCCCGCCTCTGCCGGTCCCGGGGTGCCCGCCCGGCCGCCCGGGGCCGGCCACGACTCGTTTGCCCGGTGGCGGGCGATCACGTCGTCCGCGGCAGCGGCGAGGTCGGTGGCAACGGACCATCGCCCGGCGCTCTCGGCCGCCAGCGGACTCCCGGCCGCCAGCGCGCCGGCCCCTGAGCCGGTGAGGACCAGCACGCCATGTGCACCGCACGCGGCGGCGGCCTGCACGTCGGTCCAGTTGTCTCCGATCACGAATGAGGCTCCCAGGTCAAGCGACATCTCGTCCGCGGCGCGGAGCATCATCCCGGGCATCGGCTTTCGGCAGGCGCACGGCCCACCCGGCAGGCCATGCTCGGGGTGATGCGGGCAATGGTAGATGGCGTCGAGGACAGCTCCGCGCTCGCCGGCAAGCGCCCGCAGGCGGCCGTGCAGCCGCTCGAGACCCGGCCCGTCAACCAGACGGCGGGCGACCACCGATTGATTGGTCGTCAGGACAACGACAAACCCGGCCCCTTTCAGCCGCCTGACCGCGTCCGCAGCGCCCGGCAACACCGCGAGGTCGCGCTCATCGGTGATGTGCCCCCGTTCTTGGACGACAGTGCCGTCGCGGTCCAGGAACACCGCCGGCCGCAGGGCGCATCGCCGCGGGCGGCCCCTGCGCGACTCAACGCCGCGTTCCACGAGGTGGGCAACGTAGTGCAGCAGGGCCAGATGCACTTCCTGCACGTGCGGCGTGGCCATGCCCGACCAGGTCTCCGCGGTGCCGCCGTCCGGGCCCGACACGGCCAGGCAGAAATCGCAGCAGGATACGACAGAGGGGTCAAGCCCTTCCGGCCCGACCAGGGCTATGGTGAGGACACCCTGCCGGCGCCCGGCCCGCAGGGCGGCAAGGACGTTAGGCGACCGCCCGCTGGTGGAGATTACCATCAGGCAGTCGCCGGGGCGGGCCATGGCCTCGACCTGCCGGCCAAAGACGGCGTCAAAGCCGTAGTCATTGCCCAGGGCCGTGAGTACCGATGTGTTCGCCGTCAGCGCCACGACCGGCAGCGCCGCACGTTCCCGCAGAAACCGTCCGACCAGCTCGGCCGCGAAGTGCTGGGCATCGGCGGCGCTTCCGCCGTTGCCGCAGACGTACAGTGACCCGCCCGCCGCAAGCACCAGGGATACCAGATCAGCCAGACAGCGTGCGGCAGGCTCCAGACTCCGCACCGCGGACTGAGTCCAGGCCAACCAATCGTCAAGGTAACCCCGCCGGTCCTCAGCTGGCAACGGGATCACCTCCGGAAATCGTGGCTTCCACGCCGCCGGGACTGAAGTCAAACGGCACCTCGCGGCAGCCGTGGCCCTGCACGGCCCCCACCACACGGGCCCGGCTCGATGGCGGGCAAAAGAGCAGCAAATGCCCGCCGCCCCCGGATCCCAACAACTTGCCGCCGAGCGCCCCAGCATCCAGGGCGGCCTGGTACATCCGGTCGATGGCCGGGTCGCTGATCCCGTCGGCAAGGGCCTTCTTGTGCTCCCACCCCTGAGCCAACAGACCGGCAAAAGACTCGAGGTCGCCGCGTTCGAGGGCCTGCTTCATGACCACAGCGAGTTCCTTGAGGTGTTCCAATGCGGCGACCACCTTGCGCTCGCCGGCCCGGAAGGAGGCGACCTGCTGGCCGATAAGGTCTTCGTTGGGATGCCCCTTTCCCGTGTAACAGAGAAGGAGGCTCGCTTTGAGTCCATCGTCGACGCCTCGAGGCAGCTGCAGGCGGTTGACGATGGTCCGCCCGGGAAGAAACTCCAGGAAGTTGAGGCCTCCGAAGACGGCCGCGTACTGGTCCTGGCGGCCGCCGCTGAGCCCGAGGTCGATCCGTTCGACCCGATAGGCCAGTTCGGCAAGCTGAGCGTTTGTCCACGGCCGGCCCTGCCAGGCGCGGACAGCCCCAAGAATGGCGACAACCAGGGCGCTGCTTGCCCCAAGGCCCGACCCGGGAGCCGCCTCGCTTGCGGACACAAGGTCAAGGCCTGAACCAAGATCCCCCGCGGCCCGCAGGACGGCTCCGGTGAGAGCCAGCGGCCCGGTCAAGTCCGGCACCCGGTCAATCGGGAATACGTGACTGACCCCGTAGTCGAGCGAGCGCACGAACACCAATCCGTCCCTGCGCGGCGCCAGCACGGCGCGGCAGAAACGGTTGATGGCAACGGAGAGCACCGCCCCGCCGGCCGTCTCCGGATACGGGGAGACATCGGTGCCGCCCCCCGCGAAGCTAACCCGCAGGGGGGCCCGGCTCAGGTACTGCATTGTCCTCCCACTCCCGCTTGAGCCGCCGGTATCGCTCGGGGGTCCCGATATCCACGAACGGCTGCGTAGTCGGAAACACGAAGATGGCGCCAAGCACGGACGCGAATAGCCCGCTTTCAAGCGATAGGGCGTCCTGGCTGGACATCGCCCCTGGCGGTCGCCGGATCATCTCCGCAGCCCGGCGTTCGCACATAAACCAGCCGCAGTTGACCCACAGCTCACCCTCCGGAAACACGCGGCCGGCAACGGGACCACGGGTGAAAGCCAGGGCCCGCCCACCCCGGGCAGCCAGAACGTAACCGGCGTCCTGGCGCGGCCTCCCGCGCCAGCGGCGCCCGACAACTGTAACCAACCCGCCTCGCGCCCGGTGGTAGTCCCGAAGCTCACAGAGGTCAAGATCGATGGCGGTATCCCCGTTGAGCAGCAGAAATGCCGGATCCAGCAGCCGGCATGCCAGCCGGAGCGCCCCACCCGTCCCCGCCGGCGTGTCCTCGACGGAGTAGGTGATCTGAAGGCCGTGCCGCCGGCCGTCGCCGAAGTGCCCGGCGATATCTTCAGCCTTGTGCCCGACGCAAAGCACGACCCGGCGCACGCCCTGCCTCTGCAGACGACCCAGCAGGTGGGCCAGGAAGGGCTGCCCCGCGACCGGCGCCATGACCTTGGGCAGGTCGGCCACGGCAGGCCGCAGCCGAAGACCTAACCCTCCGGCGAGAACCACCGCCTGCAAATCCTCAACAGCCGCCGGCATGATCGGCCTCCGCATAGGGCGCCCGGGCGAAATCACGGCCGAACCAATCGAGGAAACGCTGTTTGCCTTTTTCTCCCCATAGGTGCTTGATCAGCTTCCGAAGGTGGCGGCGGTAGGCCCAGCCCTCCGCGCACGTGTAGTAGCGCCTGACGTCGTAGCTAAATTTCATCGGGTAGGCGATGAACGCGTATACCACGGGCAGCATCGACGGGTCCAGCCCGCCGGCGTCCGCGTATGCCGACAGGACGGCCATGGCCACGTCGGTGCGCCAGCCATGGCTTTTGAGTACGCGCCGCAGGAGCTTGGCGATGTCCAGGGCCGGCAGGTCCTGTCTTATCGACTCGAGGTCGATGATACGCACCATTCCGTTCTCGGTCGCAACGAAGTTGCGGCCCGCCGGATCGCCGTGGATGACCTGACCCCGCCGGCGGTACTCGGCGCAGAGCGACCGGTAGGGCGAGGCGGCCAGAACGCGCATCGCATCTTGGGCCCGGGCAAGCTGACGGGCAGATTGGGCCGCGACCATGCGGTCGAAGTACGGGGCCCCGCCGGCCTGGACCGCGCGCTCGGCAGCCGCGCAGAAGCCCCGTAAGGCCTCGTAGCGCCGCAGCAGTCGTGTGGGCCAGCGGTCCCAGTATGCCTGCGGTCGCTCGTGGGGTAGATGGCAGTAGTCCCGGGCCTGGGTGTGGAATCTGGCCAGAGCCGCCGCGCAGCGCGCGGCGTCGCCAAGGTCCGCCCAGTCGCACGTCCGGCCCGGAATCCACTCGCACAGGATCCAGTGGCGGCGCCTCGACTCCGTGGTCAGCAGTTTCCCGACCCGGGTGCGGATCAAGCCAGGCGTCAGGGGATCAGCCCCGCGGCCGAGGTATTCGGTCAGCGAACATATAAAGCGGGCGCGGCGCATGCCCTTGTTGATCGGCTTGAGCACGTAGCGCCGCCCCACACCGGCGACGCTGTACACGTCGCCGACGGCCTTGACGTCTGTGACGTCAACCGGCCATTGGACAAGCAGCGAGCTTGGTGTGAACCCGGGTTGCTCCAAAGTCAATGTCTCCTCACACCGTCAGGTCCGGCGAGAAACGCCGGCGAAAGCCGGCGAGAAACGCCTCGTGCTCGCGCCGGTTGGCCGTTTTGCGCTCAAGTGAAGAAAGAAACCTGCTGAGCGGCCAGGGCTGTTTTTCAACGTAGTACTGCAGGCCGACTTGCCAGAAATCCTGAGGCCAGTACAGGAAGGCCGCGAGAACGGCAAGCTCGTCGGAGCTAAGCGGATCGCGGCTATTACGGCTGTACAGCTTGATGTATAGCTCCGCCGCCGCCAGATCCCACCCGAAACGCTTGCAGTGGCGGAGAATCATGCTGCCGACGTCGTGCAACCGGCTGTCCGCGAGGCAGTAGTCCAGGTCGAGCAGGTGAACGCTCCCGTCCGGTCGGAACATGATGTTGTTGTGGGTCAGGTCATGGTGGCAGATCGAGGCCCGCCTGCACTCAAGGTCCATCAGCCGGCGGTAGCGTGTGCGGAGCAGCAGCGTAATGGCCGTCGCGGCCTGTTCCCAGTGGTAGTCAAGCAGCCCCATATAAAGCCGGTCAAATGCGGTGCGCGTCCTGGCCTCACGCGCAAGGCGGCGGAATACGCCAAGCTGGTCAAGGCGTGCCCGGAAGATCTCCGGCCAGGCCCCCCACCGAGTGCGGTCGGCAGGCTGAGCGGGCGCGGGGAACCCGGCGCTCCTCTCATGCAATTCCGCAACTTTGCCCACCGCCAGATCGAGCTGGTTCTTTCGACGGAGCGTGGAGCGCTCCGCATCGACCCAATCCGTCAGGGTCCACAGCTCGGAGCCTTGACGGACGAAAGGCCTTCCGTCACGGGCAAGCTGAAAGCGCGGAGCCTCATGGAAACCCGACGCGGCGAGATGCTCCTGGGCCGCGTGGACAAACAGCACCTCGTCCTCCCTGATCCTGGACCTCTTCAGCACCTTCGGGCCGGCCGCGGTTTCGACGCGATGAACGCGGGGCGAACCGGAGACCGGCTCCGCGGACTTGACCGTCAGGTTCCAGTGGGCGAGCAGGGCTTGCGTCTCCACCGGGACCCTCCCTCAGCGCGGGCGCCCGGTAGAAAACACCAGGCAAACCCACATTCAAATCGGTGGTCCATTATAGTGCCGGGCAGGCTGATGCGTTCGGGCGCCCGCTCCTCACCGCTCAGCGCCTCGCTCATACAATGAAGGGACGGGTGAGGGGGTGAGGCGGTGGCGGCGAGCGCTCCATCCGGCGTGCGCAGGATTGCGCGGGGCCTCCGGGCGGCTGCGAGGAAACTCCGTGTCCTGGCGGGTATCCTGCTCGGGACGGCTGCTCTGGTGCTTTGGCCAAGCTTACTCACCCTGGCCGCCGTGGGATTGGCGGTGTTCGTCCTGGCCTCACCGCGGGTGACGCGCTGGCGATGAACCTTCAAGCCATGGGGCGGGACGGCGCGGTGGCGATCGATGCGCGTTCGGCACGGTGGCATTGGGGCCACGGGATCGGCACCTACACGGCCGAACTGGTTTCGGCGCTGCCGCCCAGGCATCTGGGGTATGCGGTACGTTGCTGGGGGCTTGACGGGGCGCAGGGCTTCCCGGCTGGCACCGGCGCCGCTGGGATCTACGAGGGGGCCGGGGCTCCTCCTCCGGGCAACCGCTTCTGGCAGATGGCCTCACAACCGCCGGAACTGCTCGGTGATGAGGTTCTATGGCACAACCCGCACAGCGGCATTGGCCTGCCGCTGGATGAGGGCCTCCCCCTTGTGGTGACCGTTCATGACCTGATCCCCCTGGTGATGCCGGGCGCGGCGGGGGCTGGCTTCCGCGGCCTGTTCGAGGAACAGGTACCAGCGGCCGCAACCCGTGCTGCAAGAATAATCACGCCGTCCGAGCACTCCAAGGCTGACCTGGTGCAGCTCTTGGGCGTTGATTCAGGCAAGATCACGGTGATCGGGGAGGCCCCGCCGTGCTCTCTCCGCCCGGTGCCCCGCAAGGAGGCGCTGGCTAGGGTCGCGTCCAGGTACAGATTAACAAGCCCGTATGTGCTGTACGTCGGCGGGCTCAGCCCGCGCAAGAATGTGCCCGCTCTCATCGCCGCATTCGCATTGGCCAGACCGCGCCTTCCCCGCGGGCAGGCCCTGGCCATCGCGGGCAGTCCGGAGCAGGGCCACGGTCAGCTTCTCGAACTCGCGCATAGACTTGGGTGTGCGTCAGCGGTCACATGCCTTGGATACGTCGCCGCGGCCGACCTGCCCCACCTGTACAGCGGTGCGGACGTTTTCGTCTACCCGTCGCTGTACGAGGGATTCGGACTACCGCCGCTGGAGGCGATGGCCTGCAGGTGCCCGGTGGTATGCTCCGATGCCACCTCGCTGCCGGAAGTGTGCGGCACGGCTGCCGAGCTTGTGGACTCCCGCGATCCCGGGGCCATGGCGGAGGCGATTGCGCGGGTGGTGTCAGACCCCTTTCTGGCTGAGTTCATGCGGGCGCGCGGCCTGGCCCACGCGGCCCAGTTTACCTGGGCTCTGGTGGCAAAAAGGACCCTGGCCGTCTACACCGAGCCACTGGCGGCCGGCAGTGACATGCGGAGGGATTAGGTATGACCTCGCAGGATGAAACAAATGGTCGGGAATTCGCGAAACAGCGGGACCGCTATCTGCAGACGATGGACGCGCTGGGCGCCTACGGCTGGACCCCCATGAACCTGATCCCGGTGGGATCGGGCTTCAAGGTGGAGAGCCCGCGCGGGCCGAGGTTCCTGAAACGCTTCCGGTTCGGGCCGCAGGAGATCTGCCTCGTCCATGACATGCTTGAGCACCTGCGCTCCCGGGGCTTCGACGACGCGCCCCGAATCTACCTCACCCGCAGCGGCGAACCGTACGTGCACCTTGACGGCGAAATCCTCTACCTTCAGGACTGGTACGACCTGAGCCGGCCGGACATCGGTGAACCCGGCACCCTGCGGACGGCAGTGGAGATAATGGCGAGGATGCACCAGGCGGGGGAACGATTCCGGCCCCGGCCGGGTCTCGGCGGGTTGCGCGACGACTATGGAAGCTGGCTCGATAAGTCCGTCGAGCGCCTGCGGGACCTGTACGGCTTTGCAGAGCTGGCCGACGAAGGACGGCGCGATTCGAGATTCGATAGCCGTTACGCCAAGGCCGCTCCGGCTTTCTGCCGTCAGGCCGAGGCGGCGGTTCGCCGTCTCGCCGATTCCACGCTGGGCGATCTGGCGCAGACAGAGCGGGAAGCGGGTGCGGTATGCCACCGCAATTTCACCCCGCGAAACCTGGCCATGGATTCACGGATGCGGCTGCGCCTGCTGGATTTTGACAGCTCGGGTCTCGAAATCCGGCTGGAGGACCTGGCCAAATTCGTGCGCCGCGCGGCGGGGCTGGACCTTGAACGCGCGGCCTTTATCTTGCAGAGCTACGGGCAGGCCCGCGGCAGACCCCTGAGCCGCGAGGAGACGGAGTTGATCGGAACCTACCTGCTATTCCCGATGGAGTTCTGGGCCGTCGGCAAGTCCCGCTATCAAAAAGACCACCGCCGCAACCGCACTCTGCGCAGGTTGCTGGAAAGCGCCGAGCAGAGGGCCAGGTTCGCCAAGATAGTCGGCGGCCTGGACCTGCCGGCCGAGCCGATCCTTGTGACCCTGCCCGGCCCGGGCGCCGTGTCCGGGCCCGAGCCCGTAGACACGCCGGACGTGCCTGACGGACCGCATCTGCCGGCCACGCCGGTCGAGCCGGACCAGCTGGAAGCAATCCCTCTGGACTTGCTGCGGATGGATGCCATCGACCTGCCGGCCGGAAGTTTTGAGGAGGAGGCGGCCCCCATGTTGGAAGAAACCCCTATTTACCAGGCCTGGACAGAACCTGAGCCCGAGGAGGAAGACGTGCTCGTGTTCGCGCAGCCGGCGCCGGAGGAGACCCCGGTTGCCCCTGAGAGCGAAGCCCCCGCGGCCGAGGCAAAAGAGACCGCATTGGAGCCCGGTTTGCAGCTGGTGATCCCCCTGTCCGCTGAACCCGAGACCATGGCCGGGCCCGTGCAGCAGGCCGAGCCGGAGCCAGGGCTTGGGGCCGAGCATAAGCCCGAGCCGGAGCCAGTGGCTGTGACCGTGCCGGAGACAGTGTCAGCTCCCAAGCAGGCTGCCGTGCCGGCCTCCGCGCGAGCCTCGGCGCCGGCACGCCGCCTCGTGTGGGGGCCGCTGCCTCACCCGGTCCGCCCGCCCGGGGAGCAGAAGGCCGTGACCGTAACCGGTGAGATCACGGAGCCTGCGGGGGACAAGGAAACCCCTCCGGAAAGTCCAACCGGCGACGAGGCAGGAGATATTCCGGACGAGTGGCCCCCGGCCCTCGACGTGAAGCCAGCCCGGGCAGCAGACCTGGAAGAGGCGGCCGGCACGCCGCCGCAGGCCGAAGCCCCCGCGCCGGATGACCTCGAGCCACACGATGCGGCGCCGGCAGAGGACCAGGCCGTGCAGGTGGCTGCCGCCCCTCCTGGTCCCCGCACGATCGTCTGGAGCAAATGGCCGTCGCCGGTGCACCCCCGGCAAGAGAGCTGACATGGAAACGGCCTTTGCGGAGATCCTGGCCGGGTACGGCATCGTGCAGCCGGCCAGGATCGAGCCCTGCGGGCATGCCGCGTGGCTCGTGCTGGCCGGTGACGACATGCTGGTGCTGCGGGAGATAAAGCGGCGGAGCGCCAAGGCGGACCTGTCCTTGCGGGCCATCGAGCACTTGCTCGCCCAGGGGTTTGCGGGGCTCCCCGCCTGGCGCCGCGACGCGGCCGGGCAGCTTGGGGTCCGCGCAGGCCACTCTACCTGGCTGTTGAGCGAATTGGTAGACGGGCACGGGGCCCTTTTGGGACTGGAAAGCGATGCGCTGGCCACGGCCGCCGCTCTGGGTTCGCTGCACCGGGCCTCCGCGGAACTGAACGGCGACGAGATGCCCGAACCGCTCGACATGTACCACCGCTACCTCTCGCGCTGCCGCGACCGCATAAGGTCGTTGCGCACGTATGTCTTGATGGCGCACAACAAGCTGCGCCGGACGGCCATGGACCGCGGGTTTCTGGCGGCGGTCGAGACCGTGCTGCCGCAGGCGGAGGCCACGCTGGAGCGGCTTGAGTCCTCGCAGTGGGCGGAGTTGGCGGAGCAGTCCAGGAAACAGGGGCTGTTTGTGTATCGCCGCGTGGGCCGGAACGGTGTCGTCCTGACCAACGAGCCGCAGCCCCGTGCGGTATTTGTGGACTGGGGTGGGTGCCGGCGCGAATGCCATGTCACCGATGTGGCACGTCTGGCGTTACGCGTCATCAAGGGCACAGGCGGCGACAGCGCGCTGCTTGGCCGGGTCATCGCGGCCTATGACCGGGAGCGCCCGATGTCAGCCGGGGAGAAGTCGATCCTCATGCTGGTGCTGGAGTTCCCGGACCGCTTGTACCAGTTGGCGCAGCGCTACTACGAGCATAAGCGCGACTGGCCGGAGAACACCTTCGTGAGGCACCTCAAGCGGGCCATGCAGGAGTACCAAACCCAGATGGCCTGTATTCAAGAACACACTGAGGCCAGCCGGGGGGGTTAGGCGTTGCGGATCGTTATCGACGGCCGGGGCGCAATCCGCTACCGCGGCACGGGCATCGGCACCTATACGCACCAACTGGCCGAGAACGTGGCCCTAACGGCCAGTGCCTGTGACACCGTGGTGATCTGCCTGCCCCAGGGGGCACCGCCGCTCCCGCTCGAGGAGAGCCTTGCGACCGGCTCAGCCGTGGAACCCCGGGCCCGGGTTCGGTGCGTGCGCCTTTCGGCGACGGAGCGCGCGGCGGAAACCGCGGAGTTGGCCGACCTCTGCGTCCGCGAGCGAGCCGACATCCTGCACCTGCCGCAGAACGGGCGGGGACTGCCCGATGTGCCCTGCGCCGTGGTAACGACGGTTCATGACCTGATTCCCTTCACCCTGCCCCAGACTTGCAGTGCCAGCTACCTGCGCGACAGCATCCGAGACATGCCATGGGCGATGCACCGGTCCGACCGGATCATCGCCGTGTCCCGCTCGACTGCGGTGGACCTGCGTGAGGTGCTCGGGATTGCCGCCGAAAAGATCGCGGTTGTTCACGAGGCGCCCGAAGAGCAGTACCTTGCTGAGATCAGCGAGGACGGCGTCCGAAAGGTGACGTCGAAATACGGCCTGACCCCGGGGTACATCCTGCACGTCGGGGGCTTCAATCCACGCAAGAATCTGGCCCTGCTGCTCGATGCGGCGGCCCGGCTCCTCCAGGACCGGAGCGCGGCGCAGGCCCTGCCCCAGGTCGTTCTCTCAGGCGCACCCGGCCGTGACAGCTCGCGTCTTGCGCAGATGATCTCGGACTGCCGGCTGCAGGGACGGGTCGTGATGCCAGGCCTGGTCCCCGTATCGGACATGCCGGGCCTTTACGGAGCGGCAGGGCTGGTCTGCTGCCCGTCGCTGAGCGAGGGTTTCAGCCTTCCGCTGGTCGAGGCCATGGCCTGCGGCGTGCCGCTGGTCGTTTCCGACATCCCCGCCCACCGCGAAGTTGCGGGCGATGCGGCGCTGTTCTTCGATCCCTGCGATCCGGCGATGATGGCCTCAAAGCTGGCCCTGGCGCTCTCCGAGCCGGAGCGGCGCAGAGCCCTCGCGGCAAGCGGACGTGTCCGCGTCCGCGGCTACAGCTGGCGTCGCGCAGCAGTGGAGACATGGCTCGTCTATCGATGGGCGGTTGATCAGCGTGGGCACCTCTCCGCGTGAGCCCCGGCCGCCCACCCGTACGGACACCGCGCGGCGCAGCGCGCAAGAAAGCCGCCCATGGCTGCGCTGCCAGGGCCTCAGACCCGCGGGAGTGGACTGGCCGGCAGGGTCCGGCCTGGACCTCTCTGTCGGGCCGGGACAGCTGGTGGCAGTCACCGGCCCGCCCGGGGCGGGTAAGTCAGCCCTCCTGAGAACGATCGCGGGCATCGACCTGCCCGAGCGCGGCGAGGTGTATCTGGGTGGCCACCCGGCGTGGTCTCTGCCTCGCGCGGCGGCCCGTCCCGGCGTTGTGACCCCGGGGCTGCGTCCGAGGCCCGACTTCACGGTCCGCGAGAACGTAGCGCTCGCACCGGTGCTCGGGGGACTGCCGGAGGCACAGGTGGAGCGCCGCACCGGGGAGGCTCTGGCGGCGGCGGGGCTGGCCCAGGTCGCGCAGGCCCAGGCCGCCTCGCTCTCTCCGGTCGACCGCGAACGCCTGGTCCTGGCCCGCGAGCTCGCCGCGTACCCGGAGCTGTTGTTGCTGGACGACCCGTATGGCGCATTGGCGCCGGAAGCCCGCCGGGATCTAGCCGGGGCCATCGCGGCCATAGGGGATGACCTGTCAACCGCGGTGGTGTACGCCTGTGCTTACCGTGATGAGATAGCGGACCGTGCGGCAGTAGATGTCAGGCTGCCGCCCACCGGAACCGGCGCGGCCGGGGCCCCCACCGGCGACGCCTTACCGCCGTTTCCGCAGCGGCTGGCGAAGCCCGGCGGGCAGGCGCCAGGCTTGGGGATGCCGCTTGCCATCCCTCTGGCTGGTCGCATGCCGGCGGCCCCGCCGGCGCGGCAGATCCATCAGGGCCCGGCGTGGATCGCGGTCGAGGCCTGCTGGCTGCCTTCGGGTGCCGAGATTGCCCGGGGGGCTGCCTGGCCGGACGCCCTCAGACGGGCCAGACAGGCGGTGCTGTGCTTGCGCCTGGATGCCGCCCCCCCGTCGTCCGGACCTCCGCTGGTCCCCGCTGCGGCTGGTTCGACCTTTCCACCCACGGTTGATCTCTCTGTCCGGCCAATGGCGCGCCGGCGCCCGGCCCGGTTCCGGGTCGGGCCCGGCGGCAGCGTCGCGCGGCCGGAGCTGTGGTCCCCCGGCTCGCGCATCGCCGCCATCGCCGACCTTGCGGCCCCGGGCGCGAGCGTGGCCGCCGGACAGTCCATGGAGGATATCCATCTGCTCCTGGCCATCTGGCGCGGTCCCCAGGACGACGGTGGGCTGCGCCGTCTGGCGCACACCGTCCGGACCGGCGGCCGCTCCGTCTTGGTTCCGGTGGTAGATGCCCAAGCCCAATTCAGTTCGTGGGGCGACGTCCTTGCCGCCGCCCCGTACCTGTATGTCCTTGCCGCGCCACGTGCTGCTGCCCCGGCCACCGCCGCGGATGCGGCCGCGGCCGGGATCTGGCGGGCGCTCGAACCGCAAAACACAGTCCTGGCGCTGCCCGTCCGGCGGGGCGGCCGGCCCGGCGCCGCCACCCTCCGTGCCGCTCCCCCGGAACTGTTCGGACCGGCGGAGCAGGTGCTGCAGGTACACGCGGCCCGGCGGGACGCGCTCGCCGCGCTGGGCAGGGCGGCCGAAACCATCGGCGACAGGCCGGTGCCGCCGGCGATGCTCGCCGCCTATTGGGCCCTGCTGGCGGGCAGCTTTGCTCTGGCCGGTTCGTTTCTTGCAGGCAGCGGTCAGGAAGCGGATCAGCCATGACGGATACCGGGGGTCTGCGCATGGAGCCCGGGGGGGTCCCGGTCTTCGCGGTCATCCTCGCGGGGGGCCTCGGCACGCGGTTCTGGCCGAGAAGCCGCCGCCACCGGCCCAAGCAGTTCATGTCCTTCGCCGGTGGAGACGAGTCGCTGCTGCAGTCCACGGCCTCGCGTTTGGGGCGGCTGGTGCCGCCGGCGAACACCATCGTCGTCACGCACCATCCCTATGAAATCGAGGTCGCCCGGCAGCTTCCGGGCATCGGGGCTGAAGGGATCCTGGTGGAGCCCGCGGCCCGCAACACAGGTCCGGCCGTGGCCCTGGCCGCCCTTCATATCGTGACACGCTGCGGGCGGCCCGACGCTGTGATGCTGGTGGCCCCGAGCGACCACCGGGTCGAGGGCCCGGATGAATTCAGCGCAACCGTGGCGGCGGCAATCGGCGCGGCCGCGGGCGGCGCGATCGTGACCATCGGGGTGCGCCCGACCCGCCCCGAGACCGGCTACGGGTACATCCTGCCGGGGAAGGCCGTGTACAGCGCCGCAGGCCGGACCGTCCTCGCCGTGCGTCGCTTCGTGGAGAAGCCGGATCGGAGGCGGGCGGCCCGCTATCTGAGTGACGGCCGCTACCTATGGAACGCCGGCATTTTCGCCTGGCAGGCCGGCACGATCCTCGAGGCCATGGGGAGGCACGACATCGGAGCAGGCCAGGTGCTGGCTGAGCTGAGCCGGGCGGCGGCCCCCGACCGCATGGCCGCACTGTACGCGCAGCTCCCAGCCGTGCCGGTAGACCGCTGGGTCCTCGAGCGTGAGCGCGGCGTGGTCACAGTACCGGCCGCGTTCGGGTGGGATGACCTCGGAAGCTGGTCTTCGCTGCGCAGGACAAACGTCGCCGACGGAGACGGCAATGTGGTCCTCGGTCCGGCGGTGACGGTTGAAACCGGGGGCTGCATCATCGATGCCGCCGGCGGCAGGGTCGTGGCGACCCTCGGCGTGCGCGACCTGATCATCGTCGACACCGGCGACGTGCTCCTGGTGTGCGACCGCCGCCGGGATCAGGACATCAAACTGCTACAGGAGGAACTCCGTCGCGCAGGCCTCGATCACCTGCTCTGACCAGGGCAATCCCTTCCTCAAGCAGGGCAGCGACGTCCTCGCGGCTGCCGGCCTCGGCGTAAAGCCGCAGCACGGGCTCAGTGTGGCTCGCGCGCACGTGGAGGCGGCAGGCCCCCGCGGCTTCGATGCAGAGCCCGTCAACCCGCTGCCACCGCAACACAGGGCGTCCAAGCAGGGTCCGCGGGGGCAAGCAGGCCCGCTCGGCCTCCTCCGCGGCGGCCTCCCCGGCCGGCAGCCTGACGTCGCGCCTGTCAATATAGGTACGGCCGCAGCGCTGCGCCAGACGGTCTATCGCCTCCCGCAGGGTGACGCCTTGCCGCGTCAGGTGCTCGAGGAGCATGAGGCCCGCGAAGATGCCGTCTCGCTCGGGAAGGTGCAGCGGAAAACCGATCCCCCCGCTCTCCTCTCCGCCGATGACCGCGGGAGGCCTGACAGCCGCCGCAAACCGTCTCGCCACGTGCCAGAAGCCGACGGGAGTGACGTCAACGGGCAGCCCGTAGCTCTCTGCAAGCCGGTCAACCAGCGCGGACGTGGTGACGGTGCGCACGGCGCGCCCCCGCAGTCCCCGTACCTCAACCAGGTGGGAGTAGAGGAGCGCAAGCAGATGGTGCGAGTCCACATAGGTCCCGTCCTCGGCGATGGCCGCAAGGCGGTCGCCGTCACCGTCGGTTGCCAGGCCGATTGCCGGGCGTGCGGACCGTCGCACACGGCGGCTGAGGGATGTCAGGTTTTCGGCAAGCGGCTCGGGCACCGTTCCTCCGAAGAGCGGATCCCGGGACCTGCGGACAGTGCGGACCTGAGGAACCAGTCGCTCTAGCCATCCCGCGGCGGCCCCGTGCATCGCGTCATGGATCACGGTACGGCCGGCGGCCCCGATCGCCTCAAGGTCGACGCGGGCGGCAACGTGGTTCCGGTACTCCGGCCAGGGGTCGTGCGCCCGTATGCGTCCCTCGCCGCCCGGACGGGCCAGGCGGCTCATGATTCCGTCACGTGCGGAGGCGATCCATTCCTCAATCCAGCGCCGGTCCTCCGGGCCCAGCGGCGCACCCGTGGCCGCGCGGAGCTTGATGCCGTTGTACTGGTAGGGGTTGTGGCTGGCGGTGACGATGATGCCGAGGGCGCTGGACGTGGAACGGACGGCGAGGCCCACCGCAGGTGTCGGACATGGATAGCCGCACAGCAGCACGCGTACCCCGGACGACGCCAGGACGTGGGCGCACCTGCGCGCGAACGCGTCGGACAGGAAGCGCCGGTCGTGTCCCACCACGACGCCCTCTCCCGCGGTCCCTCGCTCGTGCAGCAGTGCCGCCGCAGCCGCCGCGACCAGGGCTACGTTGCTCATCGTGAATTCATCGGCGATCACGGCACGCCAGCCATCCGTGCCAAATCGAACTGCCAAGGGAACCCCTCCGCAGGGCTGCGGCTCCGGCGCCGCTTCCCCGTACCAGTCTATGAACGGGGACTCCGGCCGGGTTGCGCGGCGGGGGCGTAGAGCGCGGCAGGGACAGGACCGTCCGGGGGCAAACTTAGCCAGCACCGAACCTGACCCGAAAGGACCGATCACCGATGCCGACAGCAGCGACCAGTCCTTTTGCCGACCGCCTGTACGATGCCGTGCGCAGCAAGAACTCCCGCGTCTGTGTGGGCCTCGACCCCGTGCTCGGACGGCTCCCCCCCGCTGTCGCCCGCGAGGCCCTTGACCGTCACGCCAACACCCCGCTGGCTGTGGCAATGGCCTTTCTGGAATTCGGGTGCGGGATCATCGGCGCGGTCGCCGAGTACGCGGCGGCGTTCAAACCACAGGCCGCGTTCTTTGAGGCCCTGGGCCCCCCGGGGATGTACGCGCTGGAGGCCCTGATCGGATGCGCGCACGAGCACGGCCTCCTGGTGATCGAGGACGCCAAGCGGGGCGACATCGGCAGCACCGCCGAGGCGTATGCCCAGGGGCACCTGGGCCTGACGCCGCTTATCGGCGGCGGCGAAGCACCTGGATTTAGTCCCGATGCGCTGACGGTGCACCCGTACCTCGGGCGCGACGGCATCCTGCCGTTTATCAATGCCTGCACCGCGCACGGCAAGGGGATATTCGTGCTAGTGCGCACATCCAATCCCTCGGCCGGCGATCTCCAGGACCTTGAGGTCGACGGCGAGCCCGTTTACCTCCGGGTGGCACGTCTGCTTGCAGCTTTGGGCTCGGGGCTGACCGGCAGGTCCGGCTACTCGCCGGTCGGCGCCGTCGTCGGCGCGACCTACCCGGCCCAGGCGGAGAAAGTGCGCGAGATACTCCCTCACAGCTGGTTCCTCGTGCCCGGCTATGGCGCGCAGGGAGCAACGGCACGCGATACGCTGGCCAACTTCGACGCTCAGGGTTTCGGAGCCGTGGTCAACTCGGCGCGTGAGATAATCTTCGCCCACCAGGCGGCCTGGGCCCGCGACCGGGGGCTCGACTACCGGGCGGCCGCGGCCGCGGCCGCGCGCAAGATGCGCGACGACCTCAACTCTGCCCTCGCCGAGCGAGGCACTCCCCGCGGGTGATTTCCATCACCAGATAGCGCACCACACCGACGAGCGGCCAGCGGACGGTGCGCACATGGCGGAAACCGGCTTTCTCGTAAGCCCGGCGGGCCTGGGTGTTTGGCTCGCGCACCCTGAGGTAGACTCGATCCAGCAGGTACCGGTCAAAGAGCTCGCGCAGCAGCAGCTCGATTGATTCCGGGCCAAAGCCCTGGCCCCGAAAGCCGGGGTACAGCTCAATCCCCAGCTCCGCCTGCGAAAGACACCGGTTGAGATTGCGAAATGCGATCTCCCCGATCTCCTGCCCCGCGAGCTTCCTGACCTTGTACACGTGCTCGCCAAACTCCCAGCGCGCCGGGCGCTCAAGGAATAGCCGCCGCCCGGTCAACGAGGGCGGAAATGAAACAGCATCTGAACTGCCTGTTGCCATATATTCCCGGCTTCTCCTGCGGAGGAAGAATCAGACACGCCTGCGAAACCTATATCTAGCGGCCACGTAATGCCACAACCTCCGGCCGCAAGGAGGCGAAGACTCAATGAGCATTGCCCACCGGCGACGCCGTGCCGCCGCGGTGATCATCGTGGCCATGATACTGATCGTTGTCACGACCGCTCCGGGCCCGGCGATGGCCGCAACATCCCACACGGTCGTCCGCGGAGACACCCTCTGGTTGCTGGCACAACGCTACGGCACCACCGTCGCCGCGCTCAAGACCGCCAACGGACTGACCTCGGATACCATCTACGTCGGGCAGGTACTCGCGATCCCCGGCGCGGCGACAACCCCGACGGGGGGCGCTCTGACGTACACTGTCCGGTCCGGCGATACACTCTGGCTCATCGCCGCACGCAACGGGACCACCGTTGACGCCTTGATGGCCGTAAACGGCCTGACCAGAACCATCATATATCCTGGACAGGTTCTGTTGCTTCCCCGCACAGGCGCGCCAACCGTGCCCTCCGCGCCGGTCGATCCTCTGCCCGAGGCGGGCGCGCCTTTCAAGGCGGCCCGGTTTGTCTATTCCCAGGGGTTCACGCTGCACCGCGTGCAGGCCGGGGAGTACCTGAGCAAGATCGCCAACGACTACGGGACTACCGTGGACGCAATTTGGCGCACCAACCAGCTCAACTCGGACAAGATCATGATCGCCCAGCCGCTCTTCGTGCAGCGCAGCGGCACCACGGCCGGCGCTGTGTCGGTGACCACGGGTCCGCACGGCCCCGACGGCCAGGGAGAGCTGATGGCGTGGGAGCAGGCCAGGTGGATTTTCAACGTGGGCAAGACCGCTACAGTGCGCGACGTCCGCACCGGAGGTGAGTTCAAGGTCAAGTACTACGGCGGCTCAAACCATGCCGACTGCGAGCCTCTTACACCGGCCGACACCCAGACCATGCTGTCGCTGGCCGGCGGCGGGTGGACCTGGAACACGCGACCGATCGCGGTACTGGTCGACGGCCGCGCCGTCGCCGCGTCGATGAACTTCATGCCCCATGGCGGGCAGAGCATCTACAGCAACAACTTTGGCGGCCACTTCTGCATCCATTTCCGCCACAGCCGCACACACGGCACCAACAGCGTACACGCCGGACACCAGCGCAACGTGCTGGAGGCGGCCGGCCTCACGGGGGTCGCTCTTCCCCCGGGGCTCTAGCACTAGAGGCCAGCAGGGTCGATCAACTACGGGCCTGGCGGCGTAAGGGCCGGTTTCTCCGGTCAAACCGCCGCCGGGCCTTTTGATTGCCGGCAATCCCTGGATAGGCTAGGCGCACGGCGTACCTGGGCTCATGGTGAGGCGCCAGCCTCGATCCGCTCGAGCACAAGGCCGCCGGTACGGGCACGCAGAGCGTTTCCGGCCGAAAGAGCCCCCTTGGCCGGCACGGCCCCCGGTGCCGCGGACGGGCCGGTATTATCGCCTGCCAGGACAAAAGCGCATGCTAGCCGCTCCATCCCCGCCTGCAGGCGGGATTGGCCGGCCGCGTATATCGTGGCGAGCGGCTGGCCCGTGGCCACGCGCTCCCCGGCCCGGACATGAAGCTGTACTCCTGCCCCCGGATCCACGTCCTCGCCCTTGCGGCTGCGCCCTGCGCCAAGCACCACCGAAGCCATGCCGACAGCGTGGGCGTCGATGTCCATGATTACTCCCGCGGCCGGTGCGGACACCTTATGCCCCGGTCCCCGCAGGTGAAGCCCGCCGGGCTGCAGGGCGGCGGCGGTGTCGCCGCCCTGCGCGCCGATGATGCCCTCGAAAGAGCGGAGGCCGGCCCCGCTGTCCAGCAAGACAGCAGCTTCGCTCTCACCCCCGGCCGTCGAATCCGCCGCGCCGGCGGCCCACAGAGCCGCGCCGGCCAGAGCAACCGAAAGCAGGCGGACGTCCCGCGGGCCGCCGCCCCTCAGCACTTCTACGGCCTCATTGACCTCCAGCGCGTTGCCCACGGCCATCCCGAGAGGCTGATCCATCGCCGTGAGCAGGGCGACCGCGCGGCGCCCGGCACGTTCGGCGATGGCCAGCATGGTCCTGGCCAGGGCCCGCGCCTCCTCCAGGTTTCTCAGCAAGCCGCCGCGGCCGACCTTGACGTCAAACACCATCGTTTCGGCCCCCGAGGCCAGCTTCTTGGACATGATGCTGGCTGCGATGAGGGGCAGGCTGTCCACAGTCGCCGTAACGTCACGCAGGGCGTAAATCAGCCCGTCGGCAGGCACGAGCGAGCTTGAATGCCCGGCCAGGCAGCCGCCCGCCCGCCGTGCGCACTCAACCAGCTCCGCGGTTTCCATGAACAGGCGCAGGCCCGGTATCGCCCCGAGCTTGTCGACCGTGCCCCCCGTGTGGCCGAGACCGCGCCCGGATAGCTTGATCACGGTGGCACCCGCGGCGACGAGCAGCGGGACGACGATCAGCGTCAGTTTGTCGCCCACGCCACCGGTGCTGTGCTTGTCGACCCAGGGGCGCGGGAGGCCGGAAAGGTCGAGGCGCTCGCCGCTTTCGGCCATCGCCCAGGTGAGCGCCTCCGTTTCGGCGAGCGACATGCCTCGCCAGCGTACGGCCATAAGCCATGCCGCCATCTGGTAGTCGGGCACGTCCCCGGCCTGATAGCCCTCGACCAGCGCCCTTATGTCGGCGGTAGCGTGTTCGCCGCCGCGTTTCTTGTGCTCGATAAGGTCAAGCATGCGCATTCCTATTCCCTCCCGGACGGCTTGCCGCGCGCCCCGGCCGCCGCGGTTGCCCCCTGACAGCGGGGCATGCATTGGATATACTTGTCGGGGGGTGAGCGGGGCACAATGCTGTCCCTCGACCAGACCAACTTCACGTCGGTCATCAACCGGCAGGACCGTCCGGTTATCGTCAAGTTCTACGCGGATTGGTGCAAGGACTGCCGGGCAATAAGGAAACCTGCCGCGGAGCTCGCAGAGCAATACGCCGATGCGTTCACCTTCGCGGAGATCGACACGATGGTGGCGCCCGAGATACGCGATGCGCACCTCGTGCGGGGTATCCCCACTTTCATCGCCTTTTGGCGGGGCGCGGAGATCGGTCGCATCCCGGCTCCGGATTCGGCGCAAAAGGAAGTCAAGTCGCGCGAGGAACTGGAGGCTTTCTTGCAGCAGCTGCGGTGGCTTCCGCGCGTCTAGCCGTGAAGGAAAGCCCGCGCTCAGGCCACCCTTGCAGCCCATCAATTCCCTTTTCTTGCTGCCTCGTTGGACTTCGTTGGCTCTTGCCCGCGGGCTTGGTCGCGGTGTAATATTAGTCGCATGGTATATGCTCTTAATAGTGGGTCATATTACTTGCGCCTAATCGGCCTCGGAACAGCGCTGGCTATTTGTCCTCGCGACAACGATGCCCACCAGTCCGGGAGGTAGTGCTCATTGAAGCGTGTAGCGTTCATTTTTCCGGGTCAAGGTGCTCAGTATCCGGGCATGGGCCGCGAGGTTGCTGAGGCTTACCAAGCGTCCCGCCAGGTGCTTGACCGTGCGTCCTTGGGTCTTGGCCGCGACGTGCGGCGCATCGCCTGGGATAGCACGGCTGATCAGCTGGCGGATACCGCCAACGCGCAGCCGGCGATCCTTGCGGTAAGCCTGGCGACGCTTGCCCCGCTGGTCGAGGCGGGCGTCAGGCCGGCGGCAATGGCCGGGCTGAGCCTCGGGGAGTATACCGCGCTCGTCGGCGCGGGCAGCCTGGACCTCGGCGACGCAATGCGCCTCGTCAGCGTCAGGGCCAGATTGATGCAGGAAGCCGTACCCAAAGGGCAGGGCGCGATGGCGGCGGTTATCGGGTTGCCTCGCGCCGAGGTTGTCCGGGCGTGCAGCGACTCGTCCGGCTACGGCATCGTCGAACCCGCCAATTTCAACGCTCCCGACCAGATCGTCATCTCCGGCCACACCGAGGCAGTTCGGGCCGCTGCCGATGCCGCCAAGCGTGCCGGAGCCCGCAAGGTCATCCCGCTTGCGGTCACCGCCCCATTCCATTGCTCGCTCCTGCGCACCGTCGAGGTTCAGTTCGCGCAGGCCCTGGCCGGAGCCGTCGTGGGCAGGCCCATGGTTCCGGTCATCGCCAATGCGTCCGCACGGCCCTCACAGGAACCAGACGAGATCCGCAGATCCCTTCTGGTGCAGATCTCGTCGCCCGTGCTGTGGGAGGATTCTGTCCGGTACATGTTTGACGAGATGGGCATCAGCATCTTCATCGAGGTAGGGCCGGGACGGGTTCTGACCCGCTTCGTCAACCGGATCGAACCGCAGGCAACGACAATCAACGTCGAAGGGCCGGAGACCATCCAGGCCTGCATCGACGAGCTCAGCCGCTTGGGTGCGATCGCTGCCGCAGCCGGGGCGTAGCCCCCCCAGGCGCATCCCGCGGTCAGCGCGGTCACGTGAGGAGGGACGTTAAATGGAAGACCAGGAAATACTGGCTGCAGTCAGCAGCGCGATCGAGAGCACGCTCAAGACCGAGGGCAAGGAGATCCACGCCGAGTCCCGGCTGATTGAGGATCTCGGCGGGGACTCGCTGGACATGTTGGAGTTGATCATGTCCCTGGAAGAGCGGTTTGGCATCGAGGTGCCGGACGAGGACGCCGAGTACATCAAGACGGTTCGTGACGTGGTCGAGTACGTCAAGAAACGGCTGGCGGAGGGAGCCTAGTGTCCACAGGCCGCTCCGCAAACCCGCCCCGCGCCCTTGTGACCGGTATGGGTGTAGTCAGCAGCTGCGGCCTTGATGTTGAGGCGTTCTGGGACTCCCTCGTCCGGGGACGGTCGGGGATCAGCAAGCTCGAGTGTATTGACACTACTGACCTGCGTTCCACGATTGGCGGTGAGGTCAAGGAGTTCCGCCCCGGCGATTTCGTCGAAAGCCACGAGGCCAAGCGGATGGACCGTTTCGCCCAGTTCGCCGTGGCGGCGGCGAGGATGGCCCTCCACGACGCCGATCTTACCATCACCTCCAACGGCGCCTTTCGCACAGGGATAGTGCTCGGCACCGGCATCGGCGGCATCCAGACGATCGTCGAACAGATCCGGACCATGAACGACCGCGGGCCGCGGCGTGTCAGCCCCTACACCATCCCGATGATGATCGGCAACATGGCCGCCGGCCAGATATCCATGCTTACCGGAGCCCGGGGCCCCTGCACCACCGTGGTAACCGCCTGCGCCTCCGGCGCTGACGCCGTTGGCGACGCGATGCGGCTGATCCAGTGGGGAGAGGCGGACGTGGTCCTCGCGGGCGGCACCGAAGCCCCCTTCACCAGGGTGTCCATTGCGGGGTTCGGCGCGGCGCACACGCTTTCGACGCGCAACGATGAGCCGGCGCGGGCAAGCCGTCCGTTTGATGCCCAGAGGGACGGATTCGTGATGTCCGAGGGCGCCGCCGTGTTGATCCTGGAATCCGAGGAGCATGCGCTGCGGCGCGGGGCCCGGGCCTACGGCGCGGTAGCCGGCCGCAGCCAGACGGCGGATGCGGCGCACATCACGGCCCCTGCGCCGGACGGCCTAGGGCGGCTCGAGGGCATGCGCATGGCCATCGCGGACGCGGGCCTCACGCTTGCGGACGTCGGCTACATCAATGCCCACGGCACCTCGACACCGGCCAACGACAAGGATGAGTCGCAGGTGATCAAGAGGCTGTGGGAAGGGAACCCGCCACCGGTGAGCTCGACCAAGTCGGTGACAGGCCACATGCTCGGCGCGGCGGGGGCCATCGAGGCCGTGGCCTGCATACTCGCGATCAACCGGGGCACTCTGCCGCCGACGATCAACTACGAGTACCCGGACCCCGAGTGCGACCTGGACTACGTTCCCAATGTCGCCCGCGCAGCGATGATCCGGGCGGCGATTTCAAACTCGTTCGGTTTCGGCGGGCAAAACTCGGTCCTGGCTTTCACGGATATACCGGAGGAAATGCGGCGCACGGCCCCTGCACGCAGGTGGCCGGGGCTCGGCGCCTGAGGATTGCCGGCTCATGACCAAGCGGGCCCCCCGGTGTGCGGGGAGCCCGCCCCGCTGACCGCCGGTGGTACCGGCGGCTACCGGACGTAGTTCAGGGCCCAGCGAAACAGGAACAGGTGCAACTGCTCGTCCGCGATGATGCGGGTGAGCAGTTGTCTTATGTGCGGGTCGGCGATCAGGCTGAAGTGGCGTTCGTATTGCGCAATGGCGCCGCGCTCGGCCTCAACGTCCGCCTCCAACTGCAGGCGGAGGTTATCCCGGTATGCCACGCTGCGGGCGTCCCACGAGACCCCGTCCTCGCCGTAGAAGCGGGGGTCGGCGCCCAGCAGCCTGATGGTCTCGCCCAGCAGCTCCAGATGGCGCATCTCGACAATCGCCACGTCCTCCAGCAGGTCGGCGATCCAGGCAAGGTGGTCGGGCACGACCAGATGGTGGTATGAGTACTGGCAGATGGCCGTCAACTCGCCGTCGCGCCCGGCGAAATCGTCGAGCAAAAGCGCCGCGTACTCCGGGCTTGGCGCCTTGACCGCCGGGTCCGGATAGGGGCCCGGTGCAGCCGCGCAGATGCGCTGGCGCTGCCCGGTGCGGACGGCCCGGCGGACCGGCCCCTGAGGCGCGGCCGATTCGGACGCCCCCGCTTCCGGGCGGCCGCTGGGAGGTCCACTGCCAGGGAGTCCGGCGCCAGGAAGCCCGCTACCAGGAAACCCGGAGCCTTGTTCGATCATACGCTCTGACCCCTCTCAAAAGAGTGTTCGGTCAACCGCGGGCAAAGCGCCCGCGGCCAATTCTATGCGGGCGGGCAATCCGTCTGAACTGCAATCGGCAAGACAACGCAATCGGGAAGACATCCACGGCATGGCGAGGACATGCTATAATGGGCCTCGACAAGGGCAAGGTTGGGGCGCCGTCAGGGCGTCCGTACTTGCTTTGAACCGGCGGTGTCCGGACCTGGCCCCCTCTGGGGAGGGCTCACCATATGGCAGGTCCGGAGTTATTAGCATCTCTCGCAGGAGCTTCGCAGGACCACGAGTTCTACACCCCAATCCCACAAGGCTACACCCCCGGCCGCACCAAGTACCTGGTCGTCACCGGCAGCGTCATTTCCGGCCTCGGCAAGGGCATTTTCGCCTCCTCACTCGGGTCGCTGCTGCAGGCGCGCGGGCTGGTGGTAGCGCCGGTGAAGTTTGATGGGTACCTCAACCAGGACGCCGGCACCCTCAACCCTTACCGGCACGGTGAGGTGTTCGTGCTGGACGACGGCACTGAGTGCGACATGGACCTGGGCAGTTACGAGAGGTTTCTTGACCGGGACCTGTCCGCCCTCAACTACCTGACGGGCGGCCGCGTCTTCGCTCAGGTCCTGCAGCGCGAACGTCATGGCGACTACCTCGGGCGGGACGTGCAGTTTATCCCCCACGTAACCGGGGAGATCAAGAGCTTCCTGCGCAAGCTGGCGATTTCGTCCGGCGCGGACCTGGTTGTGGTCGAGGTCGGGGGCACGGTGGGAGACATCGAAAACGGCTACTTCCTCGAAGCCATGCGTGAGCTGCAGTATGAGGAAGATGGCCGCAACGTGATGTTCGCCAATGTGACGTACGTGCTCCGCCCGCGCGCGCTGGGGGAGCAGAAGTCCAAAGCGGCCCAGCTTGGCATCAGAACTCTGATGGCCCTGGGGATTCAGCCGGCGATCATCGCCTGCCGGGCCGACGAGCCGGTCTCGGAAAGTGTCCGAGAGAAGATATCCATCTACTCCAACGTCCCCGTCTCGCGGGTGGTCGGCCTGCCCGACACGGAGTCGATCTACCGCGTGCCGGTGATACTGCACGAGGCCGGACTGGATGAGGAAACCATCGACCTGCTTGGATTGCGGGACAGGATCAACGCGGCCGCGGCGCGGGGCAAGCAAAACGACCTGGTCGCATTCTGGGAGGACTTCGCCAACCGGATCACCGGGCCTCGCCGTGAGCTCCGCGTGGCCATAACCGGTAAGTACACCGAGGTCCGCGACTCCTATGCCAGCATCATCAACGCCCTTGAGCACGCCGGGGCGGGGCTCGGAGTAAGGGTGTCGCTGCGATGGGTCGAGACGACCGAGATAGGCGGTCCGGATGGCGCCGCGAAGGCCTTGGAGGGCGTCCACGGCATCATCGTGCCGGGCGGTTTCGGCTCGCGGGGCATCGAAGGCAAGATCGCGTGCGTCGGCTACGCCCGGACGCACAAGGTACCGTTCCTCGGCCTGTGCCTGGGATTCCAGGTCGCGGTGATCGAGTATGCCCGCAACTGCTGCAACCTCCCGGGGGCGCATTCAACCGAGTTTGCGCTCGACGCGGTGCACAAAGTGGTGGATCTGCTGCCGGAGCAGAAGAAACTCGAGGGCCTGGGCGGAAACATGCGGCTGGGCGGCCGCTGGGTGGACATCAAGCCCGGCACGAAGGCCCACGAGCTGTACGGGAGAGAGCGGGTCAGGGAGCGCTTCCGGCACCGGTACGAGGCCAACCCGGAATACATCGAGCTTGTCGAGCGGGCCGGGCTGGTCTTTTCGGGCAAGGCGCCCGACCACCCCATCATGCAGATTCTGGAGCTGCCCGGGCACCCGTTCTTCGTCGGAACGCAGTTCCACCCGGAGCTGATTTCCCGGCCGGCGCGCCCGCACCCGTTGTTCCATAGCTTTGTGCGCGCATGCCGCGACAGAGAGGGAGCGTAGAGCATGGCAGAGACTTTTGACTCGATAGTCTGGCGCGAGGGCCGCGAGCTGTCGGCTGATCTGGGCGGAAAGGTCGCGCTGGTCACGGGCGCGGGGCGCGGGTTCGGC